>NZ_BAABBE010000016.1:0-203819 GCF_039537795.1 Lentzea roselyniae
GACCAGCACGTACAGTGCGGTAAGGAGGGTGTTCAGGTCTTTCGTCACACATTGATCTTGAACACCCTCCTCCCATGCCCCGGCACCGGGCCGACTTCACCCGAACTTCACGGAATCAGTCATCTAGTGGCGCGTCCCGGACCGTTGGCGAGGTGATTCACGCTCAGCAGGGCACCTCGCGTCTGACCGCGAATTCGCCCGGCAACGTTCCGGGCCACGCCACCTAGTCGAGCAGCTTGCGCAGTTCGGCGTCGAAGTCGACGTAGTCGTTCTCGTGACCGGGGGCGACTACGTCGTACGTGGAGTTGAGGAACTCCTGCAGCTCGGAGGACCGCACGTGGAAGATGGCCTCCGACACGTCGGACCGCAGCTCCAGCACGGCGGTCGTCGAGTTGTACGGCCGCAGCCGCACGTCACCCGCACCGCTGGTGGTGATCAGTCCGTCGGCGAGCAGGTCGCGGCTGACCAGCCACACCGTTTCCTGGCGTCCCATGCGGAACGTCATGGTCACGGCGTGCGGGTCGTCGGCGCGGTAGCCGAGCTCGACCTCGACGGGCATGGGGCGCCCGGACGGGGCGATGAAGGCGAAGACGGACTCGGCGCCCACTCGTGTCACGTTCGTCATGCCCCCTTAGACGCGCGGCAACCTTCGTGGATGCCTCGCTCAGGAAAAGCGATCGGAACGTGATTTTCAACGGTCCGGGAGTATGACTTTTGACAACCGTCACGCGGGGTTGCCGCGCGGACGCAGACGGCCACCGGGAAGTGGTGGTGCTGGCAAACGGACGCCGTCGTAACCGTCCACCCGGCCGAACCTTTCGGCCTCCGCCTGCCATTCGTCCCGGTAGGCGACGATCTCGTCGTGGGTGCGGCCGACGAAGTTCCACCACATGACGATCTCCTCGCCGAACGGCTCGCCGCCGAGCAGCACAACCCTTGCGCCGTCCCGAGTTCCCAAGGTCAGCGCGGTGCGGCCGGTGCCGACGTAGCCGAGCGCGCCGGGGGTGAGAGCGGTTTCGCCGACGGTGACGTCACCGGTGTCGAGCAGGACGCCGTGCTCGAACCCGGGAGCCACGCCGAGCTCGATCGTTGCCCCTGCGGGCAGGATGATCTCCGCGCCGAGCAGCGGTGTGAACGTGGTCACAGGAGACGTCGAACCCGCCAGTTCGCCGAGGAACACCCGCACCGCGGCGCCGTCCAGCGTCACCGTCGGCGGCGCGTAGTGCTGGAAGTCGCGCGGGGCGTCCCGGTGGGCGTCCGGCAGCGCGACCCACAGCTGCACGCCGTGCAGGACGGTGGACGACGGGGTCGACACCTCGGAGTGCGCGATGCCGCGTCCGCCGGTCATCAGGTTCAGCTCGCCCGGCCGCACGAACGCGTGCACGCCGTGGCTGTCGCGGTGTTCGATCTCGCCGGTGAAGAGCCAGCTGACGGTCTGCAGCCCGGTGTGGGGGTGCGGGGCGACGTCCATCTTCACGTCGTCGGGCCCGTAGTGGTCGCAGAAGCACCACGCGCCGATGAGCGATCGCTGCTTCTGCGGCAACGTCCGGCGCACCGACATGGCGCGCGGACCACCCAGCGGTACGTCCCTCGGCTCCAGGACCTCCGCCCCACCTGGGGTGGAGCTGCACGTCACTTCCGCGGGCTCGGCCTCGACATTGCTCACGTGGCCGATCGTAGGCCGGACGCTGCCGCTGATCGGCGTGCCGGGCGTCGCGTCGCGGTGCCGGTCACGGCGAGCACCGAAAGCAGGACGAGCGCGCAGGCCGGTCCGAGCGTCGTCCACGGCGCGAGCTCGAGGTACTGCTGGTTCTCCGACAGCAGCCGGCCCCACTCAGGGGTGGGCGGTTGCTCGCCCAGACCGAGGAAACCGAGTGAGGCGAGCACGAGGACGGTGGTGGGCAGGCGCAGCAGTGCGTTGCGCAGCAAGGGCGGCAGCACGGCCGGGAGCAGGTGGTGGCGCAGCAGGTGCGCCGGTGAGGCGCCCAGCGCGACCGACGCGGTGATGTGATCGGTCGCCCGCTCCTGCTCGAACTGCGCAGCGGCCTGTGCGGCGTACGGGGTCCAGCCCACCAGGCAGACCGCCGCGGCGGCGCCCCACACGGACGGGCCGGTGACCGCGGTCGTGAGCAGCCCGGCCAGGACGGCAGGCAAAGTCGACATCATCTCGGTCAGCCCCGAGCTGATCTTTCCGGTCAGCGCGAGCAGCAGCCCGAGGACCACGCAGACCGCCGTCACCGCGACGGCGACCCCCGTCGTGCGCACCGCGCCGTGTCCGAGCCGGGCGAGTACGTCGCGGCCGAGCGCGTCCGTGCCCAGCGGATGGGCGAGCGACGGGGACAGCAGGCGGGAGGCCGTGTCGACCTGCAACGGGTCGCGGAGCAGCCCGGCCACGACCAGCGTGATCAGGGTGACCGCGCAGAACGCCGCCACCCAGCGGGCCGAACGACGGGGCGGCAGGACCGGGGGACGCGTGGCCGTGAGCCCGCCGTCGCGCAGTGCTGGGCCGAGCAGAGCGCGGCGCAGGAGCTGGACCAGCAGGCCCGCGGCGAAGCCGAGCAGGATGAGACCCAGCGTCGCGGTCTGCAGCGGTGGCAGGTCCTGGGCCAGTGCGGCGTCCAGCGCGAGCCTGCCGAGGCCGGGGATGTTGAAGATCTTCTCCACCGCCACCGCGCCGCCGACCAGCCCGACGACGCTGGGCAGGAACTGCGGGAGCACTCCCGCCAGGGCGCCGCGCAGCGCGTGCCAGGCGATGCGGCCGGAGGTGAACCCGCAGGCGTGCCAGGTCCGCACCCACGGCTCGTCGAACGTGGCGGGCAGCGACTGCTCGAGCAGGGCGCCGATCACCGCCCCGGACGGCACGCCGAGCGCGAGCGCGGGCAGCACCATCGACGCGGGCCCCTGCCAGCCGCCGGAGGGAAACCACCCCAGCCACACCGCGAACACCGTCGCGAGCAGTGAGGCGAGCAGGAACTTGGGCAGTGCGGCGAGGAACGCCGCCCCCGTACCCGCCCGGCTGTCGCGCAGCAGCTGCCGCGATCCGAGGTACGTGGTGCGGGCGCAGAGCAGGGCGGCGACGGCGATGGTCACCACGAGGGCGCCGGCCATCAGCGTGAGCGAGACGGCGAAGGCGTTCGAGACCGCGGGCAGGACGGGTTCGCCCGAGACCCAGGAGGTGCCGGCGTCGCCGCTCAGCCACCGCGCGAGGTGCGTGAACGGCCCGTTGTCCAGACCGAGCTCGTCCCGGACGGCGGCCAGTTGCTCCGGGGTGGGGTCCTGGTCACCGGAACGGGCCCGCAGCACCGTCTGCGCGGGATCCGTCCCGGACAACCAGGGCAGCATCGCGACGGTCGCCAGCAGAGCCGCTCCGGCGACGACGCGGCCGGCCAGACCGCGCACTACTTCAGCCGGGTGTCGACGGTGATCAGCGAGCGCTCACGCGGGTCGAGCAGCACTCCCTCGACGCGCGTGCTGACGCCCTGCACGACCTGCTCGTTGACCAGCGGGATGACGGCGCCGGTGCGCAGGATCTCCGCCTCCGCCCGCATGATCTTCTGCTGCCGCTCCGCGGTGCCTGCTTCCGCGGCAGCGGCGGCGATCGCCTGGTCGACCGCGGGGTCCTTCAGGTCGGCGATGTTGTAGACGCCGGTGCTCATGAAGTCGCTCGTGAGGTACGCGACCGCGTCACCGGTGTCGAGCAGCGTCACCCGTGACAGCAGGAGCGCGTCGTACTTGCCGGCGAGGAGGTCGGCCTCCATCTGCGTGTACTCGCGCACGTCCTGCTGGACGGTGAACCCGGCCTTCTCCAGCTGCTGCTGCAGAACGGACGCGGCCTCGGGCAGTTCGGCGCGGTTGGTGTAGGCGGCCAGGCGCAGCGTCCTGCCCTGCGTCTTCGCCTTGATCTCGTCGGCGGTCGCGGCGGTCGCCCTGCCGGTCACCGGGACCCGCTGGCCGGACGCCCACCCGACAGCGGGTCCGAAGAGGCCCTGCGCGGCGTCGGCGTAGCCGCCGAAGACCGAGTTGACGAGTGCGGAACCGTCCACGGCCGCGTGGGCCGAGGCCCGCAGCGACTCGTCGGTGAAGATGCCGGCGGCGGTGTTGAGGATCAGGCTGTCGGTCCGCACGGACGGCACGTCGTGGCGGGTGTTCTCGTCGAGCAGCTTCGCCTGGGCGGTGGGGATCCACTCGGCGATGTCCACCTCGCCCGAGCGCAGTGCGTTGGTGCGAGCGGCACCGTCGGCGATCCAGGACACGTCGATGCCGGCCGCCTTGGCCTTCCCGCCCCAGTAGTCGTCGAAGCGGTCGAGCGTCGCGCCCGTCTTCCCGGTCAGCTTGGTGATCTTGAACGGACCGGTGCCGGTGCCGATCGGGGTGACGGTGCCGTCCGCCGCGTACGCCTTCGCGGCGAGGATGCCGAGCGCGGGGCTGGCGAGCCGCAGGGGGAGCACCGGGTCGGCGGTCTTGGTGGTGATCGTGACGGTGTCGGCGTCGTCTGCCTTCACGGTCAGCGTCACGTCGCTGAGGACGCGGGGCTTGGACTTGGCCGCGCCGGCGTGGTCGAGCGCGTTGACGACCGACTCGGCGGTGAACTCCGTGCCGTCCTGGAACTTCGCCTGGCGCAGCTCGAAGACCCAGGTGGTGTCGTCCTTGCGGGTCCACGACTTCGCCAGTGCCGGCGCGGCGGCGCCGTCCTTGCCCAGCGCGGTGAGCCCTTCGGCCACGGACAGCTTGCCCAGCACGGTGGCGTCGTTGCTGTACGGCGACAGCGCCTGCACCGGCGGCACGGCGAGCGCGACCTTCAACCGGCCGCTCGCCGCGGTGTTCGCGTCACCGCCCGCGGCGAAACAACCGGCCAGCAGCGGGGTGAGGGCGAGCGCGGCGAAGAGGCGGTGGAGCGGTGAGCGCACGGTGGGTCCTGTCGGGGCGGAGAAGTCGGTCACGCCTCTGATCGGTGGAATCGAGGCCGGGTCAGCTTATAAGGCAAGCCTTACCAATGATTCTAAGGTGATTGAAATCTCAACGATGAGGTGGGTCGCCGGTGGCGCCGGGGCGTGTGATCGTAGGGTGGCGCGGGGGGTACTTGTGGATCTTCGCGACGCGCTGCTCGCACACGTGTCGGGCAGCGGCTACGAACTGGACGCCGCTCAGCTGGTCGCCGTCGACCGGCTGGCGGAGCTGGGGGAGCGCCGCCGGGGCGTCTACCTGCACGGGCCGGTCGGCCGGGGCAAGAGCTTCCTCGCGGACGCCTTCTTCGACGTGCTGCCCGTGAGACGCAAACGCCGCGTGCACTTCCACTCCTTCTTCCAGGAGCTGCACGCACGCATCTCAGCCCGTCTGCATTCACCGGGCGCGGTGAAGAAGGCCGTCGACGAGCTGATCGGCCGTTGCGACGTGCTGGCGTTCGACGAGTTCCACCTGCACGACGTCGGCGACGCGATGCTGATGACCCGCCTGCTGGAAGTCCTGAAGGCGCGCGGTGTCATGGTCGTCGCCACGTCCAACTACCCGCCGGACGGCCTGCTGCCCAACCCGCTGTACCACGACCACTTCCTGCCCGGCATCGCGCTGGTGAAGGAACTGATGGACGCGGTCGAGCTCAACGGCGCCACCGACTACCGGCACCTGCACGGCCGCCCGCGCTCCCGGTTCGAGACCGGCTCGATCGTCACCGACGCCGAACCTCCGGCCGCGCCGGTCGTTCTGGAGATCAACGGCCGGGACGTCACCGCACTCGGGATCGACGGCGGCCGCATCTGGTTCGACTTCGGTGATCTGTGCGAGAAACCGACGTCCACGCAGGACTACCTCGTGCTCGCGGATCGTTACGACGACTGGGTGATCACCGCAGTGCCGCGGCTGGAGACCTGCGATCGTGAGGCGCAGCAACGGTTCTCGAACGTCGTGGACGTTCTGGTCGACCGCGACGTCCGGCTGACGCTGGTGAGCGATCACCCGTTGAGCGAGATCGTCGGCGGCGACTCCCTCGACCTCGTGCGCACCGCCAGCCGTCTGGAGCTGATCAACACGACCGGGTGAACAGTTGGACCGCTTCCACCGCCGATAGGTTCCAAAACCCCTGTGCTAGGAGCGGTGAGTGAAGATGCTGCGCGCCCGCGTCGGCTCGGTTGTGGAGAGCAACCGGTTCCAGCTGTTCATCATCGGCGTGATCGTGGTCAACGCGATCACGCTGGGCGCAGAGACGTCGACGTTCCTGCACGCGGAGTTCGGTCCCGTGCTGACGACGATCGACCATCTCGCACTCGTGATCTTCACGTTCGAACTGGCCGCGCGGCTCTACGCGTCCGGCTGGAAGTTCTTCAAGGACCCGTGGAACGTCTTCGACTTCGTGATCGTGGCCATCGCGCTGATCCCCACCGCGGGGCCGCTGTCGGTGCTGCGCTCGCTGCGCATCCTGCGGGCTCTGCGGCTCGTCGCGATGGTGCCGAGCATGCGGCGCGTGGTGACGGCGCTGGTGAGGTCGATTCCCGGCCTGGTGTCGTTGTCCGGACTGCTGGTGCTGCTCGTCTACGTCGGCGGCGTGATCGCGAGCAACCTGTTCGGCGACACCGGTGACCCGCGGTTCTCCGGCCTGGGCCCGACGTTGCTGACGCTGTTCCAGATCACCACCGGCGACGGCTGGTCGGACGTGATGCGCGACCTGATGGGGCAGAAGCCGTTCGCGTGGGTCTTCTTCCTGGTCTACCTGCTGGTCGGGACGTTCACGATGCTCAACCTGTTCATCGCGGTGGTGTGCAGCGCGATGCAGGAGGAGATCACCCTGCCCGCACCCAGGACCGCATCGCACGACGACCTGCTGCTGCAGGAGGTCCGGGCGTTGCGCGACGAGGTGCGGGCACTGCGATCGGCTGTCTAGCAGGAGATCCCGATCGGCGACGCCGCCGTACACCGATCGGGACCCCTGCAACCCCCGACTGTTACGGGGTGACCGGGACGTTCGTCAGGCCCTTCTTCGCACGGGTGACCGTGTTCGAGGCGTGGACGACGTTCGGCTTCTCCTTGCACTTGGACGTGGACACGACGTAGACGCCGTACTCACCGACGTTGCCGAGGTCGGACCTGTTGTCGCGCCACACGTTGCCGCAGCCGTTCAGGAACGACGGCGTGGTGCTCGGGTTGTGCGTCTCGTAGCCGTTCCTGAACGTGCCGGGCGAGGCGAAGGTGCCGGTGTTGCCCTCGATGAGGTAGCCGGTGCCCTTCACGTCCACCCACGAGTCGGCGGAGTTCGCTCCGCTGATCCCGGTGCCGTTGAACGTGTTGCCGCGGATGACGCCGCCCTGCGTGCCTTCCTTGACGTCGATGTGCTCGGCGGAGACGTTCGGGCCGATCTTGTTGTTGAGCACCTGGACGCGGTCGGACCTGTCGACGCCGCCGGAGTTGCCGTGGCACTTCCAGTTGGAGTTCGCCGATCCGATGTAGACGCCCTCTCCGTAGTCCTTCGTCACGACGCCGGCGTCGGTGATCGTCGAGTTCTTGATGACACCGTCCGCGGAGGAGCGCCGGAAGTGCACGCCTTCCTCGTCGGTCCTGCGGACGGTGACGCCGTCGATCGTGACGTGGTGGGAGTTGTCGAGGATGATGCCCTTCTTGGACTCCGCGACGGTGATTCCCTTGATGTTCCAGTACGGCGCGTTGTACAGCCACAGGCCGTAGCCCGAGTCCCAGCCCGCGGTCGGCACCGGGCAGGGGGTCGGTGCGGTGCCGGACGGGCCGTCGTTGACCAGCACGGCGGTCGACGGGCCGGTGAGCGTGATCGGCGCGCTCGCCGTGCCGGCCTTCGTCGTCACGAACGAGCCTCGGTAGGTGCCGGGTGCGAGCGTGATGGTCTCGCCGGGTTTCGCGTTGGCCAGCGCGGCCTTCAGCTGCTCGGCGGTGGTCACCGTGCCGGGCGTCTCCTCACCGGGTGGTGGCTCGGTGGAACCCGGAACGTTCCTGAGGAACAACGACTTCGCCGAGTCGGTCCTGGAGTTGTCCACGCCGTGACCGCCGGTGTAGTCGCGCTGCTCGTTCTTCGCCCAGTCCGCGATCGGAGTGCCACCGATGTCGAGGTGCTTGTAGGCGCTGCCGTTCCAGCCGAACTGGTAGATCCGCTGCCGGTCGGGGTAGTACGGCTGGTAGGCGCCGTCCGCGGCCAGCTGCTTGGTCATCTCGTTGTTGAAGAACACGTTGCGCGGCCCGGTGGCACCCGACCACCTCACCGCCTTCTTGCCGGCGCCCCACCAGATCGGGAACCAGTTCGAGTCGTCGGGACCGCCGCCGCCTTCCTCACCGCAGTTCGCGCGGCAGTTGCCGGAGCGGTGGGCGTAGGAGACGCGGACCGTGTTGAGCTCGAACAGGTTGTTGCGCTCCCACCCGCCGTGCAGGTTCAGGTCGGAGTCGAAGTCGTTGCCCACCACGACGTTGCCCGACGCGGACCACTGGAACGTGAAGTGCCGCAGGTTGCGCGAGGTGTTGCCGGCGTAGAGCGAGTCCCACACCCGCGAACCGCGGAAGTAGCCGTTGCCGCCCTTGCCCTTGTTCCACGAGCCGTCGAGGTGGTTGTCGACGATCTGCAGGTTCTTGGCCTCCTCGGTGACGATCGGGTGCGACCCGGTCATCTCCGCGCGGATGCCCTTCACCCACGAGTTCGCCGCCCATTTGAAGACGATGCCGTGCATCGCGTCGGCCGGCGCCATGTTGCCGTAGTTGTTGACGGCCTCGGCGGGATTGAGGCTCGGCATCGCCTGCGTGAAGCCGAAGTTCTCGAACCCGATGCCGACAACCGGGTCCACGAGCGGCGACACCTTGGAGTCGTAGGTCGTCCCGTCGATCGCCGGTGAACCGTCCGAGGTGGAGTTGACCGGGACGTCGAACTCCAGCGGCTTGTCGAGCGTGACGGTGTTCGACGACACCGACACCACGGTGAAGATCTGCTGGCGCATGTGCATGTTCAGCATCGGGTACGGCGTCCCGGTGGCGAACTGCTGCTCGTAGAACTTCACCGAGTTCGCGGCGCGGACGTTGACCAGCGCCCCCGGCTTGATGTTCGTGACCGACTGGACCTGGATGGACCGGTCACCGGCCTTCGCTGCGGCGCGCACCTTCGTGCCGGCCTTCCAGTGCACGTTGATCGTGCCTTCGAAGATGTCCTTGCGGTTCTCGGGAGCCGCCGCGTAGTCGCTCGCGTAGGCGGTGTGCACGCCGCGCGACTGGACCCGGAACAGGCCGCGGCCCGGCCACAGCCAGCCGCCCTTGCCCTGCCCGAACGTCATCCCGTCCTCGTCCCAGTCCGAGCCGTCCGGGGTGAGCGCGTCGTAGCGGGTGTTGGCGTCGGGTGTGTAGACCACCTTCGTGGTGGTCGCGCCGGCACCTCTGATGATCAGGTAGTCGGCGTCGACGTGCAGTTCCTTCGAGACCCTCAGCTCGCCGGGGGGCAGCGTGATGAGGCTGAGCTTCGAATAGCTCGCGGTCGGCGAGCACTGCGTCCTGATGGAGTCGATCGCGGCCTGCAGCCCGGCACTGTCGTCGGCGGAGTCGTTCGGACGGACGTTGAACTGAGTGGCGAGTTCCGCCTCGGTGATCTGACAACTCGCGCTCGGGTTCAGCTCATTGTTTCCGGGCAGCACGCCATTGCCGCGATACCCCGCCTTCGACCAGTCGTACAGGCCGGAAATGGGGGAACGTCGGTTGGCTGACGAGACATCCAGGCCCGTCAGTGCAGGTACGGCGGTCGCCGTGGTTGCCGGAACCGCGAGTGAACCGATTAAGAGCAGTGTTAGCAGGGGTATGGAGGTTCGCGTCATTGATAACCCTCTTCGGCAGGGCGGGGGCTATTTCTTTGTAGACGATGGTTGCATATGTGTCAAACATTCACATTCCTGAATCAGGTAATCCTGAAACGGTTTTCAATGACGGTTTTCTGCCTGTTCGGAGAGTTCTCGGAGCAGCTCACGGTTCTGAATCGTGCGAGCCGATTGGGCTGATTGCGAGCCGAGGGCGCCGCGGCCGACCGGTGGCCTCGCGCCAGGATTTCTGTCGTGATGGCGTGGAATCTTGCCCTTACAGTCATCCGGATGGCGAAAGGAGCCCACGGAGGTGGGGGTACCGGCGGGGTTGTGCGGGTTGGGAGGCCCACCGCAGCACGCTTTTCCGCGCACCCGTTCGTGACCGAACCAACCCTGAACGGCGGATCGCCGCCTGGGCCGACAGCTGCAAAGGTCGATGGCTGTTCGGCAGCGAGCGTTCCAACGAACAGGAGCACCACAGGTCATGGCGAGCCCCACTGTGAAGCCGGTTCTGCGCACCGATTACCAGCGTTCCGTCGCGGATTACTGGAACCGGGAGAAGGACCCGGTCAACATAGCTCGGTGAGGTGGACGGTCTCTACCACCACCACTACGGGCTCGGCGCGTACGACCCGGCCGTGCTGGAAGCGCCGGCGGAGGTTCGCGACGAGGCGATCATCGCCGAGATGCACAGGCTCGAGACCGCGCAGGCCGAGGTGCTGCTGAACCACTTCGGCGACATCCCGCTCGGTGGCAGGCTGATGGACGGCGGCTCCGGCCGCGGCGGCACGAGCTTCATGGCCAACGGCCGGTTCGGCTGCGAGGTCGACGGCGTCAGCATCTCCGAGCAGCAGGTGGCGTTCGCGAACGACCAGGCCGTGCAACGCGGTGTCGCCGACCGGGTCCGGTTCCACTTCAAGAACATGCTCGACACCGGCTTCGAGACCGGCGCGTTCAACGGCATCTGGACCAACGAGACCACGATGTACGTGGACCTGCAGCAGCTGTACGGCGAGTTCGCGCGGCTGATCGCGCCCGGCGGCCGGTACGTCTGCATCACCGGCTGCTACAACGACCTGACGGGCGGCCGCTCGCGTGCGGTCAGCCAGATCGACCAGCACTACATCTGCAACATCCACCCGCGCAGCGAGTACTTCAAGGCGTTGGCGGACAACGGTTTCGTGCCGATCAGCGTGGTCGACCTGACGCCGGAGACCATCCCGTACTGGGAGCTGCGCGCGAAGTCGTCGGTCGCGACCGGCATCGAGGACCCGTTCCTCACCGCGTACAGGGAGGGCAGCTTCCACTACCTGCTGATCGCCGCGGACCGCGTCTGATGCGGGATCTCCTCTCCGGGCCGTCCGGGCTGGGCACCTCCGCGGCCCGGCTCGGGCGGCCAGAGGCCGTCGACCTGCCGCCGGAGCCCGGTTATGCGGAACGACCGTGGGGTGACGGCACGGCGCCGCCGTTGTACGTGCCGGTGGTCGAACGCGAGGACGACCTGCTGGCCGCCGCCGTCGACGAGCGGCTCGTCGCGTGGGCGGGGGACTGCGGCTTCGAGAAGCCCGAACGGTTCCTGGGCGGCATGTTCGGCAGGCTCGCCGTGCTGACCCACGTGGACACCGACGACGTCGAGCAGCTGCTGATCGCCGCCAGGCTGAACGCGGCGTGGTGGGCCGCCGACGACCTGTACGCCGACAGCACCGAGATGGGAGCGATCCCGGCAGAGCTACCGCCCAGGCTGGCGCTGGCGATGGCCGCGATGGACCCGGTGGCGCCCGCCGCCGAGTTCACCGAGGAGCTGGAGGAGGTGCTGGCGGCGGACCCGGTGCTCGTCGGCCTGCGCTCGGGCATCGCGCACCTGTCGTCCCGCAGCACACCCACTGTGGTGCAACGGGTCTGCTACTCGACGTTCGCGATGTTCGTGTCGTGGAGCGCCTACGCGGCCTGGCGGCACACCGGCAACTACCCGCCGGCGTGGCAGTACCTCGCGACGCGCCAGCACGACACGTTCTACACGTCGATGACCCTGATCGACGCGGTCGGCGGCTACGAGCTGCCCGCGCCGCTGTACTACGACCCGCGCGTGCGGCAGCTGCTGACCGCCGCGGGCACGGCGTCGGTGATCGTCAACGACCTGGTGTCGGTGGAGAAGGACGCCGCCGACGAGAAGCCGGTCTGCAACATGGTGCTGCAGATCGCGGCGGACCGGGAGTGCTCGATCGCCGAGGCCACCGCACGGACCGTGAAGCTGCACAACCAGCTGGTGCGCGACTTCGAGGCGGGCCACAGGGCGCTGCTCGCGGTGCCATCGGTGGAGCTGCACCGGTTCCTGAAGGGCACCAAGGCCTGGATGGGCGGCGGCTTCGAATGGCACACCACCCACCCGCGCTACAAGTAGTTCAGGCCCTGGTCGGGACGGAGGTCGGTGACCGGCAGGCGGTGATCGGTGTGCAGGCGTGCGGCCACGAGTGAGCGGTGGCACGCCTCCGGGTCGCGCTCGACGCAGAGCAACCCGGTCGTGGTCGAGCTCGGCAGCTCGGCCACAAGTGCACCGAGGTCGAACGGGTCGAGGATCTCGCGGGTGTAGTGCTCGGTGTACTCGGGCGCCAGGGCGACCCGGTCGCGCTTGCCCACGCCCTGCCGGTCGTCCTCGCGGTACTGGAGCTGACGCATCTCCGTCGTCGGCGCGAGCTCCTTCACGTGCCGATAACCGATGTCCGCCGCGGCGAGCAGGCGCTGGAGCTGCGCCGAGTTCGCCCAGGCGTACTCAGAGCCGCGGACACCGCGGCGCTGGCGGACGTCGAGCAGCAACCCCACGCCCGCGCTGGTGAGCTTCTCGGCGAAGGTTTCCGCCGTGAAGCCGTAGACACCGATCGTCGCGATGCGCCTCATCGTCACAACCTCCATTGTGGACGGCGGTGGGCCTGGTCGCGCCGGGCCCACCGCCACCCTGTCACGGCACCAGCACCGGCTGGTCCAGGACCCACAACCACGACCCGTCCGGCTGACGGCGGGCGACCTCGACCGTCATCTCACCGGTGGTCAGCGTGGACGCCGTGAGCGCCAGGTCGCCGCTCACCAGCGCCGGGTGCTGCCTGCCCGGCAGCAGCTCCGGTGCGGCGGCGACGAACTGCTCGTACACCTTGCGGATCTCCGCGTGCCCGGTGGCGATGTTGCCGGGCGGGAACGCCAGCACGGCGTCCGGTTCGTACAACGCCACCAGTCCGTCGACGTCGCCCGCGTTGCCGCGTTCGATGAAGAACCTGCCCAGATCGTTCGGCTCGGTGGCCACTGTCCTGCTCGTCATGTGGATCACCCTGCCAATGAATCACGACATCCTGTGTCGTGTATTCCCGTAGGGTTTTCCCATGCGTGCCGACCGGTTGGTCTCGCTGGTTCTGCTGCTGCGCCGGCACGGCCGGATGTCCGCGACCGCCCTCGCCCGCGAGCTGGAGGTGTCCACCCGCACCGTGCTGCGCGACATCGACGCGCTGTCCGCGGCCGGCGTCCCCGTCTACGCCGAACGCGGCCGGCACGGCGGTTTCGCCCTGCTGCCGGGTTTCCAGACCGAGCTCACCGGGCTGAACCACGACGAGGCACTCGCACTGCTGGTCGCCGGATCACGGCGCGGCGCACAGGCCTTCGGCCTCGGCACGGCACTCGCCTCGGCGATGCGCAAGGTGGTGGACGCGCTGCCCGAGAGTTATCGGGCCACCGCCGCCGACGCCGCCCAGCGGCTGCTCATCGACCCGGAGACCGACCTCCTCGCCCGCCGGCAGATCACCGACGAGGTGCCCGACGCCGTTGTGGCCGAGGTCCGGCGCGCGGTTTTCGCGGGCCACAAGCTCCGCATCCACTACGCGGCCGCCGGTCAGCAGCCGAAGTGGCGCACGGTGGACCCGATCGGCCTGGTCACCGTGCGGGAGCAGGGTTACCTGCTGGCCACGAGGTCGGGGGAGGACCGCACCTACCGGCTGTCCCGGATCGTGGCCGCGGAGGAACTGCCCGAGCCGGCGGAGCGACCGGACCGGGTCGACCTGGACCGGGCGTGGCAGGAACGCAGCGCGCGGTTCCGTGCCGGCGACGACCAGGTGACCGTGCTGCTCCGGCTGGACCCGGCGAGGCGGGGCGACCTGATGGCGGTGGCCGTCCTGACCGAGGAGACCGGCGCGGACGGCTGGCTGCGGCTGGAGGTGACCTTCCAGGACGCGAGGCACGCCGAATGGGCGGTGTGGCAGCTGTCCACGAACGCGGAAGTCCTGGCCCCGCAGTGGTTGCGCGCCTCCCTGCGCGACCGTGCCGCCGCACTCGCCGCCCTGCTCACGGTTAGTGGTGGTTAGTGTTCGGATAGCGCGGTTCCCCAGTCTTGGTGCCGAGGCGAGATCGCCTCGCAGAGAAGGGGGAATTCTCTTGATCCGCAAAACGATGATGGTGCTGGCCGGTGCGGCGTTCGCCGCGTCACTGGTGTCGCTGCCCGCGAGCGCCGCGCCCTCGCCGTCGCTCATCGAGGCCAACGACGTGTCCGCCGCGGCGTGGAGCGACTGTCCCGCCGCCAGGATGTGCATCTGGACCGGCCTCGACGGCAACGGCGGGATCGGCTACTTCGCCAACGGGGACGCGAACCTCGGTGCGGCTCCCGGCCCGAGCGGACTGAACAACACCGCCGAGAGCGCGTGGAACCGCAGCGGTTCGCGGTTCTGCTTCTACGACGGGGCGAACTACTCGGGCTTCCTCGGTGACGTGCTGCCGGGTGAGCAGGGGAACATCAAGCCGGAGTACCGCAACCGGATCTCGTCGCTGAAGACCTGCTGACGGGAGACGGAACCGTGGTTACCGGCAGAGCAACAGCGCTGGTGGCCGGTGCGGTGATGGCGGGGTCGCTGTTCGCGGCGGCCCCGGCCTTCGCCTCCACCGCTGCCGCAGCTCAGTGTCCCGCAAACCGGTTCTGCGCGTGGACCGATCCCGGCCACACCGGTACGTCCGCCACGTTCGCGACCGGTGCGTTCGAACTGGGCGGCCAGGCCGACAACAACATCGAGAGCGTGCGGAACCGCACCAGCTCGCGGTGGTGCCTGTACGACCTGCGCGGCTTCCGGGGCCTCCTGGACGTCGTGGAAGCCGGTGAGGAAGGAGACCTGCCCGCGCCCGCGCGGAACAAGGTCTCGTCCCTCCGCGTCTGTTAGGGCCTGGTCATCGGGCGGCTGTCGAAAAGGCGACAACCCTGGCGATGGCCGCCCGTGCCCGGGTGATCACCGCGTCCCGTTCCTGCTCGGTTTCGGCCTGCTCCACCGAAAAGCACCGCACCAGGTCATGCATGCCGTAACGGATCGTCGGGCCGCGGTCGACCGCGCTCACCAGGTGCCAGCTGACGAGGTCCTCCAGCACCCGTTCGGCGTGGTCCTGCCCGGTGTCGAGCAGAGCGGCCGCGAGCCAGCCGGGTACCGGTGCTGCGGGCAGCAGCCCCATGCGCCGGAACAACGTCTGGTGCGGCGCGGGCAGCTGCCGGTAGCTCGCGTTGAAGCTGGCCCGCACGTCGAGGTCGCCCGCCTCCAGCCAGTCGAGCCTCGTGCGTTCGTCCGACAGCCGCGCGGCCAGGTCGTCGCTGGTCCAGTGTGGACGGTCGAGTAGCAGTGCTCCCGCTATCCGCAGCGCGAGCGGCAGGCCACCGCACCTGGCCACCAGCGCTTCTCCCGGTGGTGCGCCGGTGATCCTGGTGAGCAGCTCGGCGGACTCGGCCGCGTCGAACAAGCAGAGCCGGACCAGCCGGGCGCCTTCGAGTTCGGTGAGCGAACGCCTGCTCGTCACCAGGACCGCGCAGCCGGGTTCGGCGGGCACGAACGGCCGCACCTGACCGGCGTCGCCCGCGTTGTCGACGACGAGCAGCACCTCGCGTCCGGCCAGCAGGTCCCGCAACAGGGCCGAGCACTCGTCTTCGGCGGATGGCACGAGATCCGCGGGAACGCCCAGCGCGCGCACGAACTGCCGCAACGCGGCCATCGTGTCGTCACCGCGCAGCGAGGCGAAGAGCTGGCCGTCCGGGAAGCGCTCGCGCACCTGGTGGGCGAGCTGCACGACGAACGACGTCTTGCCGAGCCCTGCCGTGCCGGACACCACCACGAGCGGAGGCCGCGTCCAGGCGCCGGTCAGCACGTCCGAGAGCTCGGTCAGCAGATCGGCACGGCTGACGAAGTCGGGCAGTGCCGGTGGTAGCTGCCGCGGCCGATGTGCCTTGCGCGGCATCGGAAACGCAGGCCGCGTGTCCTGCTCGCCGCGCAGGATCCGCGTGTGCAGCGAGCACAGTCGTGCGGACGGTTCGACGCCGAGCTCGGCCACCATCGTGCGGCGGAACGAGTGGAACACGTCGAGGGCCTCCGACACCCTGCCGCGCCGGGCCAGCGCGGTCATCAGCTGGGCGCGAAACCGTTCCCGCAGCGGGTGTCCCGCGACCACCGCCGTCAGCTCGCCGATCAGGTCGGCGTTGCCGCCCAGCAGGAGTTCGGCGTCGATGCGCTCCTCCAGCACGGTCATCCGCAGTTCGTCGAGCCGGCAGGCGACGGACTCGACGAGTGGCGGGTCGACCGGCCCGTCCCATCGCCCGAGCGCCGCACGCAGCGTGCTCGCGCCGAGCGCCACCTCACCGTCCGCGATGAGTGAGCGCGCTCTCGCAAGATCGGCGCGGACCAGTTCGACGTCGAGCTCCGCCGTGGTGGCGTGCAGGACGTATCCCGTCGGCGCGGTCGTGATCCGCTCGCGGCCGAGCAGTCTCCTCAGCCGCGAGATGATGCCCTGCAGCTGCACCTTCGCCGACGACGGCGGCCTGGCACCCCACAGTTCGTCGATCATCCGGCTGAGCGGGACGACCTCGTTGGCGTGCCACACGAGCAAGGCCAGCACGGTGCGCGTCTGCGGTGTGCCGACCGCGATCTCCGTACCGCCGCTTTCCAGCCGAAATGGTCCGAGCAATCGGAAAAACCACATGCCCCAGTACCTCCCCCAGTACTGCCCCCCACGACAAGAGTGGCACAGGGTCCGGGGCCGGCGCGAGCACTTCGGCCGAACCCGAGGATTCGTCCAGTCAATTCCCGCCCAGGTCCGGGTGTGCGCAGCCGTGACCCCATTCGCCGCGAATATGTCGCGATCAATGATTTCCGCACGCACGCCCCGGTTTCTGGGAAACGGTGCGCCAAATGGTTGTCGCGGAAAGCTCGGTGCAGCGGTCGTTCGGCGCTGACGGTGCAGCTAGGTCCCGGGTCACCCACCGGATCGGCGGCCGGGGCCGGGGGCACCACCGGTTGGCTGTGCGGGGAATGGGCTGAGCGGACCCAATATCGGGTCCCAGCGGAGGGCGTTGGACTGTTGTCCTTGTGGCACAGCTGTCCGTTAATTACGTTCAGGACAGTGGCAACGAGGTCTGTGCGAATCCAGGTGCTGGGTTCGATGCGGGCGTGGAAAGACGGTGCGGAACTCGAGCTCGGCCCACCCGCCCGGCGAGCTGTGCTGGGACTGCTCGTGCTCGCGGAGGGCGAGCCGGTGGCCGCCGGGAGCCTGATCGACGCCCTGTGGGGTGAGCGACCACCGCGCAGCGCCGTGAACGTCCTGCAGACCCACGTCAAACACCTGCGGCGGTTGCTGGAGCCGGGCCGGTCGTCCCGGTCGAGCAGCGAGGTCCTGCCCTACGTCAACGGCGGTTACGCGGTCAACCAGGCCGTCGTGACCGTCGACCTGACCACGTTCCGCAGCCTGGTCGCCGAGGCGAACGAGGCCTATCGCAACGACCGGTGGGACCACGTCGCAGCAGGGCTGGGCGAGGCGCTGGCGTTGTGGCGCGGGCGGCCGGTCGCGGACATCCCGTTGCTCGCCACGCATCCGAAGGTCGTGTCGCTGATCGCGAAGCACCGTGAGGTGGTGGCGAGGCACGGCGACGCGATGATCGCGATCGGTGCGGCGGCGGAGGTGCTGCCCGAGATGGCGGAGGCCGCCGCCGAACAGCCGCTGGACGAATCCGCGCAGGCCCGGCTGATCCGCGCGTACCACGCCGCAGGACACCGGGCCAAGGCTTTCCAGACCTACCACGAGGTGCGGGACCGGCTCGTCGAAGAGCTCGGCATCGACCCGGGTCCGGAGCTCCGCGCCGCCCACGCGACGCTGCTGCACGACGACGGCAGGACGGCCGCGGCACAGTCGCGTCCGGTGCCGCGGGTGCCGCGGCAGCTGCCGGCGCGGCCGGCGGGCTTCACCGGGCGGACGGCACAGCTGTCCACATTGGACGATCTGGTGCCCGCGAGCCCCGGCGGCGCGCTGGCGATCGCCGCGATCTCCGGCACCGCGGGCGTCGGCAAGACGGCGCTCGCCGTGCACTGGGGACACCGCGTCAGCGACCGGTTCCCCGACGGGCAGCTCTACGCGAACCTGCGCGGGCACACCAGAGGCGGTGCGGCGCGGCCGATCGAGGTGCTCGCCCAGTTCCTGTCCGCGCTGGACGTTCCCGCCGAGCGCGTGCCGGTCGACGTGGAGGCGGCGTCGGCGATGTTCCGCACCCTGACGACGGACCGGAAGATGCTGGTGCTGCTGGACAACGCCGCGGGGCCGGACCAGGTCCGGCCGCTGCTGCCCGCCGGTCCCGGCTGCCTCGTGGTGGTGACCGGCCGCGACCGGATGACCGGCCTGGTCGCGATGCACGGCGCCCGTCAGCTCACGCTCGACGTGCTCAACCCCGATGACGCGCTGGAACTGCTGGCCTCCGTGCTCGGGCCCGGCCGGGTCAGAGCCGAGCCGGCGGCGGCAGCGGACTTCGCCAAGCTGTGTGCCTACCTGCCGCTCGCGTTGCGGATCGCGGCCGCCAACCTCTCCGACCGTCCCGGCTACGGGATCGACGACTACGTCCTGGAGCTGAGGGAGGGCAACGTGCTGACCGCCCTCGCGGTGCCCGGCGACGAGCAGGCCGCGGTGCGAGCGGCGTTCGACCTCTCCTGCGCGGCACTGCCCGCGGCGGCGCAGCGGTTGTTCCGCCTGTTGAGCCTCATCCCCGGACTCGACGCCAGCACGGAGGCGATCGCGGCGCTCAACGGCACGGACCCCGGACCATTGCTGGACCGCCTCGCCGGGGCGCACCTCGTCGAGCCCAGCGCACCCGGTCGCTACAGCTTCCACGACCTGCTCCGGCGTTACGCCGCCGAACAGGCGTCGAGCCAGGAGACACCGGCGGACCGCGAGTCGGCCCTGCGGCGGTTGTACGACTGGTACCTGCACGCCGTCGACACCGCGGCCCGGCACCTCTACCCGCACATGCTGCGCCTGCCGGTACCCGAACTCGACGCCAGGACACCCGCCGGCGTCACCGGACCAGCGGAGGCGACGAGCTGGCTGGACGCCGAACGCGGCAACCTCGTCGCCGCGGTCCGGTCGGGACCCCGTCCCACGACGTGGTTGCTCGCGGACGCCCTGCGCGGCTACTTCTGGTTGTCCACTCGCCGGGTCGAGTGGCTCGCCACGGCGGAAGCCGGGCTCGCTGCCGCCGAGGAGGCGGGCGACCCCAGGGCACGGGCCGCCGGCCGGCTCAGCCTCGCCGACCTGTACTTCCGGCAGGGCAGGTACCGCGAGGCCGTGCGGCACTACACGCACGCGCAACTGCTGGCGCGGCAGGCGGGCTGGGTCGAGGCGCAGGCCGCGGTGCTCGGCAACCTCGGCTGCGTCTACTGGCAGTCCGGCCGGCTCGAAGCCGCCGCGGCCAGGTTCGGCCGCTGCCTGGAGGTGAGCAGGAGCATCGGCCAGTCGGCGGGCGAGGCCGTCGCACTCGGCAACCTCGGCCTCGTCCACTGGGAGATGGGCCGGCTGGCGCAGGCGGCGGAGCACTACACCCTGGCGTTGAACCGGCACCGGCAGATCAGGTCCCGCTACGGCGAGGCGATCAACCTCGGCAATCTCGGTCACGTGCAGCGCCTCCGCGGTTTGCCGGGTGAAGCGGCCCAGCTGCTGATCCGCGCGCTCGCCCTGCACCGCGAGGGCGGCAACCGCAGCAGCGAGGCCCAGACGCGCAGCAGGCTCGCCGCGACGTACCTCGACCTCGGCCGTGGCCGGGAGGCACTGGAGTTCGCCCGCACCGGCCTCGTCCAGGCGCAGGAGACCGGTGATCCCCGGATCGAGGTGGAGGCACTCGCCGTGCTGGCCACCGCGGACCACCGGCTCGGGCACCGGGCGGACGCGATCCGCCACTACCGCCAGGCACTCGACCTCGTGCGCAACACCGGAGACCGGTACCCGGAGATCGAGATCCTCATCGGCCTGGCGACGGTCACCTCGGACGTCGAGCGTGCGAGGCATGCGCTCGACCTCGCTGAACGCGGGGGCTACCGCGCGTTGCAAGGTCAGGCGATGGCCGCTCTCGCCGGCATCCTGCTGGCGTCCGGGAAACCGCGCGACAGCGCGAGCCACGCGTCGCGCGCGCTCGAGATCCACCGGGAGACCGGCCATCGCCAGGCCGAAGCGTTCACGCTCGCCGTGCTGGAGCGGGCGGGCGGGTGACTACTCCACGATCCGGTCGCCGATTCCCTTCTCCGGGATGTGACTGGCACCGTTCGGCTGGATGATGATCTTGGCCCACGGGGTCACGCTCGCCGGCCTGCCGGCGGAGTTCTTGCAGGAGAACTCGGACATGTTGAACGTCTCCCAGGCTCCGTCGCCGTTCGGCACGGGCTTCTCGTACTCCTCGGCGTTGGTCACCCAGACGCACGTGGTGCCGTCTGCCTCGTGTGTGACGTGCGGCGTGATGAAGGTGATCCGTCCTTCGTCCACGCACCAGGAGACCTGGTAGGTGTAGCTCCATTTGCCGGGTTCGGCGAGCCGCACCGTCTCGGAGGTCAGCAGCGGCGTCTCGCACTTCTCCTCGGCCGCCTGGGCAGTGGTGGTCGGCAGCCCGGCGAAGAGGACGACCGCACATCCGATGATCGTCGCTTTCATCGTGTTCCCCCTCGAAATCGTGTGCTTCCAATGTGGTGCCTGCAGCCGGATGTCCGCAAGGGAGGTCCAACCCGCGTCCAATCGACGTCCAGTCGTGCCGAATAGCTTGTGCCGCAGGGTTTTCCAACAGGGGAGGAACTGATGAAGGCGCGAACCAAGAGGGGTGTCGCCGCGGCGGCCGTCGTCGCCTCGGTGGCGGCGGCCGTGATCGGTGGCGGCGGGAGCAGCGCTGCTCAGCCGTCCGGCCTGAGAGCGTTCGGGATCTCGGCGGACGGCACGCTGATGGTGACGTTCACGACGAACCTGCCGCAGGAGCTGAACTGGGTGCGGCAGATCCAGGGTTTCTCGGGTGACACCGCGGCGATCGGCCTCGACCAGCGCGTGCAGGACGGCCTGTTGTACCTGGTGGGCAACAAGGGAGGCATCTACACGGTGAGGCTCCCGAACCTGCCCTCGCAGCCGAACCCGATCATCACGAAGGTGTCGCAGCTGACCGTCGCGTTGCACGGCACGAACTTCGGCATCGACTTCAACCCGGCGGCCGACCGGCTCCGGGTGACCAGCGACACCGGGCAGAACCTGCGCCACGACCTCAACGCGCACAGCACGGTCGCGGACACGATGCTGTCCACCCCGCCGACGCCGGGAGCCACCAAGGGCGTCACCGCGGCGGCCTACACGAACAACGACCTGGACCCCGGCACCGCGACCACGCTGTTCGACATCGGCACGATGACCGACCAGGTGCTGATCCAGTCGCCGGCGAACAACGGCACGCTGGCTCCGACCGGCAGCCTCACGGTGGACGCCGGCAGCAACGCGGGCTTCGACATCTTCAGCACTCTGTCCGGCGGGAAGGCGGTGTCCGTGGCGGGCTTCGCCACTCTCGTCGCACCGAACGGCACGTCGTCGCTCTACAGCATCAACCTGCTCAACGGGACCGCGACCAGCCTCGGGCAGTTCCCGCTGCCGATCACGGACCTGGCGATCTCGCTGACCGGAAGCTGAACACTCCCGGCCGGCAGCGAGCCCCGTCCCGGAACCCGCCCGTGTTCCGGGACGGGCGCGGGCCGCTGCCGTCCAGTCGACGTCCAGTCCCCTGGAATAGCTTGTGCCCCAAGGAATTTGGCACAGGGGAGTGGGCTGATGAGGGCACGGATCAAGAAGGTTGCCGCCGCGGCGGCCGTGGCGGTGTCGGTGGCGGCGGCCGTGGTCGCCGGCGGGAACAGCAGTGTCGCGCAGCCGTCGGGACTGAGAGCGTTCGGGATTTCGGCGGACGGCACGCTGATGGTCACGTTCACCACCGATCTGCCGCAGGAGCTGAACTGGGTGCGGCAGATCCAGGGCTTCTCGGGCGACACCGCGGCGATCGGCCTCGACCAGCGCGTACAGGACGGTCTGCTGTACCTGGTGGGCAACAAGGGAGGCATCTACACGGTCAAGCTCCCGAACCTGCCCTCGCAGCCGAACCCGATCATCACGAAGGTCTCGCAACTGTCGGTTCCGCTGTGGGGCACGAACTTCGGGGTCGACTTCAACCCGGCGGCCGACCGGCTCCGGGTGACCAGCGACATGGGCCAGAACCTGCGGCACAACCTCGGTGACCACACCACGACGGAGGACGCGATCCTGTCCACCCCGCCGGCACTCGGGCCGACCAGGGGCGTCACCGCCTCCGCCTACACGAACAACGACCTGAACCCGGAGACCGCGACCACGTTGTTCGGCATCGGCACGGCGACCGACGAGGTGCTCATCCAGGCGCCGGCCAACAACGGGCTGCTGAGCGCGACCGGCAAGCTCACCGTCGACGCGGCCAGCAACGCGGGCTTCGACATCTACAGCACGCTGAGCAACGGGAAAGCGGTTTCATCGGTCGGCTTCGCCGCCCTGATGGCATCGAACGGCACGTCGTCGTTGTACAGCGTCAACCTGCTCAACGGGACCGCGACCAACCTCGGGCAGTTCCCGCTGCCGATCGCGGACCTGGCGATCTCGCTGACCGGAAGCTGACGCCGCGCAGGTGACCAAGTGGCCTTTCAGGATACTCGCCGACTGGGTATCCCGAGAGGCCACTTCGTCGCGGACGATCAGCGGTGTGACCATCAGCGAGCTGAACGACGAGAACACCGCGCTGGCGTACGACGCGATGCGTGCACTCCGCCCGCATCTCACGTTCGAGGACGCCTTCGTCTCGGCGGTGCGGATCCAGCGCAAGGAGGGCTACCGGCTCGTCGCCTCCTTCGATCCGGCCGGCAGGGTCGCCGCGGTGGCGGGATTCCGCCACATGACGAACCTCTACGCCGGATCGCACCTCTACATCGACGACCTGAGCACTCTCCCGTCCGCGCGCAAGCAGGGCCACGCGAGCGCGTTGCTGAGCTGGGTCGACGAGGAGGCCCGCCGGCTCGGTTGCGCGGGAGTGCACCTGGACTCCGGAACGCCACGGCACGACGCCCACCGGCTCTACCTGAGTTCGGGTTACGTCATCCCGGCGCTGCACTTCAGCAAAACGTTCTGAGGCGGGCAGACTGGCGGGCGTGCGGGTAGCTGTCGTCTCAGGGGGCGATCCGGGCCACGTCGTCCCGGCGATGGCGTTGTGCCTGAGGTTCGCCGAGGCCGGGGACACTCCGGTCCTGCTCACCGGAGGCCGGTGGGTCGACGCCGCCGTGGGCGAGGGGATCACGGCGTCCCGGGTCACCGGCCTGTCGCTGGCCGACCTGCGGGACGCGCCGGACATCGGCCGTGCGCTGCACGACCAGGCCGCGGTCCTGGCGACGGCACTCACCCCGCAGCTGGCCGCTCTCGCGCCGGATCTGGTGGTGTGCGACGTTCTGGCGCTGGGCGCGAGCATGGCCGCGGAGTTGCTCGGTGTGCCGTGGGCGCAGCTGTCGCCACATCCGCTCTACGAACCGTCTCGCTGGCTCCCGCCCATGGGCAGCGGCCTGGCTCCGGGAACCGGGGTGCGCGGCCGGCTGCGGGACGCGGTGCTCCGCGCGATGACCGCCAGGTCGATCCGCCAGGGCGAGCGGCAACGCGCCGTCGTGCGGCAGCGGGTCGGCCTTCCCCCGCGAGGGCCGGGGCCCGTGGTGCGGTTGATCGCGACGCTGCCCGCTCTGGAGGTGCCGCGCCAGGACTGGCCGGACAACGCCCACGTCGTCGGTCCGCTGCTGTGGGAGGCGAGCCGGTCGAGGATGACGCCACCACCGGGGACCGCCCCGCTGGTGATGATCGCCCCGTCGACGGCGTGGACGGGCGCCACCGGCATGGCCGAGATGACGCTGGAGGCGTTGCGGGACATGGGAGTGCGGGCCGTGGTGTCGACGTTCGCGCCGCCACCTGCCTGCCTGCCGGAGTGGGCGCGGTCGGGGCCGGGCAGGCAGGACGAGCTGCTGCGCGAGTCGTCGGTGCTGGTGTGCGGCGGCGGGCACGGGATGCTGGTCAAGGCGCTGCGGGCAGCGGTTCCCGTCGTGGTGGTGCCGGGCGGGGGCGACCAGTGGGAGATGGCCAACCGGGTGGCGCGGCAGGGAAGCGGCCTGATCGTCCGTCCGGCCACTGTGGACGGTTTGCGTGAGGCGGTCCGTCGTGTGCTGGACGATCCCGGATTCGCCGCTGCCGCGTCCGCCGCGGCCGATGTGGCCGACGTGCGCGATCCCGTCGAGGTGTGCCGTGCCGCCGTGGACGCTCTGCCGGAAGGGGCATCGACATGAGCAGGAAGCCCGGCATCGACGGTCTCCGCGAGGTGTGGGATCGCTACGCTCCGCGTTACGACCGCGACATCGGCTTCTTCGAACGCGTCCAGTTCGGCGGCGGCCGCGAATGGGTGTGCTCGCAGGCCTCGGGCGCCGTGCTGGAGGTGGCCATCGGCACGGGCCGCAACCTTGAGCACTATCCGGCGGGCGTGGAGGTCACCGGCCTCGACCTCAGCCCGGTGATGCTCGGTATCGCCCGTGAGCGCGCCGCCTCGCTCGGCCGTGAGGTCTCACTGCACGAGGGCGACGCGCAGGCCTTGCCGTTCGCCGACGCCTCGTTCGACACCGTCGTCTGCACTCTCGGCCTGTGCGGTGTGCCAGACGAGTGCAAGGCGATCGCCGAGATGCACCGCGTGCTGCGTTCCGGCGGGAAGCTTCTGCTCCTCGACCACGTCGGCAGCCACCACCGGCTCGTCCACTTCGGACAGTCGCTGCTGGAGAAGCTGAGCGTGCGGATGTGCGGCGACTACCAGACCCGCAGGCCGCTCCTGTTGCTGGAGCAGACCGGTTTCGTGGTGCACCGGCAGGAACGGCTCAAGCTTGGCACGGTCGAGCGGGTGGCCGCGGTCAAGCCCTGATTCGGATCGCGACCAACGGCAGCAGCGCGAGCACGAGAACACCGCCAGCGAGCGACAGGGCGGGTAGCCGGCACTCGCGACGACGAAACCGGAAGCCATGCCACCGGTCGCACCGGCGACCGCGATCGCCATGTCGATGCGCCTCTGCACGGTGGCGCGGGACTCGAGCCGGCACGGCGTCGGTGATCAGCGCGCCGCTGAGGATTTGGGCGGCTACCAGGACGGTGAGGATGCGGCGCTGGGCTGGGTGGCGGGTGATCGGGGTGCCCGCTGTGTCCGTTCCGGGCTCAGGTTGCGGCGGATGTGGTCGTCGGGGCACTGCTTGGCTGGCGTGCTGGGTGGAGGGGTCGGCTGTTCTGAGCTGAGATCGCTGCGAGAAGGTCCACCCGCGCCCCAGGACTCAGGGCGCCACCGGCAGCTCCGCGAGCCTCCACTCGAGCATGCCATCGGTGAGGCGGCTGGCGGTTCGTCCCCGCGCGGTGAGCAGCCGGACGGCCTCGTGGGAAAGCACGCAGTAGGCGCCTCGGCAGTACGCGACGATCTCCTGGTCGGCCGGGAGCTCGGCGAGCCGGTGGGTGAGTTCGGCCAGCGGGATGGACACGGCGCCGGGATGTGGCCGGCGGCGTACTCCTCGGCCGGTCGCACGTCGATCACGGTGGCGCGGCCGGAGCGGACACGGGCGAGCAGCTCTTCGCGGGTGAAATCGTCCCCATTGCTTCAGTGTTGACCAAACACATACCTAGATGAACACGATAGTCATATGCTTCTCGCGTGGGGATCACCGAAAGCATCGACGCGTCGAAACGCGACTTCAGCCGTTACCTGACCGCGAGGGTGTTGTCGGTCGCCGGCGCCGTGGTCTCGGCCGTGGCGCTGCCGGTTCTCGTGTACCAGCTGACCGGGTCGGCAGGCTGGACGGCGGCGGTCACGGCGGCGGAAGCGTTGCCGTACCTGGTGTTCGGCCTGCTGGCCGGTGCGCTGGCGGATCGGCTGGACCGCCGGAAGATGATGGTGGCGCTGGACTTCGCGGTCGCCGGTGTGCTGCTGAGCGTGCCGCTCGCGTGGGCGGCGGGAGGGTTGAGCGCGCCGCACGTCGTGGTGGTGGCGTTCGCGACGCAGACGGCGTTCGTGTTCTTCGACGCGGCAAACTTCGGTGCTCTGCCGGCGTTGGTGGGCAAGGAAAAGCTGACCGCTGCCTACTCGACGCTCTTCGGGCGCACGACCGTCGTGGAACTCGTGGTGCCGGGTCTGACGGGACTGCTGGTGGCGGTCGTCGCGCCGGCCGCGTTGCTGGCGGTGAACGCGCTGACGGCGGTGGGCTCGGCGTTGTTGTTGCGGGGAATCGCCAGCAGCATGGCGAACCCGCGCCCGATGCGGGGAGCCGGTGAGATCGTCACCGACGTGCGGGAGGGACTGAAGTTCCTGTGGCGCGAGCCGATCGTCCGCACGCTGACCCTCGTCGGTGCGACGCACTCGGTCGGCAGCGGTGCCTGGATGGCGTTGCTGGTGCCGTACGCCGACCGGGTGCTGGGGGTCGCGCCGCGTGGTGACGTGCGGCTGGCCGCGTTGTTCAGCTGCTGGGGTGTGGGTGCGATCATCGCGTCCCGGCTGCTGCCACGCCTCACCGAGCGCTGGGGTAGCGCCCGGCTGGCGCTGACGGCGTTGCCTCTTTCGCTGCTCGGAGGCCTGTTCGTGCTCGCGAGCGGACATTGGCTGCTCACGTGCGCGGCGATGGTGTACTGGGGCGCCGCCCAGGCCGTCGTGGTCATCAACGGGATCACCTACCGGCAGCAGGTGTCGCCGGAGGAGATGCAGTCGCGGGTGAACACGACGGCCAGGATGATCGCGTGGGGCATCGGCCAGCCGCTCGGCGCGGCGCTCGCGGGCACCGTGTCGGTCGCGGTGGGGAATCCGCGTGCCGGGCTCGCGGCCGGGGTGGCGGTGGTCGCGTCCGGGGTGGTGCTGGCGTGGGTGACGCCGGTGCTGCGGCGCGCTAGCGCTTCCACCAGCGGCCGCTGAGCAGCCGCATCCCGTTCAGCGCCACCAGAACCGTGGACCCCTCGTGACCCGCGACACCCAGGGGCAGCGGCAGCGTCCCGACCAGGTCCCAGATCGACAGCACGACGATGAACGCACCCGCGATCGCGAGGTTGGCGATCACCACACGCCGTGCGCGACGGGCCAGCGCGACCACCGCGGGCACCACGGTGAGGTCGTCGCCGATCACCACCGCGTCGGCGGTGTCCACGGTGAGGTCGGAACCCTTGCGCCCCAACGCGATGCCCGCGTGTGCGGTGGCGAGCGCGGGCGCGTCGTTCACGCCGTCGCCGACGAAGAGCACCTTGTGGTTCATCTCCTGCACGGCGCGGACCTTGTCCTGCGGCAACAACCCGGCCCGCACGTCGGTGATGCCGACGTTCGCGGCGACCCGTTGCGCCGCAGCCTGGTTGTCGCCGGTCAGCAGGACCGGGCTCCGTCCGGTGAGGACGGCGAGCTCACCGACGGCGGCCTCGCTGGACGGGCGCACCCGGTCCGCGAGCTCGATCACGCCTGCCCGGCGGTCGTCGACGACGACCTCGACGGCGGTGTTGTCGGAAGAGTCGTGTCGGCGCACCACGACCACCTGTCCGGACACCCTCGCGGTCACGCCGACGCCGGGCGTGGCCTGGAAGTCCGCGGCTGACGGGATCGGCAGCCCGCGCTCGCGTGCGGCGGCGACGATCGCACGGCCGATCGGGTGCTCGCTGTACTGCTCGGCCGCGGCGGCCAGGGAGAGCACCTCGTCCTGGCCGGTGACGACGTGGGGCGTGCCCTCGGTGAGGGTGCCCGTCTTGTCGAGCGCCACCGCGTCGACGGTGCCGAGTTGTTCCATCGCGACCGCGGACTTCACCAGCACGCCGCGTTTGCCGGCGTTGGCGATGGCCGCCAGCAGCGGGGGCATCGTGGCGAGCACCAGGGCGCAGGGGGAGGCGACGATCATGAACGTCATCGCGCGCAGCAGCGTGGGTTCGAGCGCGGCTCCGAACAGCAACGGCACCGCGAACAGCGCGACCGTCACGGCGACCATCGCGACCGAGTAGCGCTGCTCGATCTTCTCGATGAACAGCTGGGTCTTCGCCTTCGTGGCCGAGGCTTCCTCGACCATCGCGACGATCCTGGCGATCACGGAGTCCTGAGGATCACGGGTGACCCGCACGCGCAGCGCCCCGGTGCCGTTGAGGGAGCCGGCGAACACCTCGTTGCCGGGGCGCTTCGGCGCGGGCAGCGGTTCGCCGGTGATCGAGGCCTCGTCCGCATCGCTGTGCCCGTCCGTCACCTCGCCGTCCGCGCCGATCCGTTCGCCCGGTCGCACCAGGATCTCGTCGCCGATCCGCAGCGTCGCCGCGTCGACCTCGCGTTCACCGTCGTCTGTGAGCAGGCAGGCCCGTTGCGGCGCCAGGTCGAGCAGTCCGCGCACGGAGTCGGCGGTGCGCTGGGTCAGCACGGCTTCGAGCGCGCCGGACGTCGCGAAGATCACGATCAGCAACCCGCCGTCGACGACCTGTCCGATGGATGCCGCGCCGATCGCCGCAACGATCATCAGCAGGTCGACGTCGAGCGTGCGTTCGCGCAGTGCCTTGAGCCCGGAGAGTGCGGGTTCCCAGCCGCCGGCGGCGTAACAGGCGAGCAGCAGGGCCCACCACGTCCACGGCGGAGCGCCAGCGAGTTTCACCGCGAATCCGAGCAGGAAGAGGGCTGTCGCCGCGATCGCCCACCGGACCTCGGTGATCGCGAGCGGCGAGCGCTTGACGACGGGTGTCGGGTGCGCCGCGTCGGGCAGCAGGGTGGAAGTCACGCCGGGAACCATACAGGAACATCTGAAGAGGTCTTCATATGTTCAGTGAGTAGGATGCTCACATGGGTCACGGGATCGACGGCAGGAGCACTCCTCCTGCGCAGCTGGACGCCGAGTCGGCGGCGACGGTCGCGGCGACCCTCCAGGCGCTCGCGACGCCGAGCCGCCTGCGGATTCTCACCCGCCTGCGGCACGGCGCCTGCTCGGTCGGTGAGCTCGCCGACGCCGTCGAGATGGAACAGTCAGCCGTGTCGCACCAGCTGCGGCTGCTGCGCGCGCTGGGGCTGGTCACCGGCACGCGGCAAGGGCGCAGCATCGTCTACAACCTCTACGACAACCACGTCGCGATGCTGCTCGACGAGGCCGTCTACCACATCGAGCACCTGGGGCTGGGCGTCACCGACGACGTCGTCTAGCGGCGCCCGGTGCCGATCAACGTGGTGGCGTCGAGCCGCGACATGCCCTCGTTCGCCAGCGAGGCGAGGTAGCGCTCGCGCACGGCGTCGTGCAGTTCGGCGGGCACCTTGGCCAGCTCGCCGCGGAAGCCGGAGCCGATGATCACGAGCCACGCCACTTCGGGCGTCATCGTCAACGCGTGTTCGTGGACCGTGACCTCGACGTCGGTGAGGCCGCGTTCGGTCAGCCAGGCCGCGTAGGGATCCGGCTGGTTGATCTGGTCGATCAGGTGCGGCGGGCGCGGGGGAACCGGTGGGGCGTTCGTGACCTCGGCGATGGCAGGGCGCAGGTGCCGGCGGGCGGCGGCCATCGAGTCGCCCCGCCAGATCGTGAACACCACCCGGCCGCCGGGACGCGTCCGGCTGATCAGGTGGTCGGTGCCGGCGGTCATGTCGGGGAAGAAGAAGATGCCGAGCGCCGACTGCACCACGTCGTAGCCGCCGGTGGCCCACGTGGTCACGTCCGCCTGGTGTGCCTGGAGCTGGGGCAGGTCGCCGGAGCGGCGTCGCAGCTCGTCGATCATCGGGCCGGACAGGTCCACGGCGTCGACGTGTCCGCTCGGGCCGACCGATCGCGCGGCAGGGATCGCGGAAGCCCCGGTGCCGCAACAGGCGTCGAGGACGCGGTCTCCCGGCTGGAGATCGGCGACCGCGACCGCGGCGGCCCCGATGGGCTCCCACAGGTGCTCGCCCAGGGCGGTGAAGTCCGCCGCGGCGGCGTCGAAAGCGCCGCGGATCTCGGTCTGCCGGTCGTCAGCCATGCTTCCTTCCGATATGGACGGTCCGCGCGGTGAGCAGCGCCAGGTCGTCGCGGTGCCCCAGCCACGTGGACGAGGTGTGGTCGAGCAGAGCATCCCACGTGTCGCGATCGGTCTCGGTGAGGAACGCCCGCGCCCTGCCGACCCGTGCGGCGAGCTCGGCGAGCGCGACCTGCCGGGCGGGCGGGCTGAGCGGAGCGGGCAGGTCGAGCAGGACGCTGCGGCTGGTGACGTCTCCCAGTCCCGCCGACCGCAACAGCTCCGGCCAGCCGCGCCCGTCCCGCACGACGCCGGGCCTGCTCTCGAACCACGCCAGGAACCACTCGTTGTGCGCGGCGTCCAGGCGCGCTTCGAGGCCGGGCCTGCCCACGCCCACGTCCCACGGCAGGCACCGCGCCGGCAGGCCGCCCTCGCCGAGTGCCAGCACGCCGCCGGGTGCGAGCAGCCCGGCGAGTCCGTTCACCGCGTCCTGCCACGACAACGCGTGGTGCACGCAGGCGCCGGACCAGATCAGCGACACCGGCTCCGGCAACGGAACCGGGCCGTCGTCGAGGTCGTGCCGCAAGGTGATCACCCGGTCGCCGAACCCCGCGCGCTCGGCCCGTTCGCGGACCATGGCGAGCATGGCTTCGTCGTTGTCCACCGCGTAGACGCGGTTCGCTCGCTCGGCGAGGCGCACCGTCGTGGTCCCGGAGCCCGGCCCGATGTCCGCCACCACGTCGCCGGCCGGCAACGCGTCCACCAGCGCCTGCTCGGCGGGCGCGAACACCGCTTCGGCCGCGGCGGGATCCGCTGTCGACGGGCCCGTCATCAGGCGTGCTCGTGCAGTTCGGTGGTGTCCCACCCCGGCAGCGGATCGTCGAACGTCCGCCAGAGGCCAGGACCTGCCGCCAGTTCCTCGTCGGTGAGCAGCGCGGGATCCAGGCGGCGGCCCGGTTCCGCGACGTCGAGATCCACGCCGATGAACACCAGTTCCTGCCTGGCCAGCGGTGTGGTGAGCAGCTGACCGGGCTCGAACGTCAGGTTCGGACCCGCCTGCGACCAGACGGCGAGCACGTCCGGCCGGCTGGCGATGTGGCAGAAACCCTTGCTGCGCAACACACCTTCCCAGTCGGCCAGCGCCACCACGAGCCGGGCGGGGTGGAACGGGCGGGAGGCGCGGTAGGTGACCGACCTGATCCCGTACTCCTCGGTCTCCGGGGTGTGGGTGCCCGCGAGTTCCTGGGCCCAGCCGGGTGCCTGCGCGGCGGTGATCGGGTCGTACCGGCCCGTGTCGAGGACCTCGGCCAGATCGACGACGCCGTGTCGCGTGCGCAGCAGCCGCGCGGTGGGGTTGAGCCGCCGCAGCACGGCTTCGAGCGTGGCCAGCTCCTCGGCGGTGACGAGGTCGGTCTTGTTCACCACCAGCAGGTCGGCGAACTCCACCTGGTCCACGAGCAGGTCCGAGATCGTGCGCTCGTCTTCCTCCGCGGCGGCCAGGTCGCGTTCGTCGAGGCGTTCGCCCGCGGTCAGTTCGCGCAGGAATCCCGCCGCGTCGACGAGCGTCACCATCGTGTCGAGACGCGCGTGGTCGGACAGGCTCGTGCCGTCCTCGAAGGTCCAGTCGAACGTCGCCGCCACGGGCATGGGCTCGGAGATGCCGGTGGACTCGATGAGGATCGTGTCGAACCGGCCGGACCTCGCGAGCTCGCCGACGCTGTCGAGGAGGTCCTCCCGCAGGGTGCAGCAGATGCAGCCGTTGGTGAGCTCGACCAGCCGCTCGGTGGTGCGGTCGAGCGTGCCCTGCCCCGCGACCAGGGCGGCGTCGATGTTGACCTCGCTCATGTCGTTGACGATGACCGCGACCCGCCTGCCCTCGCGGTTGGCCAGCACGTGGTTGAGCAGTGTCGTCTTGCCGGAGCCGAGAAAGCCCGACAGGACGGTCACGGGCGTGCGCATCAGATTTCCATCTCCTCGTGCCAGTCGGCGAACGGGTCGGCGAAGTCGAGCTCGCTCACGAGCGCCAGTTCCTCGTCGGTCACCAGCGCGGCCCGCAGCGCCGCGACGATCTCGCCGGGGTCGGACCTGGTGATCACGAACAGCTCCTGAGAGCGGTCGCCGTAGTAGGGGTCCCACTGGAGGTCCGCGGCGGCACGGCGTTCCGCGTCGGCCTCTGCCCAGTCGTCCATCGCCGCGAGCCACGGCCCGAGATTGCCCACGCGCAGGCCTCCACCCGCGGACTCGAGCCACAGCGCCTGGTCCGGCTGGCTCGCCACCCACACCCGGCCGCGGGTGCGCACGACGTCTTCGAGCAGCACGTCGAGGGCGTTGTGCAGGCGCATGGGGTGGAACGGGCGCCGCTCGGTGAAGTGGACGACGGACACGCCGTGCGCCGGCTCCAGCGGCGGTTGCCCGTAGAGCAGCGACCCGAAGCCGTCGTCGAAGCCGCCGCGTCGCGCGTTGTCCGGGACGGCGGCGAGCAACGCCGTCACGTCCAGATCGTCGAGCCGCTGCCGCGGGGCGAGCGGGGTCAGCCGGTCGAGCACGGCGTTCAGCACCGGGTCGTCGCCGGTGAGCACGAGCGCGTCGGCGAACTCGGCCTGGCCGACCACCACCTGGGCCACGGTGCGCTCGTCTCCCTCGGCGGCGCGCATGCCCCGGTCGGCGAGCGTGTCGCCGCCGGTCGCGTCGCTCAGCCAGGTCGCGCTGTCGACCACGGTGATCACGGCCTCGACGTCGACCTCGGTCTCGCTGAGGGCGAAGCAGACGGCTTCCGGCTCCAGTACGGGGTCGAGGTGCACGATCACGCGGCCGTCGAGGCCTTCGAGCAGGGGGATGAGGTCGAGACGCAGGGTGCAGGACACGCACCCGTGCGCGAGCTCGAGCACCGTCAGCCGGCCGTCGACCCACCGCCTGACCACGCCGTCGGCCAGGCCGCTGAGGTCGTGACGTACCAGCACCGACTCCGGTGACGCGCGCCAGAGCTCGTCCGCGACGTCGTGGTGGGTGAGTCCGGCTACCAATACGACCTGTGCTGCCATGGCCAGCACCCTACATGACAATGGTTATCGTTCCACATAGAGGCTCACACCTCCTGGCACTGCTGGGGACGCGGAGAGATTTCCGCAATCTTCGGAGTTGATCGCGAGAGGCGGCATTCGCACAGCAGGATCGGACGACTGCAGGGCTCGCGTCTTGACCCCTTGTGAGGTGCTGTGCGAACTTGCCTCACCAGGGCTGTGTCGAAGCGCTTCGATTTGACCGGAGGCAGGTGGGGATTGGTCACGATCGCCGATGTGGCCCGGCACGCGGGAGTCGCTCCCAGCACCGTCTTCTACGTGGTGACCGGCAAACGCCCCATCTCGGCCGAGACGAGGTCGAGGGTGCGCGACAGCATCGTCGAGCTGGGTTACCGGCTACCCGCGGGCGTGCGGTCGTTGCGGCTCGACCCGCCGGACGTCATGGCGCTCGTGCTGCCCCTGCGCGACGTGCACCTGCCTGTCGTCGCACGGCTCGTCACCTCGATCGCGGTCGCCGCGCGCGAGCACGAGCTGGACCTGCTGCTGGTGACGGCCGACCGGGACCTCGCGGGCCTGCGCAGGGCGGCGGGCAGCGACAGGGTCGGCGGCTTCCTGGTGCTGGACAGCGAGGACGCCGGTGAACGGCTGCGGCTGCTGGGTGAGGTCGGCCGGCCGGCGGTCCTCATCGGACAGTCGGGCGCCGGCAACGGCGTGACGTGCGTCGACCTGGACTTCGAGGCGGCGGGCGCTCGGTGCGTGGACCATCTCGCGGATCTCGGTCATCGCAGCATCGGCTTCCTCGGTGCGCCGGCCGCCGGCCACAGCAGTGGTGTCGCGCGGCGGACGCTCGCGGGGTTCACCGCGGCGGCCATGCGCCGGGGCGTGGTCGGCACCGCGCTGGGCCGGGAGTCGCTGGTCCACCCGACCACCGCACTGCTGCGCGCGCACCCGGTGGTGACGGCGCTGGTGGTGCACGACGACTCCGCTGCCGAGCAGGTGCCCGGGGACATCGCGGTGGTGGCCATCCGCCCGGACGAGGCTGCCGGGCAGACGTCGCCCTTCACGTCGGTGCAACTGTCCGAGAGCGACCTCGGCAGGCGGGCGGTCGACCTCCTCGTGGCGCTGACCGGCGGTGCCGTGCCGCCTTCGCTCACGCTGGTACCGCCGCGCCTCGTGCAACGGGAGAGCTGCTCGCTTCCCGGACGGCGGACCGCAGTGGTGAGCACCGCTCGTTTCGGGGGAGGACGACATGACCGATGACGACACCGTGCTGTGGTTCCGCGCGCCCGCCTCGGTGTGGGAGGAGGCGCTGCCGCTCGGCACCGGGCGGCTCGGCGCGATGGCGTTCGGCGGCGTGGGCGGCGAACTGCTGCAGCTCAACGACGACAGGTTGTGGTCGGGTCAGCCGATGCCACCGGCGCAGGGCGATCCGGCTGTCGTGGACCGGGCGCGTCACCTCGCACTGACCGGTGACGCGGCGGGAGCGGAGACCCTGCTGAAAACCGTGCAGGGCCCCGACACCGCCCGCTACCTCCCCCTCGCCGACCTGCGACTGGACCTGCGGGCGGACGTGGCGGCGGAGTCCTACCGGCGCCGGCTCGACCTGCGCACCGGGGTGTACGCGGTCACCTACCGCGCCGGCGGCGTCAGCGTGCTGCGGGAAGCCGTGTGCCACCCCGGCCTGCACGTGCTGGCCTGGCGGCTGCAGACCGAGCACGGCGCTGCGGCGGACGTCGCCGTGCGGCTGGAGAACGCCTTGGGCGGCACCGAGTTCACCGCCGGTGACGTCACGGGCCTGTCCGGCACCGCCGGGATGGCCTACGCGGTGGCGACCGCGATCGAACGGGAAGGCCCGGACGCGCTGACGGTCTACGTGGCGACCGAGGCGGGCTACCGCGGCCCGGACACCGAACCCGAGCGCGATCCCGCCGCGTGCGCCCTGCTCGCCACCGCACGCGTCGAACGGGCGCGGGCACTCGGCTGGTGGCGGGTGCGGGAGGAGGCCGTCGCCGCGCACCGCGACCTGTTCGACCGCGTCCGCTTCGACCTCGGCCCGGTGCCGGACCGCCCGACCGACGAACGGATCGCGGCACCGGACGCCTCGCTCGCCGCGCTGCTGTTCCACTTCGGACGGTACCTGCTGATCACCAGCTCACGGCCGGGAACGCTGCCGGCGAACCTGCAGGGCGTGTGGAACCCGCACGTGGACCCGCCGTGGCGGGGCAACTACACCCTCAACATCAACCTGCAGATGAACTACTGGCCCGCCGAGGTCACCGGCCTGCCCGAGTGTCACGAGCCGCTGCTGGAGTTCGTCGAACGGCTCGCCGCCCGAGGCACGCACGTCGCGCGGAACCTCTACGCGGCGCCCGGCTGGGTGGCCCACCACAACAGCGACCCGTGGTGCCTCGCCACCCCGGTCGGCGCGGGAACGGGCGATCCGGCGTGGGCGAACTGGCCGATGGCGGGGGCCTGGCTCAGCCTGCACCTGTGGGAGCACTTCGAGTTCGGCGGCGACGTCCGTTGGTTGCGCGAGCGCGCGTGGCCGGTGCTGCGCGGCGCCGCCGAGTTCTGCGCCGCCTGGCTCGTCGAGCACGAAGGAGCGTTGACCACGGCGCCGTCGACGTCGCCCGAGAACCACTACGTCGGGGGCGACGGCCATCCGGTCGCGGTCGGCGTCGGGTCCACAATGGACCTGACGCTCACCTGGGAGCTCCTCCGCTGCGTCGTGGCCGCCGCGGACGAGCTCGATCTGGAGCACGACGACGTGGTGTCGCGGGCGCGGGAACTGTTGTCCCGGCTGCCTTCTCCGCCGATCGGCAGCCGCGGCGTGCTGCTGGAGTGGGCGCAGGACGTGCCCGACGCCGAGCCGGGCCACCGGCACGTCTCCCACCTCGTCGGCCTGCACCCCGGCCGCCGGATCGACCCGGAACGCACACCGGAGCTGGCCGCCGCGGCCAGGCAGGCGCTGCTGGACCGGGGCGACGCGGGCACGGGCTGGTCGCTCGCTTGGAAGACGGCGCTGTGGGCCCGGCTGGGCGACGGCGACCGGGCCGGGGAACTGCTCGCCATGTTCCTCACCGACGTCACGGCGGACGGCGCGCACAGTGGCGGCGTGTACCGGAACCTCTTCTGCTCACACCCGCCGTTCCAGATCGACGGCAACTTCGGCATCACGGCGGCGATGGCGGAAATGCTGCTGCAGAGCCACACCGGCGAACTGCGGCTGTTGCCCGCGCTGCCGCCGGAGTGGCGGCGCGGGTCGGTGCGCGGCCTGCGTGCCCGCGGTGGTCTCATAGCCGACCTGACCTGGGACGACGGCGAGCTGACCGCGGTGGCGTTGTACGGCGCCCGATCGCCGCGCACCGTCGTGGTCCGCTACGGGAGCCTTCGCGTGGACGTCGACACGAGGCCGGGTGCCCGGTACGTGTTCGACGGCGGGTTGGCGTCCACCTGATCGGCCACGGCGCTCAGCCGAGCTTGCACGCGTGCCCGTTGAGGCTGAAGGCGTTCGGGGCGGTGTTGGTGCCACCGCTGATGCCGTTGAACCCCATCAGCAGCGACTCGCCCTTGCCGATCGCCTGGTTGTACGGCATCGCGGTCGCGGAAATGTCCTGACCGGACTGCGTGAGCGTCGCGTTCCACATCTCCGACACCTTCTGGCCGTTGGCGAACTTCCACTGCAACGTCCAGCCGGTGATCTCGGTGTTGCCGGTGTTGCGGATGGTCACGTCGGTGCGGAACCCGCCGGGCCAGCTGTGCGTGACGCGGTACTCGACCGAGCAGCCGGTGACCGGCTGCGGTGCCGGTGGGGCGGTGGTGGTGGGCTTGGCAGGTGGCGGGGTGGCGCCGGTCGGCTGCACGCAGGGCGGGCCCCACCGGCCGAGCCGCTTGGCCGAGGCGGTCTGCTCCGCCTCCTGCATCGCGCGGTCGCCGGACGCCTCGCTGCGCACCATGCCGAGCTCGACGGCGAGCAGCGCGTAGTCGGTGCCGTCCGCCAGCCGCAGCGATCCCGCCGGGGTGGGATCGACGAGTTTGTCCAGCAGCATGGCCTTGGCGAACGTGGTGGAGGCTTCGGTCCAGCACCCGTCCGGCGCGGCGAGCCCCTTCACCGTGACCTCCGCGCCGTCGGAGAGCTGCACCGTTCGCACGTCGATGACGCGTTGGACGGTGACCGACACCGCCGCCTTGGCGGGAGGCTCGATGACCGCCGGGGTGTCCTGGGTCGTCGTCGGAAGCGCCGGTGCTGGACGGTCGTCGCCCGCGCACGAGCCGGCGGCGCTGCCCAGCAGGATGACCGCGGCCACCAACCGGCTGGCGGGTCTTGATCTTGCGGTACCCGGCAGTCGTCTCATCGTCTTTTCCCCACGGCACGGTGATGTCGGCGATCGAACCAAGGCGTTCGCCCGAACGGCTGATCTTGGTTCGGCAGGTTACGACGCTTCCGATGAATGCGGAAGGACTTTCCGCTAATCGTCACCCGTGGCGTTCGACGCCATTCGAATCGAATTTCATCGAACGGGGAGGGGAAATCGTTGTCAGAGGGTGGACGTGCTGCCGCGATCGGTGAGTCGCGGTTGGAGCAGGCGCACCTCCGGCGGGTGTTCCTCGGTCAGGCGGGCCATCACCATCTCGACCGCGATCGCCCCGAGCTCCTCCGCGGGAACGGCGATCGAGGTGAGCGGAACGGGCAGGCTCTCCGCCACGTCGTCGGGGCACAGCGTGATCACCGACAGGTCACCGGGCACGTCCAGCGACCGGCGCCGCAGTTCGAGCAGCAGCATGCCGAGGATCGCCTCGTTGTGCACGACCAGCCCGGTGGTGCCGTGTTCGGGAGCCAGTACCTCGTCCAGGCACGCCGCGACCGACTCGTAGCCGGGAGCGCACGGGTGCACCGAGGCGCGCACGTTCCGTCTGGCGGTCTCGCTGCGGAACCCCTCCAGCAACCTCGTGGCGTAGCTGGTGCCGCGTTCGTACACGGCGGGCGGCGAGCCGATCAACGCGATCGAACGGTGCCCGCGATCGGCCAGGTGACCCGCCATCTGTCTGCCGGCGGTGGCGAAGTCGAGATCGACGCAGCTGAGTCCCTCGTGGTCGTCCGGCATGCCGAGCAGGACCACCGGCGCGTCGACCGTGCGCAGTTCCGGGATGCGCAGATCGTCGCTCTCCACGTCCATCAGCACGATCGCGTCCGCCATGGACCTGGCGGTGACCCGGTGGGCCTCACCGGGACCGGCCTCCTTGGTCAGCAGCAGCACGTCGTAGTCGTAGTCGCGCGCGGAACTGACGATCGACGCCACGAACTGCATGATGACCGGCATGTTCACACCCGAGCGCAGCGGCACGACCAGGCCCAGCACCTGCGACCGGTTCGACGCCAGCGCCCGCGCACCGGCGTTCGGGTGGTAGCCGAGCGCGACGATGCTCTGCTCGACGCGGCGTTTGGTCTCCTCCGAGATGCTCCGTTTTCCGCTGAGCACGTACGACACCGTGCTCATCGACACACCGGCGTGACGGGCGACCTCTTTGATTGTGATCATGCCCGCCCTTCGGATCGCGTCGGCTGGTGGCGATCATCGTAGTGCGAGGAGGGCGTTTTGGAGTATGACCGGTATTTTCAGCGCATGGTGACGGCACGCCATTGCCGTGCGTCGTCGTGGGCGTTCTGATCGGGCCCGGTTTCCCGGTACCAGTCCACGATGCGCCGCCGCCCGGCGTCGGTGATGTGGTACCCGAGCTGCTCACCCACCGGAGGCCAGATGAGGTGGGACTCCAGTGCCTGCCGGATCGCGTCCCGGTGACAGAGGCTGTCGAGCAGCCACGGCCACACCATGCCCTGGGCGATCATCCAGAGCACGCGCAGAAGTGCCGTTTCCGACTGTGCCGGGATCTCGTTCAGCGAATGTCGTGCGGCGCATTCTTCTCTCATTGCCAACATCACCCCCTTGTGCTCATCCGGTAGTACGGTTGCTGCCGCACTCTGGTTCATGTCAGCCGACATTCAATTCTGCGGCGGGTCGTCTGGAATCGATCAGGGTTGTAGCCGCACCGACTTCCAGCCGCCGTCGGTGAGGTCGTACCGCAGCCGCCGGTGCAGCGCGTCCGGGCTGCTCTGCCAGAACTCGACCTCGGTGATCACCAGGTGCTGCGCGACCCAGGTGCGCGGCCGGGGCAGCGGCAGCCGCTGCCGGGTGCGGGCACGAAACAGCAACGACTTCTGGTCGGCCAGCGGCTCGCTCTGCGCGGTCGTCACCGCCATCGCCCGCACCGGGGCGGGCCCTTGCCGCCACAGCACGTCCGAGAGCCCGCTGTCGGCGGGCTCGACGTGACCGCCGAAGGTGATCTGCTGGTTGGTCTCGCGCCAGTAGGTCACGCCGGACCACTGCCGCGTCTGGTCGATCTCCTGCCCCTTGCGGCTGTTCGTGTGGCTGGTGACGACCAGGCCGCGGTGGGTGATGCGGTGCACGTGCACCATGCGGCTGGACGGACGGCCGTTCGCCGCGACGGTGCTCAGCGCGATCGCGTTGGGCTCGTCGACGTCACGCGCGATCGCGAGCGCGAACCAGTCCCGCAGCAACGGGATCGGGTCGCCAGGAGGAACGGTGAACTCCGGCCCGATGCAGGTGTGCCGGACGTTCACGGTCATGCTGTGCCCCTCTCGTCGTACGGGCGTCCATGTTCGAAAGGCCGGCACCGCCGGCACAATCCGCAGACTCGTGAGGTACGTCCGAAAGTCACTGGAAGCTCAGGCCCGGATGCCGCTGCGGTGGGGCGCGGTGCGTCTCGGGGCGGAGCGATTTCCGGGTTCCACGCAGTGTTCGGAAGGTGTGGAAGCTCTGGTGGCAGAGAAGAAAAAGCCCCGGCTGATGCCGGGGCAGAAACCGCGGGCTCAGTGCGGTCAGGGGGTGCCAGGCCGGTCCTCGCGGACTTCCGGCACCCTCTGCCCGTCTGCCGGCTAGTTGCTGATGCACCGCCACTGCATGAACCAGGCCCAGCTGCCGTCGCCTCGGGGGAAGCCACCGATCTGCACAGGCTGGGTCTCGCGGGCCCGGAATCCGTAGATTTCCACGCACCGCCTGTCGGCCCGGGGCTTCGATTCCGCCACCGCTGCATTCCACGCGGGCCTCTGCGGGGACCGCGAGCTCAGCTCGACGTCGTACTGAACGGTGGCGGCGCTCGCGGGCACCGTGCCGAGCGCGGCTCCGGCGCTCACCGCCAGCACGAGCGCGACTGCGGTCTTCCGCAAGGTCGTGCCGAAGTTCCTGTGCACAGCCATCTCCAATGAGTGGGTCGTGAATGTGTCGTCAACCATCGCCGAGTGGTGGAGGTTTCAACAACTCTCACGCCACGCATTCCGAGCTTTGAGGAACTCTTCTGAAATCTTCGGAACCGGAAGGGTCGGTTGCTGTAGCAGTGCCATGGGTGGAACCAGGTCACACGCCGATGAGCTCGCGGGTGCCTGGCATCGGCAGCGCGAGCGTCGAGTCCAAAATGGATCTGAGGGCCGCACGGGCCTCGGCCGCAGCACTGAGTCCGTCGAGCAGGTCACAGGCCTTGCCGTGCAACCGGCGCAGGTCGCGCGCGTAGGCCGCGACGCTTCGCGGTGAGCGCAGGAGGTCGCGCAGCACGGCGTGACAGCCGGGGGCACCGGACGGTGCGGACCGCAGCAGCCGGGCGAGTTCCTGACGCAGACCGGTGTTGCCCTGCTGGAAGGCGTGTGCGAGCAGCAGCGGCGGTACGACGAGCCGCGGATGGTCGTCCAGGTCCACAGTGGACCAGACGTGGTCGGCGTGCAGTTGCCGCATCGCGCCGTAGAGCGCGCCGAACCTGCGCCACTCGTCGATCGCATCGCCGTCGGTGAGGTGGGTCGCCATCGCCGCGTCCCTGGCGTAGGCCGCTCCCGCGATACCCAGATTGTTCGCCAGCACGGCCTTGCGGCTGATGTCGCTGCCGGTGCGGCCGTGCTCGGCCAGCCTGGTCTCGATCGCCGAGGTGGTCGAACGGGCGATCTCGTCGAACCACCCGAGCATGCAGTTGTCCGGCGCGCGAACCGACTTCAGGTGCCGCATCGCGAGCACCGCGCCGCACTGCGCTCCGGCGGCGTCCGACTCTGCCGAGATCCACCACAGTGCGGAGGCGACGCACAACGGCAACGCCTTCTTCGGGTTCTCACCTCTCGCCGCCGCGACGACCGCGGCGAACACCCGTTCGGAGATCGTGTTCCGAAAGCGCGCCGCCCGGGTCGTGACCTTGGCCGCGAGGTGGGGCAGATCGGTGGTGATCGAACGGAGTGCGGTGGTCAACGCGTCACGCAGCGCGTGCGTCTGCTCGTCGACCAGCCGCGTTGCTGGGGTGATCACGCGGTCAGCCTGGCACGTCACGAGCTGGTGACCCCGCGGTCGTCAAGGTTTCCCGAAAGAGTCGGAATCACTCTGTCGTGGCCCGCCGCGACCGTGGTGCTGCACTAGCGTCCGGGCGTGGTCAGGCCCTTGCGCAGAACTCCGAACAAAGTGCGAAATCCACGCATTGCGTTCGAAATGCTGAACGGGGTTCCATGGGTCGAACGAAGGGTGGTGATGTGCCGGTGCGGGAGGCACTGGAGGTCCTCAGCGAGGATCCCAGGTTCACCGAGTTGATCGATCGGCGTCGCGGGCTCGAGCGGCTCGGCGGCGGGGCCACGTGGAGCGAGGGGCCGCTGTGGCTGCCAGGGGAGAACGCTGTCATCTGGTCGGACATCCCCGGCAACAGGATCCTGCGCTGGTCGGCGACGACCGGCGAGGTGACGGTGGATCGCGCGGACGTCGAGTTCACCAACGGCCGGACACTCGATCGCCAGGGACGCGTCGTGACGTGTTCGCACGGCAGGCGCGCGGTCGAGCGCACCGAACCGGACGGCACGACAGCGGTCCTGGTCGACCGGTTCGGTGAGGCCCGGCTCAACTCTCCCAACGATGTCATCGTCGCGTCCGACGGCGCGATCTGGTTCACCGATCCGCCGTACGGGATCGTCCAGCCGCACGAGGGACATCCCGGCGAGCGGGAGTACGGCGGCCACTACGTGTTCCGGTTCGTTCCGGACACCGGCGAGCTGACCGCGGCGATCGTCGACATGGAGGAGCCGAACGGCCTGGCCTTTTCCCCGGACGAACGGCGGCTCCACGTCTCGGACACCTCGTCCGCGTTGCGCACCGACGGCGGTGGGCAGCACTGCATCCGCGTCTACGACGTCGACGGCGACTGGAACTGCGGCGACGGCAGGGTGTTCGCCGAGATCGATCCTGGTGTGGCGGACGGCTTCCGGGTCGACGAGCACGGCAACGTGTGGACCTCGAGCGCCGACTCGGTCCAGGTCTACGCACCGGACGGCACGCGTCTCGGCAGGATTCCGGTGCCGGAGAAGGTCGGCAACGTGTGCTTCGGCGGACCGGACGGCAGCGAGCTGTTCATCGCCGCCACCACGAGCCTCTACCGCGTCCGCACCAGAACCAGGGGAGCGGTCTGATGACCGCGGTGCTGAGCGTCCAGCACCTGGTGAAGTCGTTCCACGGCAACAGAGCCGTGGACGACGTCTCCTTCCAGGTGAACCGCGGCGAGATCGTCGCGCTGCTCGGCGAGAACGGCGCGGGCAAGTCCACGGTGATCAAGGTGCTCGCCGGGGTGCACCGCAAGGACTCCGGCGCGGTGGTGGTCGACGGCGACATCGCGTTCGTGCACCAGGACCTCGGGCTCGTGGAGTGGATGACCGTCGCGGAGAACATCGCGATGGCGACGGGTTTCCCGCGTCGCAACGGGTTCATCTCCTGGCGCGCCGTGCGCAAGCAGGCGGAGCGGACCCTGGAGCTCGTCGGCAGCGGCCTCGGCACGTCGGCGTGGTGATCGCCGAGCACGGCGAGCTCGTCATGCGCGCGTGCGCGGTGCGCGACGCGGGCGGCAACGGCATCTGCCTCAACGGGCACGGCCGGATCACGGTCACCGACTCGACCGTCACCGGCACGGCGAAGCCGGCCGTGGCGGTCGAACAGCACGCCGGCGCGGTGGCCACCCGCCTCGCGGTGAGCGACGTCGCCGGCATCGGCTTCTACCTGGCCTCCTCCGGCAACATCCTGCTGGAGGACAGCTCGGTGACCGGCGCGGGCGCCGAGGGCGTGTTCACCGCCGAGTCGTGCGCGCCCGTGCTGCGCCGGTTCCAGTTGCGCCGCACCAGGGAGCACGGCTACCTGTTCACCGGCCAGGCCGCCGGCACTGCGGAGGACTGCGAGGCCCGCGACGTCGTCGGCGTGGGCATCGGGGTGGCCGACCGCGGCACCACCGAGATCACCCGTGCCGCGGTGTCGGCGTGCACGGGCGCCGGTGTGCGGCTCAGCACCTCGGCCGACCCCTTCTTCCGCAGGCTGCACGTCGTCGGCTGCGACGGCGCGGCGATCGAGGCGGCCGACGGTGCGCTCGGCAGGTTCGAGAACGTCGAGCTCGAACGGTGTGGCCGCAACGGCGTCGCGGTGCTCACCGGTGCCCGCACGTCGATCACGGGGGCGAGCGTCCGCGGCACCGCGGGCGCGGGCGTGCTCGTGCGGGAGGCGACGCTCAGCCTGACCGACTGCGAGATCGCCGAGTCCGGTGGCGACGGCGTGCTCGTCGACAGCGCCGGTGAGATCGCCGCCGTCCGCTGCCTGGTGCGCAACGGCAAGGGCAGCGGCTTCCTGTTCGGCGTGGGGTCCTCCGGCACGCTGGAGGAGTCCGAGTTCACCGCGAACAACGCCGACGGCATCGGCGTGCAGAGCGAGCTGAGCATCCGGATCGCCGACTGCCTCGTGCGCGACAACCACGGGTCCGGCCTGCGGCAGACCAGGGGCAGCACCGCACTGCAGGTGCTGGACCTGCGCAGCACGGGCAACGCGACGCGGGACGCCTACGGATCGGTGTCGGCGAGCGGCGCCACGACGGCCACGACGGCCACGACCGCGGCACCGGCCGCTGCAGCACCAGCCCCGCAGCAACAGCAGGAACGCGGCGCGGCCAACGACCCGATCAGCGAGCTCAACGCTCTGGTCGGCCTGGAAGGGGTCAAGCGCGAGGTCAACTCGCTGGTCAACCTCAACCTGATGGCCAAGCGCCGGGTCGAGGCCGGACTCTCGGCGCCGCCGATGGCGAGGCACCTCGTGTTCGCCGGAGCGCCTGGCACCGGCAAGACCACCGTCGCGCGGCTCTACGGCACCGTTCTCGCCGACCTCGGCGTGCTGCGTTCCGGTCACCTGGTGGAGGTCGCGCGCGCGGACCTGGTCGCCCAGGTCATCGGCGGCACGGCGATCAAGACCACCGAGGTGTTCAACACCGCGCTCGGCGGTGTCCTGTTCATCGACGAGGCGTACACGCTCGCCGCCGGGCAGGGCGGTGGCACCGGTCCCGACTTCGGCCGCGAGGCGATCGACACGCTGCTCAAGCTGATGGAGGACCACCGCGAGGACGTGGTGGTGATCGCCGCCGGATACTCGCGCGAGATGGCCGAGTTCCTTCGCGCGAACCCCGGCATGGAGTCGCGCTTCAGCCGCACGGTCGAGTTCGAGAACTACAGCGCCGACGAGCTGGTCACGATCGTGCGGTCGCACTGCAAGCGGCACGACTACCGGCTCGACGAGAGTGCGGCCGAGGTGCTCACCGACTACTTCGAGCGGATCCCGAAGGACGGCACGTTCTGCAACGGCCGCACCTCGCGCAAGGTCTTCGAGGTCATGGCCGACCGGCAGTGACGGAGCTGATCGCCCGCGAGTGCGTTCATCCCCGAGCGCGAGACCGTCCTCACCGCGCTGGAGTGCACCGCCGGCGTCCCGGAGGTCACGCTGGCCTGGGCCGCGAAGGCCTGTGCCCGCAACACCACGCCCGATGTCGAGGCGGAGCTCGCCGCGTGGCAGCACGCCTGGCTCGAGGACCAGCCGGAGTCGACGCGCCGGTACCTCACCTCCGTGGCGGTGCTCGGCAGCACCGAGCCCGCGAGCGCCGCGATCCTCGCCGGGATCTCCCCTGCGGAGGCCGAGTGGAAGCGCAGGGAACTGGTGCCTCTCGGCGTGCTCACCCCGGACGGGCGCTTCCGGTCGCCGGTGTTGCGCGAGCGGCTGCTCGGCGCGCTCGGCACGGAGAAGCTCGCGGAGGTCCGGACGAGGGCGGCGCGGCTGCTCACGGACGAGGGGCGGCCACAGGAGGAGATCGCCGAACTGGTCATGCTGCTGCCAGCGCTGACCGAGGTGTGGATGTTCTGCGCGCTGCGCGGCGCGGCACGAGGGGGCACGCTGGCCGCGGAGCTGGCGGTCAGCTACCTGAGGCGGGTGCTGGACGCGGTGCCCGGACACCTCGACACGCGGCAGGAACTGGCGGCCCGGTTGACCGAGATCGACCCGTCGGCGGCGATGGACGTCTACGCGGAGCTGCTCGCCGACGTCACCGACCCGGCGGTGCGCGCTTCGGTCGCGATCAGCTGCGGTGCGGTGGCGCTGCGGGCGGGCCGTGGCCCCGAGGGGTTCCGTCTGCTCACCGGCTATCTGGCCGAGGAGGGGCGCGCCGGCCGGCTCGCCGCGATCGGCCCCGAGCTGCGAGCCCAGGCCGAGGGCATGGCCCTGGCCAACGGGTTCGGCGGTTCGGCCACCATCAGCCAGGCGATGGACCGGGCGCGCGTGATCACGTCGCCGGAAGGCAGGGCGGAGGGCGGCCGCCGGCTCGCGCAGCAGCTCGCGAGGGCCGAGGTGCTGCGCGGCGAGTCGCTGCCGGCGGCACTGGGTCACCTGTGGTCCGCGCTGCCCGCGCCCGGCGGTGTCCGTGAGTACTGGGACGTCTTCACCGTCCCGTCGCTGCACTTCTGCGGCGAACGGGCCGCCGCCATGACGCTGGTGGACGAGATCGTCGTGGCCGCGTCGGCGTCCGGTGACGCGCACACCCGCAAGCTCGCCCTCGCGACGCGGGCCGGCCTGGCGTTCGACTCCGGCGACCTGCTGCAGGCGGAGCAGGACGCCGGCGCCGCACTGGAGATGGCCGGTCCCGAGGACTTCTGCGCACTGACGGTGCTGGCCGCGGTGCTGGTGCGACGCGGAGACACCGACCGGACCGAGCAACTCCTGCACCGCATGCGGACGCCACGCGACGCGGTCGAGTACGGCTGGGCACTGGACGCCAAGGCGCACTGGTTGTGGAACTGCGGCGACCACGACGCGGCGCTGGACATGCTCCAGCGGTGCGGCCGGGAGTTCGACGCGATGGGAGTGCAGAACCCGGTGCTCGTGCCGTGGTGGATCGACGCCGTCGCGGTGACCGTGCGGCTGGGCAGACTGAGCGCGGCCGCCGAGATCGCCGAGCGCGGCGCCGACGCCGCGCGCAACTGGAACACACCGGCCGCCCGCGGCTACGCCCTTCTCGCCGAGGGGATGAGCACGGGAGACGTGGAGACGCTGGAGCAAGCCGTCGTCGAGCTGGGAGCGGCCGAGTCCCGGCTGTGCGAAGCGCAGGCGCTGCGCACGCTGGGCAACGCGCTGATGCACGCGAACGACGAGAAAACGGCCCGCAAGCACCTGCGTGCGGCGATGGACATCGCGGTCCGCTGCGGTGCGAGCATGGCCGTCTGCCGGTGCTGCCCGGCGCCACGACGGTGCCGTTGCGCCCGCTCGGGCACGACGGCGTCTCGGTGCTGGTGACCAGCAGGTTCGGCAGGCCGGGCGACGACGAGTTCGCCGGGGCGCTGCACCACCACACCGGCGGTCGTCCCGCGACGTTGTGGCCGCTGCTCGACCGGTGCGCCGAGGACGACCTGGAGCCCGTCGGCGCCAGCACCGACGCGGTGGCGGGCATCGCCGCCGAGGTGCTCGCCGACTACACCACGCGGGCCATCCGCTCGCTGCCCGCGGAGGTCGTCGACCTGCTGCGGGTGATCGCGGTCTGCGGTCCGTCGTTCCCCGTCGACCTGATGGGGGTGCTGGCCAGGCTGCGGACGATCTCGCTCGGCCGTGCGCTGGAACTGCTGGCCGGCGCCGGGCTGGTGACGGATCAGAGCAAGCCGGAGCTGACCGCGGGCATCAGGGTGTCGCGGGTGCTGGAGGGCATGCCGGCGCAGGAGCGCGAGGACCTGCACACGAGGGCGGCCCGGCTGGGACACCAGTGTGCCGTGCCCCCGTCGGAGGTGGCGCGGCTGCTGGCCGCAGCCTCACCGCTCGGCGAGCCGTGGGTGGTGCCCCTGCTGAGGGCGGTGGCACGCGACGAGGTGGACGGCGACCGTCCGGCCGAGGCCGTCGGTCACCTGCGCCGGGCACTGGCCGAACCGGTCGAGCCGGTCGTGCGGGCGGAGCTCGTGCTGGACCTGGCGGTCGCGGAGTGCGCGGTCGCACCGGCCGCCGCGGACCGCAGGCTCGCCAGGATGCTGCTGGAAGCCCAGCCACCGGAGTGCGGGGACGTGCGGCTGGCGGCGGCGGACCAGCTGTGGGGACGCGGTGACGCCGCCCTGCTGCGCCGCACGCTCACCGCCGTGCGGAGCGGCCAGGGCGATCGCGACGCCGTCACGTCGTTGTACTGGATTGCCGACGATGCCCCGGTCGAGACCCCGGAGCTGGGCATCCTCGACACGGCGGAGCTGCCCGTCGCGTGCGGGAACCCGGACCACGCCGGTGTCGCCGCGTGGATGTGGACGTGCCAGGGTGTCGACGCCGAGCACACCAGGGCGACGGCGAGGATCGCGCTCGAGGCACCGGCCAAGCTGCTCACGTCCCGCCTGTTCGGCTGCCTCTCGCTGGCCGCGCTCGACGACGCCGCCGACGCCGTCGCCGGGCTGGACCAGGTGATCGCCGAGGCCCGCAGGAGGCGGCTGACCACAGTCGTGCCGCAGGCGCTGATGATGCGGGCGAAGGTGCGCGCGATGACGGGCGACCTGGACAACGCCGCCGCCGACATGGAGCAGGCGCAGTCGGCGTACCCGCTGGAGAACCTGCACCCGGACGCGCGCCCGATCATGATCGCGGCGGACATGCTCGTGAACATCGAACGCGGCCGCCTCGACCGCGCGATCGAACTGTCCGCGACGCAGCCGGACGAACGGATCGGCTTCGGCTACGCGCGGACCTTCTTCACCTTCGCCCGCGCCGTGCTCGCCCTCGTGACCGGCGACCTGTCAGAGGCCGTGGCACGGGCGGACGAGTGCGGCCGCTGGATGCTGTCCCGGCAGTGGGTGAACCCGGCAGTCCCGCCATGGCGTTCGGTCGCCGCGGCGGCACTGGCCGCGACCGGCGACCACGAGCGCGCGGCCCGCGTGTGCACGCGCGACCTCGAGCTCGCCCAGCGCTGGGGCGCGCCCAGCACCATCGCCAGGGCCCACCTGAGCTGCGCGGCGGTCATCGGCGGGGAAGCCCACCTGCGGGAAGCCGTCCGCCTGCTCGCCGATTCACCGTTCCGGCTGCTGCGCGCGACCGCACTGCTGGAACTCGCCCAGGTCGTGGACCCGGCGTCCGCCGCGCCGATGATCACGGAGGCGGCGGAGATCGCCGTGCTGTGCCGATCGGCCCCGCTCGTCCAGCGGGCCCGCGGGCTCGGCTGGGAGCCCACCGCATGACGAGAGGATGCGCGACCGGAGTGCTGCTCGAACGCGATGACGAGACGAGCCTGGTGGCGCGGGCTCTCGAGCAGGCCCTGGACGGCATCGGCAGTGTCGTGGTGCTGGCAGGCCCGCTGGGCAACGGCAAGACCGCGTTGCTCCGGGCGCTGTCCCGGCATCCCGGCGCCGCGTCCTTCTCCGTGCTGCACGCCTCCGCGACCCTGATGGAACGCGATCACGCCTTCGGGGTGGTCCGGCAACTGCTCGAGCCGGTGCTGGCGGGTGCGCCGGCGCAGGTGTGGTCCGGGCCCGCGGCACTCGCCGGTCCGGTGTTCGACCGGGACGGCACCGGCCGCCTCGACGACGCCGCGCAGCCCGTCCAGCTCGGTCTGCTCAGCCTCGGCCGCAACCTCAGCGCGATCAAGCCGCTCTTCGTGCTCGTGGACGACCTGCAGTGGGTCGACGAGCCGTCGCTCGCCACGCTCGAGCTGCTGGCCGGCCGCATCCGGCACCTGCGGGTGGTGCTGGTGGTGACGGTGCGCGAGGGAGACCCGCTCGCCGAGCGCCCCGCGGCGGCGTCGGTGCTCGCGGCGGCCACCCGGCGGCTGCGGCCGCGGCCGCTGAGTCCGGCCGGGGCCGCCAAGCTCGTTCGCGCCAAACTTGGGCGCGAGTGCGACGAGGCGTTCGGGCTGGCCTGCCACGAGACGACCGGCGGCAACCCGCTGCTGCTCACCGGGCTCGCGCTGGCGTGGGCGGTGGGAGGTGAGCCGCCGACGGAGGCGAACGCCGAGTTGGTGCGTGCGGTGCGCCCGGCGCAGGCCAGGGAGCGGCTGGTCGCCTGCATGCGGGCGCAACCGGAGCCGGTGCGGCGGTTGCTGAAGGCGGCGGCGGTGCTGGGGGAGTCCGCCGAGCTGGACGTGGTGAGCGTGCTCGCCGGTCTCGACGAGCCGTCGACCGCGGAGATCGTGCGCGCTCTGGGCAGGCTCGGGCTGTTCCGCGGTGCAGGCTTCGCCCATCCGGGCGCGCGGGAGGCGGTCGACGACCTGATGTCCGCCGGTGAACGGGAACAGTTCCACCTCCGGGCCGTGCGGCTGCTGTACGACCTGGGCAAACCCGTGGAGACGGTCGCCGGGCAGCTGCTCGCCACCTCGACGCCTCAGGGGCTGTGGGCGGTGGAGGCGCTGCGGGACGCCGCGCACGTCGCACTGCGGCGTGGCGCACCCCAGACCGCGGTCGCCTACCTGCGGCGCGCTCTGCTGGACACGTCCGTCGACGGTCCGGACCGGGCGACCGTCCTCGTCGACCTGGCGAGCGCGGAACGCCTGCTGGACGTGAACGCGGCGGTGCGCACGCTCTCGTACGCGGTCGCGCTGCTGCCCGGTCCCCGTCAGCGGGCGGCCGCGTTGATCAGGCTCACGCCCGCGGTCATGGGGGACGCGCCGGACGCTGTGGTGTCCATCCTGCGCGGGGTCTTCGAGGAGTTCGGGCGGCCGGAGCAGCTCAGCGGTGTCGATCGGGATCTCGCCCTGCGGCTCGAGGCCAGGCTGCGTTTCATCTGCCGGACGGAGTCGTGGGGACTCGCCGGCACCTGCACGAGGCTGGACGAGCTGCAGGAAGGCGAGTGGACCGACAGCGGAGCGGCCCGTGAGCTGGTGTCGGTGCTGGTCAACTCGGCCGCCTTGACCGTGGGGGTGCCCGCGCGCCGGGTGGCGGTGCTGGCCGAGCAGCTGCTGGCGCGCGAGCCCGCGTCATCGGCCCACTCGGCCAGCGCGGCGCCACTGCTGGTGACGGCACTGGGCGCGGCGGACTCGCCGGGGGTGGTGGCCGGCTGGCTCGAACGGGCGCTCGTTGCCGCACAGCAGCGGGGTGACGTCGTCGAACAGGCGATGATCCGCACCGAGCAGTCGCTGATCCACCTGCTCACCGGACGGGTCGGCGACGCGACGCTCGCCGCGACCGATGCGCTCGACCTCGGTGCGTGGAACTGGGGTTCGGTCGGCACGTCCGCCGCTGTCGTGTCGGGCGCCGTCGCACTGCAGCTCGGTGATCCGGTCCTCATCGGCCGGCTGCTCACCTCGGTCGAGGCGGAGCCGGCGAACCCGTGCCTGGCCACGATGACCGGGCTGCTGCGCGGACACGCGGCCGTCGCGCGGGGAGAGCACGCCGTGGCGGCGCTGACGCTGGCCGACTGCGGCGCGCACCTGGACCGGTTGGGCTGGCGCAATCCCGTGCTGTTTCCCTGGCGGTCGGCGCTCGCGCTGGTCAAGCTCAAGCTCGGTGCCACGTGCGACGCGATCGCGCTCGCCGAGGAGGAGCGGCTGATCGCGGAGGAGTGGGGCGCGGCGTCGGGCATCGGGCGGACCCTGCGGGTGCTCGGGCGGATCGTCGGAGGTGACCGCGGTCTGGACCTCACCGGCCGGGCGATCGACGTGCTCCGGACCTCGGCGCACCGGCTCGAGCTCCTCCACGCGTTGAGGCAGCGCGCCGAACTCACGGAACTCCCCGACTCGTGGCGTTCCTGTCTCGAACTCGCCGAGGAAATCGGCGCGCAGCGGATTGCGCACCGCGCTCGCGTCGCACTCGGTTTCACCGCGCCTGTGAACACCGGCGGGAAACTGACTCGGTCGGAGCAGAAAGTCGCGATGCTGGCGGTGAGCGGCCGATCGAACCAGGAAATCGCGGAGATGCTCGACGTCACTTCGAGGGCGGTCGAGAAGCACCTCACGAACACCTATCGCAAGCTCGGGGTGCGGCGGCGCTCGGAGCTGGCCGAGGCACTCCGGAGCGTAGGTTCGGCATCACCGGCCTGATGACCAACTGTCACCGGTTCGGGGTAGTGCAATCCATGCATTACGGCTAATGCAATCACCTGAACAGCGTATCTCCGACCCGGTACACGTCATACGTCTGACCGTACCGTCACCCTCTGTAGACCCCGTACCGAACCATAGGTGGAACGGCACCACAGTATTTGGTACGCGACGTTGACCCGGACTCCTGCACCTCCCTAACATTTTCGTAGATCCGTGGAAGTTCAACGAACTCGGAACCATTCCGCAGAAAGTTCGGAGAAAGCGCGATCTCGACTCGGTCGAGTGATCGCGGTCACGCGATCGGGTAGTCCAGGAATCGTGTTTCGTCGACACGACCGTGTCCTTCGGGAAGGTGGATCGACAATGACGGAAACCGTGGTCGAGTGGGAACCCTCGGTGGATGTCAGAGCCCCGTTTTCGGGCCTGCGGCCGGTGAGCGACTCCTCGCCGGAACCGGCGGACTTCCTGGCCAGAGTGCGGGCTGTCGGCGAGAAGTGGGACGGCGACCGCCACGGCGAGCTCGTGGACGTCCTGTTGCAGGCGGCCGGTGACAACCCCGAGCTCGCGAACCTCGTGCGCAGCAGCGGGTCGATCCTCGAGCAGTTCCTCGAAGGTTTCCGGCGCAACGCGGGCACCGGTGCGGGTGGGAGCGTGCCGCGGGACCTGGCCGCGGAGCTGATCGCCGGCCGCTCGGTGCCGCAGGCCGTGCTGGACAGCCTGGCCGCGCGCTACCTCGTCGTCGTCGCCCGCAGCTGCGCCAACGGGCGCGGCAAGGCGGTGCCGGCCGAGATCGCGGGCCCCGGCGTGCTCACCACCCGCCACGAAGGTGACCTCGTCCTGCTGATCCCGGACATCGACGCCGGTCGTACCACCCGCATCACGGGGCATCTCACCCAGTGGCTGAACGGCAACGGCTGGCTCGCGGTCGCGAAGCGGGGCCGGGCGCAGCTCTCGGACGGCTTCCGCGAGGCGGGCGACGTCCTGCGCCTCGTCGCGGCGGGCAGGCGTCAGAGCGGGATGTACAGCATCAGCGACGTCCTCGTCGAGTACGCGGTGATCCGTCACCAGGGGGTTGCGGACAACCTCGTCGCGGTGATCAAGCCGCTGCGCGCCCATGCGGTGCTGTGGGAGACGCTCACGGCGCTGATCGACGCCGACTACAACCGCAACAAGGCGGCGAAGAACCTCTTCATCCACCGCAGCACGCTCGACTACCGGCTGCAGCGGATCGCCAGCGTCACCGGGTGCGACCCGACGAGCGGACGCGGCGTGCAGCTCCTGACCGCCGCCCTGATCGCCGACGCGGTGCGCTGACCGGGACGTCCCGGAGGCGCCGGCACCTCCCCCTGGCCTCGATCACGTTTGGTGACACGAAACGACTTCCGTCATCGGCGCATCGTCGAACGAAGGTCGAACATCGACGAGAATTTCGACGAAACCGTCGAACGCGATGGATTCTCTTGACGGTCGTGTTGTGTTCGTGTCACATTCGCGTTCATATTCGAAGCGCTTCGATTCCCCTTCGGAGGTGTCGGCGTGGTCACCATCGTGGACGTGGCAAAACATGCGGGTGTCGCACCCAGCACGGTTTCGTACGTGCTGACCGGCAAACGTCCCATTTCGGCCCAGACGAGTGTGCGGGTGCGGGAAAGCATCCAATCGCTGGGCTACCACCCGCACGCCGGAGCGAGAGCGCTGGCGAGCAGCCGGACGAACGTGCTGGCACTGGTTCTGCCGCTGCGCGAGGGTGTGCAGCTGCCGGTGGTGATGCGGTTCGTCACGTCCGTGGTGTCCACGGCGCGTGAGCAGGACATGGATGTGCTGCTGATGACCGCGGCCCAAGGTGCGGACGGCCTGCGTCGCGTGGCCGGCGGAGCCGGGGCCGACGGCTTCCTGCTGATGGACGTGGGTCTGGACGACGAGCGCGTGCAGGTGGTGCGTGAGCTCGACCGCCCGGCCGTCCTCATCGGTCATCCCGCGGCTGCCGCCGGGCTCACCTGCGTCGACCTGGACTTCGAGGCGGCGGGAGCGCGGTGCGTGGAGCACCTCGCCGGGCTCGGGCATCGCAGCATCGGCTTTCTCGGTGCGCCGGGCGTGGTCTACGCGCGGAACACCGGATACGCGCAACGGACGCTGGCCGGGTTCAGCACGGCGGCCATGCGCCGCGGCGTCGTGTCGACCGCGCTGCCGGCCGAGCCGCGGTACGCCTCGGTGCACGCCGTCGTCCGAACGTTGCTGCGCGAGCTCCCGCAGATGTCGGCACTGGTCGTGCACAACGAGGCAGTGCTGGGCTGGGTGGTCGAGTGCCTGCGCGCCGAAGGGCGGCGGGTGCCCGACGACGTGACGCTGATGGCGATCTGCCCGGACGAGCTCGCCGAGCGCATGCGGCTCACGTGTGTGCGGTTGCCGGCCGACGTGCTCGGCCGGTGTGCGGTCGAGCTGCTCGTGGCCAAGCTGAACGGGCAGCAAACGCCTGCGCTCACGTTGTTGCCGCCGGAGTTGTCGAGTCGCACCGGTCGTGCTTTTCCTTCGGGCATTCCCGGAAAATTAATCCCATAATCCGTGCGGTCGTGTCCGACGCGTTCGATGTCAGGTTCGACCGCAGGAAATGCCCGGCCACGGGCATCAATTCCGTTCAATGGCGTGCGGAAAGGAATCGAATGAAGATCATGCGTGCGTTCGTGGTGGCGATGGCGGCCGTCCTGACGGTTTCCCTGGGGGCTCCCGCCGCGCAGGCGGCGACCTGGAGTTCCTCCGACAGGTGGGGAACCTGGTCGAACGGCGGATACACGGTGCGCAACAACATCTGGGGCAGCGGCTACGGTCCGCAGACCGTCTGGGCGAACTCCTACAGCAACTGGGGTGTCTGGGCGAACCACCCCAACACGGGTGGCATCAAGTCCTACCCGCACTCGGAGAAGATGGTGAACCGCAGGCTCAGCTCGATCGGGAGCCTGTCGAGCAGCTTCAACGTGTCGTACCCGAACTCCGGTGCCTACACCACGGCCTACGACATCTGGGCCAACAACAACGCCTACGAAATCATGCTGTGGATGAACAAGGTCGGTGCGGTCGGCCCGCTCGGTTCCTGGCAGGCGTCGGTGTCGGTCGGCGGCCACAGCTGGAACGTCTACCGGGGTTCCAACGGTCACAACGAGGTGTTCTCGTTCGTCCGCACGTCCAACACCGGATCCGGCACGGTGGACATCAAGGCGGTGATGAACTGGATCCGCAACCGCGGCTGGTTCGGTGACGTCACGGTCGGTGCCGTGCAGTTCGGCTACGAGATCACGTCGTCCAGCGGTGGTCTGAACTTCACCACCAACAGCTTCTCCGTCTCCGGGGGCTGATCGGAGTCCCGTCGACAAAAGCGCCGCCCGCCGGATCTCCGGCGGGCGGCGCCACGTCTGCTCGATCTGAGCGGGAGGATCAGCTCGGGCAGACCATTTCAGTAGGCGTTGGTCAGGCAGGCCAGGCGGTCACCGGCGGTGCCGGCCTTGCCGTGCTCGGTGTGGGTGGCCGTGGCGTGCACGACGACCGCGTTCGCCTCGCCCTTGCGGAACTCCCAGGCAACCGTCGCCGAGGACGTCGCCGCGCCCTTGTCGTCGGTGGTGAAGTCCAGCCAGATCTCGTTGTCCCGGTTGGCGTACTTCGAGTCGACGCTCGGCGACACCGGGTCCTTCTCGTTCTGGTAGTGCGGGCCGGAGTCGGCGGGCTTCGCGCCGCACGGCTTGGTGTGCACGTGTGAGCCGTACTGGGTGTTCGGCAGCAGACCCGACACGGTCAGGGTGACCGCGGTCTTGCCGTTCTCGATCTTCGCCGACGTGGCGAGCTGCGCGCCGACCGGAACCCGCTTCGCGTCGTACGTGATGGCCTTCGGCTGCTCGCCGCCGGCGGCCGGTTCGGCGACGGCGGTGCCCGCGACCGAGGTGACCGGCGTCGACGTGGGGGACGGCTTGGCCGCATCGCCGGAGGAGCAGGCGGTGAGACCGCCCGCGAAGAGGACGGCTCCGGCCAGAACCGTCGCGGTCATGCGCATTTTCTCTCCTTGGTCGAGTGTCCGCAGTGGACGATATCGTTTCCGGCCGGACGTCCGAAAAGGACAAACCGTCTCGGCGGAAGAAGTTCCGCCGATTCCGGAATCCGCCACCGGTGCGTAACTCGCGTGGAACCATCCGCACATCAACGGCGTCCGCGGAGAGGACCGTCCGATGGCGTACCCGCGAGTTTCCGGGCGGAGCCCGGCCACTTCCGACCGGCTCGGCTCCATCAGCCTCGCCGCGATGGCCGCGGCGCTGGAGCTGGAGCCCGGCGCGGTGAGATCTATCGGCGACACGGTGCGGGCGCTGCGCGTCGCCGGGCGGCACGAGTGGCTCGTCCGGCGGTGGCTGCGGGCGTTGTCCGCACACGCCGTGGTCGAGCTGGACGGCGACGTCTACCGCGTGCTCGGTGAGGCGCCCGCCGCCGATCCGGACGAGCTGGTCCTCCTGCACGCACGACTCCGGATTCCGGCCGAGGTCGCGCGCCTGCACCGCCGCGCACTGGTGTACCTGCCGGAGCTGCTCTCCGACGAGCTCACTGCGGCCCACCTGCTCGCACCGGACAGCACGGTGCTCGGCGCGCTGGCCGGGGAAGGGCTTTCCTCGCTCAGCGGTGAGCTCGACGAGGCCTGCGCCGAGTACGTGCGACGGGCCGCGCGTGCCAGGCAGGACCTGGTCCGGGTGGTGGAGCTCGGGTGCGGGGCGGGACGCCTGACGGCCGCGGTGCTGAGGGAGTCACCCGGCCTCATCGACCACTACCGGTTCACCGACATCGGTGCGCAACCCCTGCGCGCGGAGGGCCTCGACATCAACGAGGACTTCGCCGCGCAGGGCTTCGCGGACGGCACCGCCGACATGGTCGTCGCCGGGCACACGCTGCACCACGCCGTCAACATCGGCAGGGCGTTGTGCCGGATCCGCGATCTCCTGGTGCCCGACGGCGAGCTCGTGCTCATCACACCGGTCGAAGACGACCCGATGGCGCTCACGTCCACGCACTTCCTGCACTCGCCGGCGCCTGGCGGCGAGGTCGTGCGCGGTGGGACGATCTTCCCGGGCGCGCACATGTGGCGCACCGCGTTGCGGGCCGCAGGATTCACGCCGCTGGAGGAGATGTCGGTCGGCGTCTCGTCCTGGGCGCGGCTTCACCTCTTCCACGCGGCCCGTGAGGCAATGTGAGCGCGAATGCTCACGACGAAGGGGAATGACAGTGACGGTGCTGGACGGGATCCTGGCGGGAGTCCGGGAGGACCTGGCACAACGGCAGAGCGAGGTTTCGCTCGCCGAACTGAAGGCACGCGTGTCGGACGCGCCGCCCCCGCTGGACCCGCTGCCGGGCTTCCGCGCGCCGGGCGTGTCGATCATCGCCGAAGTCAAGCGGAAGAGCCCGAGCAAGGGCGAGCTCGCCGCGATCCCGGACCCGGCGGCGCTGGCCGCGGCCTACGCGGCGGGCGGTGCGGCGGCGATCAGCGTCCTCACCGAGCAGCGCCGGTTCGGCGGTTCGCTGCAGGACCTGGCCGCGGTCCGCGCGGAAGTGGACGTTCCGGTGCTGCGCAAGGACTTCATCGTCACGCCGTACCAGCTGTGGGAGGCGCGGGCGTGGGGCGCGGACCTGGCGTTGTTGATGGTCGTCTCGCTGCCGGGCGGGTTGCTGGACGAGCTGCACGGGCTCGCGCTCGAGCTCGGGCTGACGCCGCTCGTCGAGACGCACACCGAGGACGAGATCGCTCGTGCGGCCGAGCTGGGTGCCGAGGTCATCGGGATCAACGCCCGCGACCTGACCACGCTGGAGGTCGACCGGGCGGTCTTCCAGAAGCTGGCGCCGCACCTGCCGGAGAGCTCCGTGCGCATCGCGGAGTCCGGGGTGGCAGGCCCTGAGGACGTCGCCGAGTACCGCCGCTGGGGCGCGGACGTCGTGCTGGTGGGAGAGGCGCTGGTGCGCTCGGGTGATCCGCGGTCGTCGATCCGCGAGTTCATCGGCTCGTAGAACCAGGTCTTGATCTCCACTTTGGTGGAGCTCTTAGCGTGGTCCCCGTCAAGGTGATCGAGACGGGGATGTGGTTGTGGTGCGTGCTGTCCGTGTGCACGAGTTCGGTGGACCCGAGGTGCTGGTAGCGGAGGAGGTTCCGGACCCGGTCGCCGGTCCTGGACAGGTCGTGGTCGGCCTGGACGCCGCCGACGTGATCTTCCTCGACACGCTGCTGCGGAGCGGGTGGGGCGGCGAGTTCTTCCCGCTGAACCCGCCGTACGTGCCGGGCGGAGGCGGCGCGGGGACGGTGCTCTCGGTCGGGGAGGGCGTGGACCCGGCCTGGCTCGGCCGGCACGTCGCCGCCCGCGGGTCCGAGGGTTACGCGGAACGGCTCGCCTTCTCCGCCGGTGAGATCGTCGCGGTGCCGGAGGGCGTGGGCTCGGCGGAGGCCGCGGACGTGGTGCACGACGGCGTCACCGCGCTGACCCTCGCCCGCGACGCGAAGATCGCGCAGGGGGAGTGGGTGCTGGTCGCGGCAGCCGCGGGTGGCGCGGGATCGCTGCTGGTGCAACTGGCGCGCGACGCCGGCGCACGGGTGGTCGCCGCGGCTCGTGGTGAGGCGAAGCTCGCGCTGGCCCGCGAACTGGGCGCGGAGGTGACCGTCGACTACTCGGTCGCCGGCTGGCAGCAGCAGGTCCGGGAGGCGGTCGGCGGAGCCGGTGTCGATCTCGCCTTCGACGGCGCCGGGGGACCGCTCGGCCGGGCCGTGTTCGAGACCGTCGCCCCTGGCGGCCGCTTCGTCACCTACGGCTCCGCGGAAGGCTTCGCCGACATCGACCCGGAGCTGGCGGAGCAGCGGCAGGTGCACGTGCACAACGCGCTGGCGGCCGGGCCTCCCGACCCGGTGACCGTGCGCGAACTCCTCACGGAGGCGCTCACCCTCACCGCGCAGGGCCGGATCCGCCCGGTCATCGGCGCAACGTTCCCGTTGGCACAGGCCTCGGAGGCGCACAGGTCGCTGGAGCAGCGCGCCACGATCGGCAAGTCGCTGCTGCTCATCTGACGCTCCTGCGGCACCCCGCTCAGCGGCTCACGTGGTTGGCACCAGGCCCCGGTCGCGCAGCCACGCCAGCTGCGCGACCGAGTTCGACCCGTGCCCGCCACCGTGATCGGCGAACGGCCACACGGTCATCGTCCGGTCCTCGCCCGCGTAGTGGTTGAACGCGGCGTACACAGTGGACGGCGGGCAGATGGGGTCCATCAACCCGACGCTGAACAACGCGGGTGCGGTGGCCCGCTGTGCGAAGTGGACACCGTCGAAGTAGGACAGCGTGGCGAAAGCCGGTTCCACACCGTGCCTGCTGTGCCAGCGCAGGTACTCCGCGAGCTCGACGTACGGCCCTTCCCCGCACACCTCCGCCGCCCGCCGGAAGTGGCACAGGAACGGCACGTCCGGCAGCGCCGCCGCAACCTCGGTGAGCCCGGCGACCGCGATCGTCAGCCCACCGCCCTGGCTGCCGCCCGCGACGATCACCCGTTCCGGGTCCAGGCCGGGCAGTTCGCCGACCGCGTCCACCGCGCGGACGCAGTCGGTGATGAGGCGCCGGTAGTAGTAGTTCTCGGGCGAGTCGATGCCGCGGGTCATGAAACCCTTGGCCCACTGCGGACCGCCGCCCGCGTCCTGGTCCGGCGTGTCGTGCCCCTGGCCGCGGCTGTCGACGACGAGCTGCGCGTACCCGGCGGCGGACCAGAACAGGTGGTCGGTGGGCAGGCCGCGCCCGCCGGTGTAGCCGATGTACGTGACGACGACGGGCAGCGGACCCTCGGCGTCGCGCGGCCGCAGCAGCCACGCCGCCACCGGTTCGCCGTTCCAGCCGGGGAAGCGGACGTCGTCCACCTCGACCGTGCGCAGCAGGTGCTGCTCGGTGACGCGGTCGGTTTTCACGGCGCCGCCGAGGGCGCGTGCCTCGGTGAGGGTCTGGTCCCAGAACGCGTCGAAGTCCTGTGGTGCCGGCATTTCCGGGCGGAAGTTGGTGAGCTCGGCGTGGGTGCCGTCGGTCAGCGGCATCGAGGCTCCTTCGCGAGGTTCGGGGTGTGAGAAAGGGGGTGGCCCGCCTCCCGCCGCAGGGACGGGCCACCGGTCTGGTGCGGGCGTGCAGCGGCGTGGTGGGCCGTCTCCCGCTACAGGGCGGGCGACCGGCCTGCGGAAGGGCTCCCGCCGCAGGGACGGGCCACCGGTCTGGTCCGGTGCACGGCCGGCTCGTAGGACAGAACACCGGTCTGGTCCGTGTGTGCAGCGGCCTGGTGGGCGGGTCTCCCGCAACAGGGTCACTGATCTGGTTCAGGTGCAGCGGCGTGGGGAGGGCGTGGACCAGGTGCGTATCGGCTCGGGGTGAGGGTGGTGGCCCGCCTCCCGCCACAGGACGGGCCACCGTTCCGGCCCAGGCGCGCAGCCGCCTGGAAAAGGGTGGTGGCCCGCCACCGCCGGAAGGCGGGCCACCGGTCTCAGCCGCCCGAGGAGAAGCGGAAGGCGGTCATGCGGAACTCGCCGTGCAGCGTCACCCGCAGGTCGTGGACCCCGGCCACCGGTGCCGCCAGCGCCGCCGACGCGGTCGTCCACGTGTAGCGGTCGCCGGTGACCGGGACCGCGATCTCAGCCAGCAACTCCTCACCGGTCCAGAAGGCCACGCGCGCGTCGGAACCATCGCAGGCGAGTTCGGCCTCGACCCCGACCGCACCGGACAGGTCGACCGAGCGGAACAGCAGCGTCGCCGGCTGGGCGGGGTCGGTGGGGGTGATCGCGTCGCCGGTCACGCGGGTGGCGTCGACGATCGTGGTGCCCTCGTGGTCGTCGAAGTCGACGGCGAGCAGGCGGCGGTCGACGCCGGCGCGCGGTGCCGGGGCCGGGCCCGCCACCGTCAGCGGTGCGGTGAGCACGAGGTCGGTGGCGGAGCGGGCGACGATCACCTCGTAGTCGCCGGGGTCGACGGTGAAGGCGCCGGTCGCCACGTCCCAGTGGGCCAGCTGGTCGGTGGAGAGGCGGAAGCTCAGCACGTGGCTCTCCCCGGCGGCGAGCCTGACCTTGCGGAAGTCGGCCAGCCGCAGCTGTGGTGCCTCGTAGCGGGCGTCGAGCGCGCGGACGTAGAGCTGGACGACCTCGCTGCCGCTGCGAGCGCCCGTGTTGGTCAGGGTCACCGAGACGTCGACCGCGCTGCCCGGGGTGACGGTGGCCGCGGACAGGATGAGGTCGCGGTGGGCGAACTCGGTGTAGGACAGGCCGTGGCCGAACGGGTACAGCGGCGCGGGCCGGTGGTACTGGTACGTCCAGCCCGCCTTGATGATGTCGTAGTCGAGGGGGTGCGGCAGCTCGTCGTCGCCGCGGTACCACGTCTGCGGCAGCCTTCCGGACGGCTCCGCCTCGCCGAGCAGGACGGCCGCGACCGCCCTGCCTGTCTCCTGCCCGCCGTGGGAGGTCCACACCACGGCGGGCAGGTGCTCGTCGGCCCAGTCCAGGGCGTAGGGGTAGCTGCTCATCACGACCAGCGCGGTGTCCTTGCGGACGTTCGCCACGGCGCGCAGCAGCGACTCCTGGGCGTCGGGCAGTGCGATGCCCGCGCGGTCCTCGGTCTCGCGGCCGTGGATCAGGGGGTGGTTGCCGAGGACGACGACCGCGACGTCCGCCGAGGCGGCGGCGGCCAGTGCTTCCGCGGTGCCGTCCCGCAGCAGTTCGCGTTCCCAGCGCTCGGCGGCCTCCGGCGTCTCGGCGGTGACGCTCACCCGGCCGTCGACGGGGTCGACGGTGGCGTAGCGGCCCGACAGCACGTTCTGGAACAACACGAAGTCGCCCTCGGGCACCAGGCGGAACGTCTCGCGGACGTCCCAGCTCTTGATCTGCACCTGGTCCGCCACCAGCGAGTCGTCCTCGTGGTCGAGCCGGAGGTAGCGCCCGGTCTCCGCGGACCGCAGCGTCAGCACCCCGTCTCCCCAGTCGTCGACGTCGAACGGGGTCTTGCCGAGCAGCTCGCCGCTGGTGCGCGAGCGCAGGGCCACCCGGTCGGAGCCGTCCGCGACGAGCACCTCGCCGTCCTGCCCCTGGATCACCGACCTGATGCCGTCGGCGACCGTGACCTGGTACGGCAGCGTGCCGCTGTACCAGTCCTCGCACAGCGTGTCGGCGAGCGGGCCGATGACCGCGACCCGCAGCGCGCCGCTGGCGTCGAGCGGCAGCAGACCCTCGTTGCGCAGCAGCACCACCGACTCGGTCGCGGACTGCAGCGCGAGGGCGCGGTGCTCGGCGCAGTCGATGACCTCCGGGCCGATGGCGGCGTAGGGGTCGAGTTCGGGGTCGAACTCGCCGAGCCGGAAGCGCAGCGCGAGCTGCCGGCGGACCGCACGGTCCACATCGGACGAGTCGATCAGGCCGCGGTCCAGCGCCTCACGCAGGCGGCCGACCGGGGTGTCGCTGTCCTGACCGTGGTCGGTGAAGCTGTCGATGCCCGCCTTGAGCGCGGCGGCGTGGGACTCGGCGTGGTCGTCGAAGTAGTGCTCCGGGTCGACCAGGTTGGACGGCGCCTCGGCGTCGCTGACCACGAACAGCTCGTGGCCGGTCACCTCTGCCCAGCGGCGCAGCTCCGTCTCGATGAGCGGGCTCACGTGGCACGGGCGGCCGTTGACCAGGTTGTAGCCGGCCATGGCGCCGGTGGCGGTGCCCGACTCGACCACGGGCCGGAAGGCGGCGAGGTCGTACTCCTGAAGCACGCGTGGGCGCAGGCCAGATGAGGTGACGCAGCGGTCGTCCTCGTTGTTGTAGGCGAGGAAGTGCTTGAGCACGGGGGCCGCGCGCAGGAACCGGTGGTGCTCACCCACGAGACCGCGGCAGAACGCCACTCCGAGGCGCGCGGTGTGCAGCGGGTCCTCTGAGTAGCCCTCCTCGTTGCGGCCCCAGCGCGGGTCGCGCAGCAGGTTCAGCACCGGCGCCCACGCCTGCAGGCTGTTGGTGCCCGTGCCGATGGCGGTCGGGCGGTGGTAGTGGAACGCGCGCAGCTCGACCGAGGTGGCCTCGGCGACGCGGCGCACCAGCTCCTCGTCCCACGTCGCCCCCAGCCCGACGGCCTGCGGGAACACGGTGGCCTCGCCGAGCCAGGCGACGCCGTGCAGCGCCTCGGTCCCGGTCCGGAACGCGGCGACGCCCAGCCGGGGCACGGCCGGCGAGTACTGGTGCAGCATCGCCAGCCGCTCGTCGAGCGTCAACCGCTCGATCAGATCGTCGATGCGCTTCCGCAACGGCAGCGCTGGATCGCGGAAAGGCAGCCGATCGACGGCGGACATGGACTCGGAAACCACGTGGTAACCCCTCAGGTCGGAGCTAGCGGCGAAGCGTTTCGACGGTGGCACGCTTAGGTTTCTGCTGTCAACGGTCTTGTTTCATGCGAGTTGCGTCACTACTGTGCCCGACATCTGTTTAAGCGCTTCGACACTTCGACGATGAAGGATCGGTTCCGCCATGGGCAACGAGTTGAACCGCAGAAGCTTCCTGAACGCCGCCGTCTCGGCCGCAGGACTTGTCGCGATGGGACCGCTGCTGTCCGCCTGCGGCGGGGGAGGTGCGCAGCGGGCCGGCGTGAACTCCGAGGCGGGCCTCAAGGCCGCACTGCCGGCCTACGTCCCGAACACGTCGATCAAGCCGGACATCCCCTCGGTGGCCGGTGGCCCCGACGCCCTGACCAACCCCGGCTTCCTCAAGTACCCCGCAGACCGGATCGCCACCGTGTCGGGTGTGCCGGGCAAGGGCGGCAAGTACTCCACCGTCACGCCGCTGTGGGGCACCATTCCGCCGGCCGACAACTCGTTCTACCAGGCGATGAACTCCGCGCTCGGCGTCGAGCTCCAGATGAAGCCGGCCGACGGCAACAACTACAACACGATCATCCCGACGATGACGGCCGCCAAGCGGCTCCCGGACTGGATCCAGCTGCCGACCTGGTGGAACTCGCAGTTCAACACCGGCGGGCTGGCCGGGACGCAGCTCGCGGACCTGACGCCCTACCTGTCCGGCGACAACGTCAAGAAGTACCCCAACCTCGCGGCCATCCCCACCGCGGCGTGGCGGACCGGCGTCTGGGGCGACAAGCTGTACGGCATCCCGTCCTTCTCCTCCGGGTTCCAGGTCGCGGGCATCATCTACTACCGGCGGGACATCTTCGAGGCCAAGGGCATCAGCCCCGACCAGGTGAAGTCCGCTGACGACCTGATGAACCTCGGCAAGGAGCTGACCGACGCCAAGAACGGCGTGTGGGCCTTCGACGACGTCTACCGCTACATCTACACCGCCTTCGGTGCGCCGCTGAAGTGGAAGGTGGACAACGGAAAGCTGGTCCACCTGTACGAGACCGAGGAGTTCTACGCGGCGCTCGACTGGAACCACCGGCTCGCGACCGCCGGGTACGTGCACCCCGACGCGCTGGCTGGCGACAACGCCAACGGCAACACCCGCTTCTACGGCGGAAAGACGTTGATCTCCAGTGGCGGTACGGGAGCGTGGAACCTCTCCGACGCCCAGTCCGGTGCGGCCGCCAACCCGAACTACCGGCGCGGGGCGTTCAACATCTTCGCCGCCGACGGCAAGAGCGCGCCGCGGATCGACATGGGCGCCGGCTCCAGCCTCATGAGCTACCTCAACGTCAACCTGAAGCCGGAGCAGATCGAAGAGCTGCTGTCCGTCGCGAACTACCTCGCCGCGCCGTTCGGATCCGCCGAGTACACGATGATCAACTACGGCGTCGAGGGCCAGCACTTCACCATGGTCAACGACGAGCCGACGCACACGGACGCGGGCAAGAAGGAGGTCCAGGCGCAGACCTACCCGTTCCTCGCCACACCGGCCTCCGCGGTCAGCAGCCCCGGCAACCCGCAGGTCACCAGGGACTACACCGGCTGGCAGGCGGCCAACGTCAAGGCGCTCGCCAAGCCGGTGTTCTGGAACATGAACATCAGCATGCCGCAGGCACAGGCCACGGCCGACGCCGCGCAGTCCGTCGAGGACACCATGAAGGACTGCATCCACGGCAAGAAGAAGGTGTCCGACGTGAGGGACGCCGTCGCGGCGTGGAAGACCAGCGGTGGCGGGGACAAGCTGATCCAGTGGACGACCGAGAACGTCCTCGAGAAGCACGGCACCGGGCAGTGACCACCGCACCAACGCGCCAAGCGGGACGACCGGTGAGGCTGAACTGGCGCATCAGGCTGCGGCGCGACCGGTCGCTGATCCTGATGACGCTGCCCGCCGTCGTCCTGCTGCTGGTCTTCAACTACGCGCCGCTGTTCGGGCTGATCACCGCCTTTCAGGAGTACGACCCGCTGGTCGGGGTCTGGAACAGCCCGCTGGCGGGCTTCGACCAGTTCGAGCGGCTCTTCGGCGACCCGCTGTTCTGGGGAGCGGTGCGGAACACGCTCTACCTCAGCTTCGTCCAGCTGATCCTGTTCTTCCCGATCCCGATCGCGCTGGCGCTGCTGCTCAACTCGGTGCTCAGCCAACGGATCCGCAACTTCATCCAGTCCGTCGTCTACCTGCCGCACTTCTTCTCGTGGGTGCTGGCCATCACGATCTTCCAGCAGATGCTCGGCGGTGCGGGAGCGCTCAACCACTTCCTGCGCAACAACGACATCGGCACCTGGGACATCATGACGAACCCGGACACCTTCGCCCTCCTGGTCACCGCACAGGTGATCTGGAAGGAGGCGGGGTGGGGGATCATCGTCTTCCTGGCCGCGCTCGCCGCGATCAACACCGACCTCTACGAGGCGGCCGCGGCGGACGGCGCCGGACCGTGGCGGCGGCTGTGGCACATCACGCTGCCGGGTCTGCGCGGCGTGATCGTGCTGCTGCTGGTGCTGCGCCTGGGCAACGCGCTGTCGGTCGGCTTCGAGCAGTTCCTGATCCAGCGCAACGCCGTCGGTCACGACGCGGCGGACGTGCTGGACACCTTCTCGTTCTACTACGGCATCGCCACCGGCGACTACAGCTACGGCGCGGCGGCAGGTCTGTTCAAGAGCGTCATCTCCCTGCTGCTCATCTGGGGTGCGAACAAGCTGGCGCACGCCTTCGGCGAGGACGGGTTGTACAGGAAATGACCAACACACTCACGATCGAACGCACGAGCGCGAACGCGGACGCGGACGCGCCGAAACCGGCGACTCGCCGCAGGAAGCCGAACGATCGCGCGCCGTGGGAGGAACCTCCGACACCCGTCGGCCAGGCCGCCAAGGGGCTGACCCTGGGCGTGGTGCTGCTGATCATGGTGGTGCCGCTGTGGATCGTCGTCGTGACCAGCCTGTCGACCCAGGCCGCTGTCACCCGCGCGGGCGGCCTCGTGATCTGGCCGGACGGCATCACCTTCGAGGCCTACAGGGTGATGCTCGAAGACGTGACCGTGCGCAACGCGCTGCTGGTGAGCCTCGGCATCACCGCGGTCGGCACCCTCGTGTCGATGGCGGTCTCGATCATGTGCGCCTACGGGCTGTCCCGTTCGCGCTCGTTCGCGCACCGCTTCCTGCTGACCCTGTTGATCATCACCATGTTCGTCAACGGCGGCCTGATCCCGACCTTCCTGGTCGTCACAGGGCTGGGCGGCTACGGCGCGTGGTGGTCGCTGATCCTGCCGAGCGCGATCTCCGTCTTCAACATCCTGGTCCTGCGCGCCTTCTACTCGAGCACCTCCACCGACCTCATCGAGGCCGCGCGGATCGACGGCGCGGGGGACTGGCGGATCCTGTGGTCCATCGTCATGCCGACCTCGCGCGCGGTCACCGCCGTGATCGCGCTCTTCTACGGCGTGGGGTACTGGAACGCGTTCTTCAACGTCATGTTGTACATGCCGACCGACAGTGAGAAGTGGCCGCTGCAGTACGTGCTGCTGACCTACGTCAACCGGGGCAACGGCATGCCGGGCTCGATCAACTCCGGCTTCGGGACGGCCTTCTCGCAGACAGCGCCGCTGTCGCTGCAGATGGCCGTGGTGGTGCTGACGCTGGTTCCACTGCTCATCGTTTATCCGTTCGTGCAGAAGCACTTCCGCACGGGCGTCCTGACCGGCGCTATCAAGGGCTGAACTTCATGGTGACCATTGCCGATGTGGCCAGGCACGCGGGCGTGTCGTCCAGCACGGTCAGTTACGTGCTGAGCGGCAAGCGCGCGATCTCCGAGGAGACGCGGCGCCGGGTGCAGAGCTCCGTGCAGGAGCTCGGCTACCACCCCAACGCCGGCGCGCGAGCCCTGGCCGCGCGGCGATCGCACATCATCGCCCTGATGGTGCCGTTGCGCACCGACGTGTACGTGCCGGTGATGATGGAGATCGCCATCGCGGTCACGATGGCCGCCCGGCAGCACGGCTACGACGTCCTGCTGATCACCAACGACGAGGGTCCGGACGGGGTGCGCCGGATCGGTGCCAGCGGCCTGGCCGACGGCGTGATCCTCATGGACGTCGAGCTCGACGACGAGCGCATTCCGGTGCTGCAGTCGAACGGCACCCAGGCCGCGCTCATCGGCCTGCCGGACGACCCGGCCGGACTGTCCTGCGTGGACCACGACTTCGCGGCGGCCGGCGCGCTCTGCGCGGACCACCTGGTCGATCTCGGCCACCGCGAGGTCGCGTTCATCGGCTACGGCACCGGTGTCTACACCCGGCACGCGGGCTACGCCGAACGCACGCTCACCGGTTTCGGCGAACGGGCGGCGCAGCGCGGTCTGAGGTTCGTGCACAGACCGTGCGACGGCACTTACGAGAGCACGGCGGGGACTCTCGCCCGCATCCTCGCCGACCGGCCGGACACCACCGGGTTCGTCGTGCAGAACGAGGGCGCGATCGGCCCGCTGCTCACGCTGCTGCGTTCCAGCGGGCGGACCGTGCCGGAGGACGCGTCGGTGATCGCGCTCTGCCAGGCGCAGCTCGCCGAGCAGTTCGCGCCCCGGCTCACCTCGGTGACGGGCTCGGCGCAGGAGCTCGGCCGCGTCGCCGTCGAGCAGATCATGCGGCGTGTCACGGCGGCCGGAAACCGGCAGCGGCCGGTGGACGAGACGGTCCTGCTGACCCCTGAGCTGACCGTCCGCGACAGCACCGGGCCCGCGCCGCGCCCCGGCTCCCAGCCCTGACCCAGAGCTTCTTCGGCATCGCTCGCCCCGATGTCCTTCCGCTCCGGCGTCCGCACCCGGACGTCCCGAGCCTTGCCATCCCGACCGCTGACAACCGCGAGGAGCGGCCGCATGCCCACCTACTTCCGAGACCTCGGCACCGCGCTCGAATGGCGTGCCAAGGGCGAGACCCTGCGCGTCGAGCCGTGGGGCCCGGACGCCGTCCGGGTCAGAGCGAATCCCGGCGGGCCGTTGCTCGAAGACCTGCCCGGCGCGCTGCTCGACGCACCACCCGCAGGCGGCGAGATCGAGATCAAGATCGCCGAGCACCACGCGACGCTGGTCAACGGCAAGCTGACCGTCCGCATCGACGCCGGCACCGAAGGCCAGCTCACCCCGGAGCTCGGGGCGTCCGCCGGCAGCCTGACGTTCGTGCGCACCGAGGACGGCACCGAGCTGCTCGCCGAGCAGCCCGCCCACTTCTGGTGGCCGGGGCCGCGCCTCGCGACCGCCACGGGCAACGGCCACCACCGGCTCGAGCAGCGTTTCCGGGCCTACCAAGGGGAACGGCTCTACGGACTGGGGCAGCACACGCACGGCATGCTGAACCAGAAGGGCGCGGTCATCGACCTCGTCCAGCGCAACGCCGAGGTCGCCATCCCGCTGCTGATCTCCGACCGCGGCTACGGCCTGCTGTGGAACTCGCCGGCCATCGGCCGGGTCGAGCTGGCCGAGACCGGCACGCGCTGGGTCGCCGACAGCGCCCGCCAGATCGACTACTGGATCAGCGCGGGCGAGCCGGCCGACGTGCTGCGCGGTTACGCGGACGCGACAGGGCACGCGCCGGAACTTCCCGAGTGGGCAGCGGGTTTCTGGCAGTGCAAGCTGCGCTACCGCACCCAGGAGGAGCTGCTCGAGGTCGCGCGCGAGTACAAGCGGCGCGGGCTGCCGTTGTCCGTGATCGTCTGCGACTTCTTCCACTGGACGCACCTCGGCGAATGGAAGTTCGACCCGGCCGAGTGGCCGGACCCGGCGGCGATGGTGCGTGAGCTCGGCGAGATGGGCGTCAAGCTCATGGTGTCGGTGTGGCCGTCGGTGAGCCCCGTCAGCGAGAACTACCACCCGATGCTGGACCAGGGTTTCTTCATCGGCAGCGGCTACGGGCCGGTGGCGCACGCGGACTGGCCGGACAAGGGGCTCGGCGCCTACTCCGCCCAGGTCGCGTTCTACGACGCCACCAACCCCGAGGCCCGCGAGTACGTGTGGGACCGGATCCGGCGCGGCTACCACGACCTCGGCATCAAGGTGTTCTGGCTGGACGCAGGTGAGCCGGAGCTCAAGCCTGGCAACCAGACCGGCCTGCGCTACCACGCGGGGCCCGGCCTGGAGGTCGGCAACATGTACCCGCGCGAGAACGCCCGCATGATCCACGACGGCCTGCGTGCGGCGGGGGAGACCGAGATCATCTCGCTCAACCGCTCGTCGTGGGCGGGCGCGCAACGGTACGGAGCCGCGCTCTGGTCCGGTGACATCGCCACGGACTTCGCCTCGCTGCGCACCCAGATCAAGGCCGGCCTGAACGTGATGATGTCGGGCATCCCCTGGTGGACGACGGACATCGGCGGCTTCCACGGCGGCGACCCCGAGGACCCGGCCTACCGCGAGGTCCTCGTGCGCTGGTTCCAGTACGGCACCTTCTGCCCCTTGTTCCGCCTGCACGGTTTCCGCGGCGACGAGCAGGTGCTGGAGCCCGCGATGACCGGCCTGGCCAACGAGGTCTGGTCCTACGGCGAGGAGGCCTACGAGATCCTCTCCGCGCACCTGCGGCTGCGGGAACGCCTGCGCCCCTACGTGATGGAGCAGATGCGCACGACCTCCGAGACCGGTGTGCCGCCGATGCGGCCGGCGTTCCTGGAGTTCCCCGGCGACCCCGCGGCGTGGGAGGTCGAGGACGCGTTCCTGCTCGGCCCTGACCTGCTCGTCGCTCCGATCACCGCGGCGGGTGCCCGCGAGCGAGAGGTCTACCTGCCGGCCGGTGCCCGGTGGGCCGACGCCTGGACGGGTGAGGAGCACGAAGGCGGGCAGACCGTGACCGTCGCGGCCCCGATCGACCGCATCCCGCTGTTCCTGCGTGACGGCGCGAGCCTGCCCGTGCGGGAGGAACCGTGATCACAGACCGGCTGGGCGGACTGGCTTTCGGCGGTGACTACAACCCCGAGCAGTGGGACGAGCAGGTGTGGAAGGAGGACGACGAGCTGATGCGCCTGGCCGGGGTCAACCTGGCCACCGTCGGCGTGTTCTCCTGGGCGCTGCTGGAGCCGGAGGAGGGCCGGTACGACTTCGCGTGGCTCGACGCGCATCTGGATCGCTTGCACGCCAACGGTGTGCACGTCGACCTCGCCACTCCGACCGCCTCGCCGCCGCCGTGGTTCACGCTGGCACACCCGGACGCCATGCCCGTCACGCCCGAGGGCACGAGGCTCGTGCACGGCAGCCGCGACACGTATTGCATCAGCGCCCCGGCCTACCGCGAGGCGGCGCGGCGGATCGCCTCGGCCCTCGCGCAACGTTATGGCGACCACCCGGCGCTGGCGCTGTGGCACGTGCACAACGAGTACGTCACCTTGTGCTGGTGCGAGCACACCGCCGCCGCGTTCCGGGTCTGGCTGCGTGCCCGGCACGGCTCGCTGGACGCGCTCAACGAGGCGTGGGGGACGACGTTCTGGAGCCAGCGATACGGCAGCTGGGAGCAGATCCTGCCGCCACGGGCCACGCAGTGGCACCGCAACCCCGGTCTCACGCTGGACTTCAGCCGGTTCTTCTCCGACGAGGTGATCGCCGCCTACTCCGAGCAGCGGGACGCGATCCGCGCGCACAGCGACCGGCCCGTGACGACCAACATGATGCAGCCCGGCTACCAGAACATCGACCTGTGGGCGCTGGGCCGCGAGGTCGACCTGGTCGCGATCGACCACTACCCGGACCGGCCGGGCCTGGCCGCGGCCGCGGACGTCGCCTTCGCCGCCGACCGCGCCCGGTCGTACGCGGGCGGCAGGCCGTGGCTGCTGATGGAGCAGGGCACCAGCACCGTCTACGACCAGGGCCGGACGCTGGCCAAGGAACCCGGCGAGATCCTGCGGCACTCGCTCGGCCACATCGCGCGCGGCTCAGAAGGCGCGCTGTTCTTCCAGTGGCGGCAGTCCAAGGCGGGCGCCGAGCAGTGGCACTCGGCGATGGTCCCGCACGCCGGTCCGGACAGCCGTGTCTTCGGTGAGGTGACGGAGACCGGTGCGGCCATCGGCCGCCTCGCCGAGCTGGCGGGATCGACCGTCACGGCCGAGGTGGCCGTGCTGCACGACTCCGACGCGTGGTGGGCGCTGAACTCGGACGGCCTGCCATCGTCCGAACTGGACTACCACTCGGCACTGCGCGACGCCCACCGGGCGTTGTGGGACGCCGGAGTGGTCACCGACTTCGCGCACCCGGAAGACGACCTCGGCCGGTACCGGTTCGTGGTGGCCCCGGCGCTGTTCCTGCTCTCCGACGCCGCCGCGGAGAACCTGCGCGGATACGTCGCCCGCGGCGGCACCCTGCTCTTCCAGTACTTCGGCGGGGCGGTCGACCAGAACATGCACGCCCGGCTCGGCGGCTACCCGGCCGCACCGCTGCGGGAGGCGCTCGGCATCCGGGTCGAGGAGTTCCGGCCACTGCGGCGAAATGAGCGGATCACTCTCTCCGACGGCTCGCACGGCACGGGCTGGAGCGAGTCGGTGCGGGCGGTGGGCGCCGAAACGGTCGTCGCCTACACGCACGGCACGCTCGCCGGCTCCCCGGCGCTCACCCGGTACGGCTTCGGCGAGGGAGAGGCCTGGTACCTGTCCACCCGCCTCGACGACGCGGACTACGCGGCGCTGGTCGCCCGGCTGCTGGACTCCGCGGGCGCCGGCCCGGTGCTGCCCGGTCTGCCGCCCGGTGCCGAAGCCGTCACGCGCCAGGCAGAGGATGGTCGCTGCTGGCACATCGTGCTCAACCACGGCACCGAACCCGTTTCCCTGCCTGGAAGTCACCACGACGTGCTGACCGGCGAACCGGCGCGGGAACTGGCGCCCGGTGGGTGCGCCGTGCTGCGGGAAGAAGCGCCGCGGTGACGACGATTCACTGGGGCCACGAGAAACTGAACTGGGAGTTCGACCTCGTCGACGGCAGGGTGAGCCGTCGCGGCACGGTGATGCCGTTGGCCGAGGTGACGGCCGCGAACCACGGCCGCACCTGGTCGAGCAACCGTCTCGTCGACACGGCGATCGGCGCGCGCCTGCGGTACCGGGCGCACCGGACACTGTCCGAAAAGGACTGGCAGGTCCTCGTCATCGAGCTGCACGACCAGGAGAGCGGCCTGGCCGTGGAGGTGAGCTACCGTTCGCCGGAGGGCGTTCCCGTGGTGCGCGCCGAGGTCGCCGTGCGCAACGAGGGAAGTGCCCCGCTGCGGCTGGAGTCGGTCACCTCCCTCGTGGTGAGCGGTCTCACGCCGGGACGGCCGGACCACGCCGACGTGCTGTGGGCGGAGAACGACTGGATCGCGGAGTGCCGCTGGCGTGCTGAGCCGATGCGCCTCACCTCACCGGATCGGGACGGACGGCACTGCGACGCCCGGCACAAGGGTGCGTTCACCGTCGCGGGACGAGGTGTGTGGTCCAGTTGCGGCCACCTGCCGATGGGCGGTCTCGCGGACCGCGAGACGGGCCAAGCGTGGGTCTGGCAGATCGAGCACAACGGCGGTGGCTGGCGCTGGGAGTGCGGTGAGCTCGACGGCACGGCCTACGTGGCGCTGTCCGGGCCGGAAGACCTCGACCACGGCTGGAACCGCGTCCTGGCACCGGGTGACGAGTTCCGCACCGTGCCCGTCGCGGTGGCGTTCAGCGCGGACGGCGGGCCGGACGGGGCGTTCACCGCGCTGACCCGCTACCGCCGCGCGACCCGCAGGCCGCATGCCGACCACGAGGCCCTGCCGATCATCTTCAACGACTACATGAACTGCCTGATGGGTGATCCCACGACGGCCAAGCTGCTGCCGTTGATCGACGCGGCCGCCGGCGCTGGTGCCGAGTACTTCGTCATCGACGCCGGCTGGTACGCCGAGGAGGCCGAGAACTGGTGGGGCACCGTCGGTGCGTGGCAGCCGTCGCGCAGCCGTTTCCCCGGCGGCATCGAAGAGGTGCTGACGCGGATCCGGGAACGCGGCATGGTTCCCGGTCTGTGGCTGGAGCCCGAGGTCATCGGTGTCGACAGCCCTCTCGCGCTGAGCCTGCCGGACGAGGCGTTCTTCCGCCGTGACGGCGTGCGGGTCTCCGACTGCGGCCGGCACCACCTGGACCTGCGCCACCCGGCCGCTCGTGCTCACCTGGACGCGGTGGTGGATCGCCTGGTCGGAGAGTGGGGCGTCGGTTACCTGAAGCTCGACCACAACATCAACCCCGGCTCCGGAACCAGCGCGGGTCCCGGTGAGAGCCCTGCCGACGGCCTGCTCGGGCACAACCGCGCGCATCTCGACTGGCTCGACGGCGTCCTGGACCGCCATCCGCACCTGGTGCTGGAGAACTGCGCTTCCGGCGGGATGCGCATCGACCACGCGTTGCTGTCGCGGTTGCAGCTGCAGTCCACCAGCGACCAGCAGAACTTCGACCGCTACGCACCGATCGCGGCCTCCGCGCCGACGACGATGACGCCGGAACAGGCAGCGGTGTGGGCGTATCCGCAGCCGGAGGACTCGCTCGACGAGGTCGCCTTCACCATGGCGAGCGCCCTGCTCGGCCGGATCCACCTGTCCGGGAAGATCGCCGAGCTGGCGCCGGAGGCCAGTGCGCTCGTCCGCGAGGCGCTGACCGTCTACAAGGCGATCCGCGGTGATCTGCCGTCGGCGGTACCGGCCTGGCCACTCGGGCTGCCCGCGTGGGACGACCCGTGGCTGGCCCTCGCCATGAGCACTTCGTCCACGACCTACCTGACCGTCTGGCGCCGTCCCGGTGGTGGGGACACCACCACCCTGCCGTTGCCGGTTCTGTCCGGTGTGGACGTGGAGGTGGAACGGCTCTACCCGGCTGCAAGTGCGGCGGTCGCGCAGTGGCAGCCCGGCACCGCCGAACTCGCGGTGACGCTGCCCGCGGCGCCCTCCGCCGTGCTGTACCGGCTCACGACCAGAGGAGTTGACCGGTGACGACCCCGGTGATCCCCGGAATGCATCCCGACCCGAGCGTGTGCCGGGTGGGGGAGGACTACTACCTGGTGTGCTCCAGTTTCGAGTACTTCCCCGGCATCCCGGTGTTCCACAGCCGCGACCTGGTGAACTGGACGCAGATCGGCAACGCGCTGGACCGGACGAGCCAGCTGCTGCTGACCGCGGAAACACCGTCGTCGGCGGGAATCTACGCGCCGACGCTGCGTCACCACGACGGCCGGTTCCATCTGATCGTCACGAGCGTGAGCCACGGCGGCGGCAACATGGTCTTCACCGCCACCGACCCGGCGGGGCCGTGGTCCGACCCGATCATGTTGCCCGACGTCCACGGCATCGACCCGGACCTCGCCTGGGACGACGAGGGCAACTGCTGGTGCACGATGGCGGGGGTGCACCAGTACCGCATCGACCTGGCCACCGGTGAGGTCCTCGGTGCGTCGCAACGGCTCTGGTCGGGCACGGCGCGGGCGAAGGCCCCGGAGGCGCCGCACCTGTACCGGATCGGCGAGCACTGGTACCTGCTGATCGCGGAAGGCGGCACCGAACGGGGCCACGCCGTCTCGGTCGCCCGCGGCCCGGCGCCGGACGGCCCGTTCGAACCCTGCCCGGCCAACCCGATCCTGACCCACCGCAGCACCTACGAGCCCGTCCAGAACACCGGCCACGCCGACCTGGTGCAGGGCCCGGACGGGTCGTGGTGGATGGTGCTGCTCGGCGTGCGGCCGGGCGGCGGCACACCCGGCTGGCACGTGCTCGGCCGTGAGACCTTCCTGGCGCCGGTGACCTGGGTCGACGGCTGGCCGGTGGTCGGCCCGCTGACGGTCACGCCCCCGTGGCCGCTGCAGCCCGTGCCCGCCGAGCCGGTGCGGGACGACTTCGACCAGAGCGAGCTGCGGCCGCAGTGGGTGTCCACGCGCAACCGTTCCGAGGAGCACTGCACGACCAAGGATCGGGCGGGGTGGCTGACCCTGCACGCCCGCGGGTCCGGTCTGGACGATCCGGACGTCGTGTTCGTCGGCCGGCGTCAGCAGCACCTGTCGTGCCGCGCCAGGACCCTGGTCGATCCGTCGTCGGGAAGCGGTGGCCTGGCGGTCCGGTTCGACGAGGAACACCACTACGAGATCGAGGTGGCGTCCGGAGAGGTGCGGGTGCTCGCCCGGATCGGTCCGCTGCGGACGGTGGTGGCGTCCCGGCCCGCGCCGGAAGGGCCGCTGGTTCTCGGTGTCCAGGTGGACGAGGCGAAGGAGCTGCGGGACGCGCGTTCCGGCCCGGACACCATCTCCCTCGGCGTCGAGGAACCCGGCGGCACGTTCACCGTGCTCGCGACGCTCGACGGCCGGTACCTCTCCACGGAGGTCGCCGGTGGCTTCACCGGTCGCGTCATCGGCGTCTACGCCGCGACCGGCACCGTCCACTTCGACTGGTTCGACTACGAACCGCTCGGCGACTGATTCGCCGACCCGGTTCTCCTCACGCGTTGTGCGCGGTCATGCCGGCGGCCGCGGTTTTTCATCTCTGCCATCGTCGTCTGAGATTGTGGGGCCCTTCATGTACACATCAATCGGTAGAACAACACGCCGCCGGATCGGTGCGGTCGTGGCCGCGGTCACGACCGTCGCCGCGAGCCTGACGGTGGCGACGGCGAACCAGGCCGTCGCCGCGGAGGCCGGTTGCAAGGTCACCTACACCGTGAGCGGGCAGTGGGAGGGCGGGTTCAAGGCGGACGTGGCCGTGACCAACCTCGGCGCCGCTGTCGACGGGTGGAAGCTGAGCTGGGAGTGGCCGTCCGGCCAGCAGGCCGGGAACGCCTGGAACGCGAAGGTCACCGAGACCGACGGAGTGGTCACCGCCACGAACACCGGTCACAACGCCAAGATCGCCTCGCAGGCCACGGTGAAGTTCGGCTTCATGGGCACCTGGGACCACGCCAACACGGCGCCGCTGGCCTTCTCGCTCAACGGTGTCACGTGCGTCCACGGCGGTCCGAGCCGCACCGCGATGGAGCACACCGCGGCGATGCAGCCGGGGTGGAACCTCGGCAACACGCTCGACGCCACCGGTCCGGACGAGACGTCGTGGGGCAACCCGCGCGTCACGGAGGCGTTGCTGGACAACGTGAAGGCGCAGGGCTTCAAGAGCGTCCGCATCCCGGTCACGTGGAGCGCGCACCTGGCCCCGGACGGCACGATCGAGGCGGAGTACCTCGCGCGCGTCAAGGAGGTCGTGCGCTGGGCGTTGGCACGCGATCTGTACATCATGCTCAACATCCATCACGACTCGTGGCTGTGGATGTCGAAGATGCCGACCGAGCACGACAGCGTGCTCAACAGGTTCAACAAGATGTGGACGCAGCTGGCGGGTGCCTTCACCGAGTTCGGGCCCAAGCTGACGTTCGAGAGCTGGAACGAGCCGCAGTTCGCCGGGAGCACGGGCAAGCCGCAGGAGATCGCGCTCAACGCCGAGCTGAACGCCTCGTTCCACGACATCGTGCGGCGATCGGGCGGCAACAACGCCACCCGCCTGCTGGTCCTGCCGACCCTGCACACGTCGTCCGAACAGCAGTACATCGACCCGCTCGTGGAGCAGATCCGCGGGTTGAACGACCCCAACCTGATCGCGACCGTGCACTCCTACGGCTACTGGCCCTTCAGCGTGAACGTCGCGGGCGGCATGCGTTATGACGCCACCGCCCAGCAGTTCGACACCGACTCGTTCGACCGCGTGCACAACAGCTTCATCGCGCGGGGAATCCCGGTGATCCTCGGTGAGTACGGGCTGCTCGGGTTCGACCGGCACACTGGCACCGTCGAGCAGGGCGAGAAGCTGAAGTTCTTCGAGTACGTCGGCCACTACGCCCGTGCCAAGAAGATCACCACCATGCTGTGGGACAACGGCCAGCACTTCGACCGCACCATGTTCCAGTGGAAGGACCCCGAGCTCTACGCGCACATCAAGTCGAGCTGGACCACCCGCTCCGGCACGGCCTACACCGACCAGGTGTTCAACGCGAAGCAGAGCCCGATCAGCGCGAAGACGATCAAGCTCAACCTCAACGGCACGTCGTTCTCGGGGCTGTACAACGGAAACATCGCCCTGACTCGCGGCCGCGACTACACGATCGACGGCGACCAGCTCACCCTGACCGCCGCGGCGCTGACCAGGCTGAGCGGCTCGCGGACGTACGGCGTCAACGCGGTGCTGACGGCCCGCTTCTCGCAGGGCGTGCCGTGGCGGTTCTACGTCATCACCTACGACACGCCGGTGCTGTCCAACGTCACGGGCACGACGGACAAGTTCGAGATCCCGACGAACTTCCGCGGCGACCAGCTCGCCATGTTGGAGGCCAAGTACGACGACGGCACCTTCGCCGGGCCGCACGACTGGACCGCCTTCAAGGAGTTCGACAAGGCGTTCGCGCCCAACTACACCGACCGCCTGACCGCCCTGAAGGCGGAGTTCTTCACCAACGTGAAGGACGGCCAGCGGGTGACGCTCACGTTCCACTACTGGAGCGGCGCCAAGGTCGACTACTACATCAGCAAGTCGGGTAGCGCGGTCACCGGTACGACCGCCTGATCAGTCCATTGCGGACCAGAACCGCCGAAGGCCGTGACCGGTCTTCGGCGGTTCGGCGTTTGGCCGCTGTGGTTCCCTCTGTGGCCGCGTCGGCCATCGTTCGCCCCTCTTCAGTGTGGGATGTGGCACACCGTCATATCGCCTCGGCTCCGAGCTCCTCGGCGACCGCGGTGAGGTACCGCAGGATGATCGGCGCGATCGTCGCGGACGTGCCGCGGTTGGTCGTCCCGGCGGTGGCCTGCGCCGGGTCGGCGGACATCGCACCCATCCTCTCTGGTCATCCGGGGACAGAACGCAGATCATGCCCGTCACACGATGGCCGGAACAGCCGTACCGCTGTCGTCGGCGGTTGTTCGTGAAGTCTCGGAATCCTTTTCGCAGGCATCGGAAGAAGTTCACCGATCGGCGGTGGCGCCGTCTCGCCGATCTTCGTTGCTTTGTGTACACGGTGTTGTCATGTCCATGATATATGAAAGGTTCTCGTGTTGTTCTAACGTCGCGGCGTCGTGCTCGAACTCGAGTCAGGAGCCGTGCAGGTGGTCCGGTTGACCAGATTTGTTGCTGTTGCTGCTTTGTGGGCCACATGCGGGCTGACCGCGGCCGCGGTCCCGGCCTCGGCCGCACCGCCGTCCAGCGGGACGTTCTCCGTGCTGAGCCTCAACGTGGCCGGACTGCCGGAAGGGCTGTCCAGCGGCAATCCGCAGGCGAACACGCCGATCATCGGCCAGCGGATCAGGCCGTACGACATCGTGCACGTGCAGGAGGACTTCAACTACCACGCGTCGCTCTACGCCAACAACACGCACCCGTTCCGCACACCCACCAGCGGCGGTGTTCCGTTCGGCGACGGGCTCAACACGCTGGCCAACCACCCGTACTCCGACCTCACCCGCGACAAGTGGGACAAGTGCAACGGCACGGACTGCCTGACCCCCAAGGGGTTCACGTGGTCGCGGATCCGGATCGCCGAGGGCGTGCTGATCGACTTCTACAACGTGCACTCGAACGCGGGTGACAACGAGGCCGACCTGGCCGCCAGGCGGGCCAACATCAGCGAGCTGTCCCGGTTCATCACCGCCAACTCGGCGGGCAACGCGGTGGTGGTCGCCGGCGACACCAACACCCGCTACACCCGCACCGGCGACAACATCCGGGAGCTGGTCTCCGCCAACGGGCTGACCGACGCCTGGGTGCAGGAGGAACGGGGCGGTGTGCCGCCGGCCGCCGGCAGCCCGACGGTGGGCTGCAACGATCAGAACGTCAGCGACGCCTGCGAGGTCGTCGACAAGATCCTCTTCCGCGGGAACAGGTACATCACGCTGGATCTGACCCGCTACGGCAACGAGAACGCTGCCTTCCGCACGGCCGACAACAAGATGCTGTCCGACCACTACCCGATCGCGGCGGACTTCCGATGGACGCTGAACCCCGCCCTGTCGCTCAGCGACGCGTGGGGCGGACCGCACGGCAGCCCGTTCACCGACGTCGCCACGGTTCCGCTGGCGCAGCGGGTCACCGCCGTCAGCCTCCGCGCGGGCTCACGCGTCGACCAGGTCGGGATCACGCTCGCCGACGGCACTGCGTACACCCACGGCGGTGGCGGGGGAACGGCGCAACAGCTGACGTTGTCACCGGGTGAGCACCTGACGTCGGTGACCCTCCACTCCGGACAGTACAACGGGCACACCAGGATCTTCTTCGCCCGCTTCACGACGAACACCGGCCGGACGCTGTCCGGTGGCACTGAGACGCCGAACGCGGTCACGTACACCGCGCCCGCCGGTTTCCAGATCGCCGGTTTCCACGGGCGCTCCGGCAACGAGGTCGACTCGCTCGGCGTCGTCTTCACCAGGGTCGCGTGATGGCGGGGCAGACCGATCGGCGCGGGTTCCTGATCGGCACCGGGCTCGTGGCCGGTGCGGCGCTCGGCAGCAGCCCCGCGCGGGCGCACGCCGAGCGCGACGGCTACACGTGGCTCGCCGGTGACCACCACATCCACAGCCAGTACAGCAACGACGCCATGTACCCGGTGGCGACGCAGGTCGAGCGCGCGGCGCGGCACGGCCTGAGCTGGTTGACGATCACCGACCACGGCAACGTCCCGTTCGCGAAGTACAGCGTCGCGCCGTTGGTGGCCGACATCGTGGCGGCGCGGCAGAAGTACGAGGACGTGCTGGTGTTCACCGGGCTGGAGTGGAACATCCCGGCCGGTGAGCACACCACGCTGATGCTCGCACCCGGACGGAACGAGGGCAGCCTGCTGCAGGAGTTCGTCACCCGGTTCGACGCGCGGGTGAACGGCACCCGCGACGGCACCCCCGCCAACGAGGCGATCGCGGTGCAGGCGTTGAAGTTCCTGCGGGACGCGGTGGCGACCGGCCGGATCGCCGACGCGCTGGTGCTGCCCAACCACCCGTCCCGGCTGGGCATCAACTCACCGGTGGAGACCCGCACCTGGCGGGACACCGCGCCCGGCATCGTGATCGGCATGGAGGGCGCGCCCGGCCATCAGGCGGCCGGCCTGCCCGCACCGGGTATGGCGCGCGGCCGCGGGTTGTACGACTCGGCACCGGGCAAGTTCTCCTTCCCCGGTTACCCGGCCGAGAGCTACCGCACGTGGGGTGGCTTCGACTGGACGACCGCCACGGTGGGCGGCTTCTGGGACAGCCTGCTCGCCGAGGGCAAACCGTGGTGGATCACCACCACCTCGGACGGCCACCAGAGCTGCGGGGACTGGATGAAGAACCCGGTGGACCGCCTCGACCAGCAGGGCTACGACGACATCCCGTACGACAGCGCCGGACGGACGTTCACCAGCACCGGCCGCTTCCCGGACCCGGTCAACGCGGGCCGCCCGATCGTCGAATACAGCTCGTTCCCGCCCGGCGCCTACAACAAGACCTGGGTCGGCGTCACCGGCCGCGGACACCGCGAGGTGATGCGGGCGATGCGGGCCGGCCGGATGTGGGTCTGCTTCGGCGATCTCGTGGCGGGTCTCGACGTGCGGCTGCGCCCGCGCGGGTCGCGCGGGCCGGGGGTGTCGATGGGTGGCACGCTGCGCGCCTGCCGAGGCGACGTGGTCGAGGTGGTGGTCCGGATCGACCTGGCAGACGGCCCGAACTTCGCGGGTTTCGTGCCGAAGCTGGCGCGCGTCGACCTGATCGTCGGCGCGGTCACCGGCCCCGCCACCGACCCGTCGATGCTGCGCGCCCCGCAGACGAAGGTCGCGAGGTCGTGGGACGTCCGGGAACGTTCCGGCACCGTCGAGCTGGTCCACCGGATCACCGTCGACGGACCGTTCTACGTGCGGGTCAGGGGCACCGACGGCAAGCGCGTCGCACCCGGTTACCACGGCGCGGACGTGGATCCGGCCGGTCCGGCGATCGACGTCGCCGGCAAGTCGGACCCGTGGGAAGACCTGTGGTGCTACTCGAATCCGGTCTTCGCCGCGGTCCAGCGCTGAGCAGGCGACGGGTACCGCGCCGGGGAGCGGTGCGGCGCGGTACCCGTCTGTGCCGCGGGCCGGATCAGGGGTTTCCGGTCCCGCGGCGGTCAGCCACGCGCGTGGCCGATGAGCGGGAGCCGCAGCCGCAGCTGGTACCCGCCGTCCGGTGTCGGTCCCGTGTGGAGCTTCCCCTTGAGCAGCGTTGCTCGCTCCTGCAGCCCGACGAGCCCGTGCCGTGCGCTGGGCAGCGCGAGATGCGGCCTGGTGGGCGGGGTGTTGGTCACGGTGACGGTCAGGTCGGTGTCGTCGTGGCTGATGTCGATGGTGGCGCTGGCGCCGGGTGCGTGCTTGCGCACATTGGTCAACGCCTCCTGGATGGTGCGGTAGATGGCGCGCTGCACAGGCGGCTCGAGGCCGTCCGGGGCGTCGCTGACCAGTCGTGCGTCGATCGCGCTGTTGTCGATGAGCCGTGCCAGGTCGGTGAGTGTGGGCTGTGGGGTGAGCTCCGTGGCCGGTGTGCCGGAGGCGCGCAGGAGGTTCACCATGTGGCGCAGTTCGTCGAGGGTGTTGACCGACAGCTGGCGGACGTTCTCGGCTGCTTGTTTGGCGGTGGGGTCCGTGGTGCTGACCTTGAGTGCTCCTGCTTGTACGGCGATCAGGCTCACCTGGTGGGAGACGACGTCGTGCATCTCGCGGGCGAGCTGGTTGCGTTCTCTGGCCAGGATGGCCTCGGCGTCGAGGCGCCGTTCGTGTTCTCGTGCTTGTTCGACCTCGTCGAGCTTCAGCGCCAGTTCGCGCTGGCTGCGCAGGAACTGGCCGAGCAGGATCGGGGCGGCCGCCGGCATCGTGAAGTAGATGAGACCGAGCATCGCGTCGGTGTCCCAGAACTGCGGCGCGACCTCGACCAGCGGGAAAGCGGCGATCCCCGCCGCGACCAGCCAGCAGGCCGTGAGCAGCCACCAGCTGCGATACCGGGAGGACACCGTGTAGAGGGCGACGAGCGTCGCCACGATCGCGCCGGGGAACACGACCGCGGGCAGGGTGGCCACCAGGGCGGGCACCGGCCAGCGGTCGCGCACCAGGATCGCGAGCACGGCGAGCACCACCGTGGCGGTCGCGACCGGTGACGGTTCGGGGATCACGTTCAGCAGTGCCTCGGCCGCGGCGATCAGGATCACCAAGGCGTCGATGAGCCTGGGCGGAACCTTCGGAGTCATGCCCGCCCGTCCTCGAGCAGTCCCGCGCGCTGGGCGACCAGCGCTGCCTGGACCCTGCTGCCGACGCGGAGTTTGGTGAGGATGGCGCTGACGTGGTCCTTCACCGTGCCGACGCTGACGTGGATACGGGATCCGATGTCGGTGTTGGACAGTCCTTCTGCGATCAGCACGAGCACCGCGCGTTCGCGTTCGGTCAGCGAGCCGACCTGTTGGGAGGCTTCGGAGCCGAGGTAGCCGTCGACGACCGTGCGGGTGACCTTGGGGGAGAGCACCACGCCGCCGCTGGCGACGGTGCGGACCATCTGGGCGAGCTGTTCGGGGCCGGTGTCCTTGAGGATGAACCCGGCCGCGCCCGATCGCAGGGCCGTGGCGATGTACTCGTCGGAGTCGAACGTGGTGAGCATGGCGACGACGGGCGGGGATTTCAGGCCCTGCAACTGGCGGAGGACGGTGAGCCCGTCCACGTCCGGCATCCGGATGTCGAGCAGCACGACATCGGGCTGGTGCAGGCTCACCTCGCGCACGGCCTGCGCACCGGTCGGCGTCGCCACGACCTCGATGTCCCCTGCCGCCTGGAGGATGAGACGGAAACCGGTCCGCACCAGCTCCTCGTCGTCCACGACGACAACCCGGATCATGTCACGCTCCTTAGTGGATGCCGCACGCGCTCAGTCTGGCCAACACCGCTGCGGGGCTGCCATCCGGAACCTGGCAGGCAGCGTCCGCCGACTGGCCGGTTCTCACCATCCGGGCGGCGGGGGTCAGCCTACGGTAGTTAAACCTTCAACTACATGTCGGAGAGCAATCAACCGGCTTCGATGCCGTTCGACGACAACTGTCGAACGGCATCGACTTTATTTTCGACGAGCTTCACCGCGCTGTTGAGGATTTGGGCGAAAACGTTGTGGCACAACGGTCTTCACGGTGTCGCGCAAGTGGGCTACCGTCCCGTTGAGAACGTTTCCAGGAACGCGAAAGTCTACAGTGGACAAGAGGGAGTCGAGGGTGCACCGGTCAACGACGACGGCAGCCGCCGTCCTCGCCGCCGCGCTGACGGCGGTTGTCACGTTCAGCGGCGCGCCCGAGGCGGAAGCCGCCACCGGGTGCCGGGTCGACTACAGGGTGACCGACGAGTGGCAGGGAGGCTTCATCGCCTCCGTGGACGTCACGAACCTCGGCGACGCGGTCACCGGCTGGCAGCTGACCTGGTCGTACGGCGGCGGCCAGGCGGTCACGCAGATCTGGAACGGGACGGTGCGCCAGTCCGGCGCCCAGGTCGCCGTCGACAACGTCAGCTACAACGGCTCTCTCGGCACCGGTGCGACCGCGGGCTTCGGCTTCGTCGCGAACGGCCCGACCACCCCGGTTCCGGCGAGCTTCGCACTGAACGGCACGACGTGCACGGGTTCGGCGCCGGCACCGGACGTCCTGGCCCAGGCGCACACCGCCGGCCGGGTCACGAAGTCCGGTCAGTACTCCTGGCCGGGCATCTACTTCGAGGGCAGATTCCGCGGCACCGGTGTCGGGATCGCGCTCAACGACTCGGTCAACGAGTTCGACGTGCAGATCGACGGGCGAACCGTCGCCACGCTGCTGAAGCCGGGCAGGACCACGCACTGGGTGAACAACCTCAGCAACGCCGAGCACACCGTCCGGCTGGTCAAGCGAACCGAAAGCCCGTGGACGACGGCAGGGGAGTTCGGCGGGTTCGTCGCCGTGAGCGGCGGCGAGATCCTCACCAAGCCCGCGGCGCGGACCCGGCAGATCGAGTTCATCGGCGACTCGCTGACCGCGGGCTACGGAAACCTGTCCACGACCCGCGACTGCTCGGCCAACGGCGGCGTCGACCGCAACACCAACACCGACCTGAGCTTCGGTGCGCTCACCGCCCGTTCGCTCAACGCCGACTACCAGGTCAACGCCTTCTCCGGCCGTGGCATGGTCCGCAACTACAACGGCGGTCAGGCGGGCACGAGCTACCGCACCTACTACGACAGGGCGTTGCTCAACGTCGACGGTGACGTGTGGCAGAACCCCGGCACGTGGCGCCCGCAGCTGGTCGTGGTCGGCCTGGGCACCAACGACTTCTCCACCGCGCTCAACCCCGGCGAGCAGTGGCCGACCCAGCAGAGCCTCGTCACCGCCTACAAGGCCGCCTACCAGGAGTTCCTGAACAAGCTGAGGACTCGTTACGGCTCAGGCACGACGATCCTCGTGGGCGTGCCGCAGGCGTCGGGGACGTTCGCCGACGCGGCCCGTCAGGTCGTGGAGGAACGGGGCGACAGCCGGATCCGCTACTGGAACTTCGGCGACCTCGCGCTGGACATGGTCGGCTGCGACTGGCACTTCTCGCAGCGCGACCACCAGCTCATCTCCGGACGGCTCGGCAACGTCATCGCAGGGTTGAACCTGGCCTGGTGAACCGCGTCAGTGCCCGGCGAACTGCAGGCTGGTGGCCTGCAGTTCGCCGGGCTTGACGGGCAAGGGGTCGACGAGCAGTCGCTCGCCGTAGATGTCGGTGACCGCGATGGCGCCGCCGCAGCCGGCCCCCTTCTCGGACAGGAAGTAGTTGTACTCGGCGCGGCCCAGCGCCTGCCACTTCCCACCCGCCTGGACTTCCAGCCTTGCCACCGGATTGCGGTGGTCGACGACCTGGATGCCGCACCACCACTGGCTGGAGCCGGTCTTGTAGCGCACGGAGATGTTCTTCGTCAGCGGCGGGCTCACCAGCGTCCAGGTGATCGGGATCTCGCCCGTGACGGGCGGCGCCAGCATGGCGAACGCCTCCGCGCTCAGATCGAGCTGCCCCACCCGGCACGGCGCCGGGCACAGGTTGGTGATTCGCACCGTGATGCTCTTGCCGTTGTTCGCGCGCACGAGGACGTAGGCGCCGCAGGCCTGTGAGTTCTCGTAGTCGGACCAGTTCATCGCGGCGGTCAGCGGATCGGGGCCGGGGTCGTACGAGCACGCGCCGCCGCCGTCGGAGTCGTAGAACGTCGCCACACCGGTGCGCTGAGTCCCCGGCTTGATCTTCCCGGCCAGCGGGGTGCCGGCGGGCGTGGACGGGGCCGTGGTGGTCGTGGTTGTGGTCGTGGGTGCCGATGTCGCGCTCGGCATCGACGTCGCCTCTCCCACCGAGGGTGGACTGGTCGTCACGGCGGCGGCGACGGCATCACCCGGGATGCCTTGCGGATCGCGCAACGCGATCGCGCCGGCTCCGGCCACCACGAGCAACGCGAGCACTGCGGCCAGCGGCCACCTTCTTGACAACTCAACCCCTGACAAGACAAGACGTTGACAACGACCGGCGCATCCTAGTCGTAAGACTCCGCATCATCGAGCCGGGCTTTCGGCTCGTGGCAACGAAATCTCGTTCTTCTCCGAATATTTCCCGCGTGCTTCGGATGCGGGGCAAGGGGCCAATCTGCTATCTGGGAGCGTTCCCAGGATTCCACTCGAAGGGAGCAGTAAGAGGGACCGGTGGACGAATGGTTGTTGCACCGAACCGCCCAAAGTGCTGGGGAAAAAGGGGTAGTGGTGACTACACCGGTCCCCGGTTGGCCGATATGACCCACGTTACAGTGCCGTGAACTCTGGGAGCGCTCCCAGTTGTCGAGAGGGCGGCGGCATGACTCGACGAACAACGGCACTGATGGCTGCGGCGGTGATGGTGGCCGGCGGGGTACCCGCGATGGCGGCACCAGCTGCGGTTGCCTGCACCGTCAGCTATCAGGTCACCAACGAGTGGAACAACGGATTCGGCGCCAGCGTGTCGATCCGCAACGACGGCGACGTGCTGAACGGCTGGAACCTCACCTGGACGTTCCCTGACGGGCAACGCGTCACCCAGGGCTGGAACGGCAACTTCTCCCAGACCGGGGCCGTGGTCACCGTGACCAACCCAGACTGGGCACGCACGATCCCGGCCGGTGGTTCGGCACAGGTCGGTTTCAACGGCAGCAAGGGTGCGACCAACCGGCCACCGACGGACTTCGCGGTGAACGGCGTGGCGTGCACCGGTCCCAACAAGGCGCCCACGGTCGCGCTCACCGCGCCGACCGGTGGCAGCACCTACACCCTGCCGGCGCAGATCCCGCTGGCGGCGACCGCGCAGGACGACGGCACGGTGGCGAAGGTCGACTTCTACGCCGGTGACCAGTTGATCGCGACTGACACCAGCGCGCCGTACACCGGCACGTGGACGTCACCGACACCGGGCGATCACCCCATCACCGCGCGGGCGACCGACGACCGCGGGCTGGTGGGCAGTTCGGCGCCGGCGATGGTCAAGGTCCTCGCGGGACCCGCGGTGCTGGCATCACCGAGCACGGTCTCGGTCAAGCAGGGGCAGACGGCCACGTTCGACGTCTCCCTGGCCACGGCGCCGAGCCAGCCGGTCACCGTCACGATCGCGGGCACCGGCAGCGCGGATCTGACGGCGACGCCGACGACGCTCACCTTCTCCGGTACGGCGAAGCAGACGGTGACGGTGCGGTCGGCGAACAACGGCGGCGAGCTCGCGACCGCGACGTTCACCGCGTCGGCGCCGGGGCACAGCCCGGCGACCGTCACGGTCAAGGAGATCGACCCGTCCACTTCGGACTTCAACAAGGCGTTCCTCGACCAGTACAACAAGATCAAGGATCCGGCGAGCGGCTACTTCCGCAAGTTCGGCGACCTGCTCGTGCCGTACCACTCGGTGGAGACGCTGATGGTGGAGGCACCCGACCACGGTCACCAGACGACGTCGGAGGCGTTCAGCTACTACCTGTGGCTGGAAGCGAGCTACGGTCGCGTGTCCGGTGACTGGGCGCCGTTCAAGTCCGCGTGGGCCTCGATGGAGAAGTTCATCATCCCGGCGAAGGCCGACCAGCCGACGAACGACTCGTACAACGCGTCGAAGCCGGCGACCTACGCTCCCGAGCACCCGCGCATGGACCGCTACCCGGCGGTGCTGGACAGCAGCATCCCGGTCGGCTCCGACCCGATCGCGGCCGAGCTGAAGTCCGCGTACGGCAACTCGGACATCTACGGCATGCACTGGTTGATCGACGTCGACAACACCTACGGCTTCGGCCGGTGCGGTGACGGCACCACGGCGCCGTCGTACATCAACACCTACCAGCGCGGCTCGTCGGAGTCGGTGTGGGAGACCATCCCGCAGCCGTCCTGCGACACGTTCAAGCACGGTGGCCCGAACGGCTTCCTGGACCTGTTCACCAAGGACGCCTCCTACGCCAAGCAGTGGAAGTACACCAACGCGCCGGACGCGGACGCCCGCGCGGTGCAGGTGGCGCTGCTCGCGCAGGAATGGGCGAACGCGCAGGGCAAGGGAGCCCAGATCGCGCCCGAGATCGGCAAGGCCGCGAAGATGGGCGACTACCTGCGGTACGCCATGTTCGACAAGTACTTCAAGCGGATCGGCAACTGCTCCAGCCCCAGCTCCTGCCCCGGCGGAACCGGCAAGAGCAGCGCGCACTACCTGATGTCCTGGTACTACGCCTGGGGTGGTGCGTACGACACCTCGGCCGGCTGGGCGTGGCGCATCGGTGACGGTGCCTCGCACCAGGGTTACCAGAACCCGTTGGCAGCACACGCTCTCGCCAACGTGCCCGCGCTCAAGCCGTTGTCCGCCACCGGGCAGCAGGACTGGGCGACGAGCCTGAACAGGCAGCTCGAGATGCTGCAGTGGCTGCAGTCGGCCGACGGCGGCATCGCCGGTGGTGTCACGAACAGCTGGGAAGGCCAGTACGCCGCGCCTCCCGCGGGCACGCCGACGTTCTACGGCATGTACTACGACGCCCACCCGGTGTGGCGCGACCCGCCGTCGAACCGCTGGTTCGGTTTCCAGGTGTGGGGTCTCGAGCGCACGGCGGCGCTCTACCGGCTGACCGGTGACGCCCGTGCGAAGAAGATCCTCGACAAGTGGGTGCCGTGGGCGATCGCGAACACCACCACCGGTACCAACTTCCAGATCCCCGCGGACATGGAGTGGACCGGCGCGCCCGACACGTGGAACGCCACCAACCCCGGCGCGAACGCGAACCTGCGGGTCCGCGTGCTCAACCGCAACCAGGACGTCGGCATCGCCGCGTCGCTGGCCAAGGTGCTGCTGAACTACGCGGCGAGGTCGGGCCACGCGGCGGCGAAGACCACCGGCGAAGGGCTGTTGACGTCGTTGCTGGCGCACCAGGACAGCCTCGGCATCGCCACGCCGGAGACGCGCGCGGACTACAACCGGTTCGACGACGTCTACAACGCCTCCACGGGTGAGGGGCCGTACGTGCCGCCGGGCTGGACCGGGAAGATGCCGAACGGCGACCAGATCGGCCAGGGCTCGTCGTTCCTGTCCATGCGGTCGATGTTCCGCAACGACCCGCAGTGGCCGAAGGTCCAGTCCTATCTGGACGGTGGTCCGGTGCCGACGTTCACCTATCACCGGTTCTGGGCCCAGGCGGAGATCGCGACCGCCTTCTCCCTGCACGCCGAGATATTCGGGTGAGGAGTACCGAGATGAGAAAACCAATCGCACTCCTGGCGATCGCCGCGGCGGTCGGCGCGCTCCTCGTGCAGACCAGTGCCCCCGCGCTCGCGCACGGTTCGATGGTCTGGCCCGGTAGCCGCACGTACCTGTGCTACCAGGACGGCCGCGCGGGCAGCGGCGGCGGCGACCTGCAACCGACCAACCCGGCGTGCGTCGCCGCGGTGGCGCAGGGCGGGAAGCAGCCGCTGTGGGACTGGTACGGCAACCTGATCAGCAACGCGGCCGGCCGGCACCGGGAGATCATCCCGGACGGCGACCTGTGCGGCCCGACCACGAAGTACGACGCCTACAACCAGCCGCGCGCCGACTGGCCGGTGACCCAGGTGACGGCGAACGCCACCGTCACGTTGCGGTACAACGCGTGGGCGCCGCACCCCGGCACGTGGGAGCAGTACGTCACCAAGGACGGCTTCGACGTCACGAAGCCGCTCAAGTGGTCGGACCTGGAACCGGTGCCGTTCGACAAGATCACCAACCCGCCGCTGGGCAACGGCGAGTACAGCTGGCAGGCCAGGCTGCCCAACAAGTCGGGCCGGCACATCATCTACTCGCTCTGGCAGCGCTCGGACAGCCCCGAAGCGTTCTACAGCTGTTCGGACGTCGTGTTCGGCGGTGGCGTGCCGGACACCCAGCCGCCCACCGCTCCCGGCACGCCGGTCGCGTCCTCGGTCACCGGCAGCTCCGTGCGGCTGGACTGGCCGGCGTCGTCGGACAACTTCGGTGTGGCCGAGTACCGCGTCTACCGCGGTGACCAGGTGGTGGCGACGTCGACCACGAACTCGGTGACGGTCAGGGGCCTGGCCCCGGACACCGAGTACAGCTTCCGCGTGGTCGCGACCGACTCGGCGGGCAACGCGTCGCCGTCGTCGCCGGGCGTCACGGTGCGCACCGGCAGCGGCAGCGGCACCGGCGCCTGCACGGTCACCTACACCAAACCGAGCACCTGGAACAACGGCTTCACGGCCAACGTGAAGATCGCCAACGGCAGCTCGGAGGCCGTGCGCGCCTGGGAGCTCGTCTGGGACATGCCCAGCGGGCAACGGGTTTCGCAGGCCTGGTCGTCCACGATCACCGTCGTGGACGGGAAGGCCACGGCCAAGGGCGCCTCGTACAACGCGGACATTTCCGCCGGCGGCACGGTGGAGTTCGGGTTCAACGCGGCGACGACAGGGGCGGTGACGGACCCGGTGGGCTTCACGCTCAACGGTGTCTCCTGCGCCATCCCGTGATGAGGGTCCTCCTCGCCCTCTTCGTGGCCGGTTCGGTCGTGTGCGCCATCTTGGTCGCACGCGCCGAACCGGCCCCGGACCCGGCCAAGGGCGTCGACGGCATCGCCGCCTGGCTGAACCAGGTCACCGGGGAATGCACCGACGTGCGCAAGGGCGAGGACTTCGCCGCGTTCGCCGGTGCGGTGCGGGCGAAGGTCTACGGGCCGTACATCGCGGAATGGGGCACCTGCGTCAAACCTCCCTACGAACGGCTGGGGCTGCTGGTGCTCCGGCCGGGACTGGAGGAGGGCTGGCGTGCCGCGCTGGCACGCGGCGAGGTGAAGGGCGACCCGGACCTCGTGTTCGGTGACGGGTTCGCGATCACCGGCTCGACCGGAATGGAGCACCTCGGGCTGAAGAGGCTCGAGTGCACGCCCACCGCGTGCTCGCTCATTCCGATCAAACACCATTGAGAGACAGGAGATCCGGAGCAATGAGGCTCAACGGACAGAGGCGGTGGGCCGCGGCGGGTGTCGTGGTCGCCACCGCCGTCGCGACGTTCGGGGTGGCGCTCAGCGCACCCGCGGGCGCCGCACCTGGCTGCCGTGTCGACTACACGGCGAACAACTGGGGCGGCGGCGGGTTCGGCGGCAAGGTGAAGATCACCAACCTGGGTGACGCCATGTCGAGCTGGACGCTGAAGTTCACCTTCCCCGGCACGCAGCGCGTGACCCAGGGCTGGAGCGCGAACTGGTCGCAGTCCGGTGCGAACGTGACGGCGACGAGCATGTCCTGGAACGGGAACCTCGGCACCGGTGCGTCGACCGAGATCGGTTTCAACGGCAGCTACTCCGGCACCAACACCGACCCGGCGTCGTTCTCGCTCAACGGCACGGTGTGCACGGGCGTGCAGCCGCCGACGAGCACGACCACCACCACCACCACCACCACCACGAGCGGCAACCCCAACCCAGGCACCCGCGTCGACAACCCCTACGTCGGCGCGAAGCAGTACATCAACCCGGACTGGTCGGCGAAGGCGGCCGCCGAGCCCGGTGGCAGCAGGGTCGCGAACCAGCCGACCGGTGTGTGGATGGACCGCATCGCGGCGATCACCGGCACGGTCGACTCCCGTGGCCTGGTCGGGCATCTGGACGAGGCGGTGCGCCAGGCGGCGGGCTCACCACTCGTGATCCAGCTCGTGATCTACAACCTGCCTGGGCGCGACTGCTCGGCACTCGCGTCGAACGGTGAGCTCAAGCCTCACGAGATCGACCGCTACAAGGCCGAGTACATCGACCCGATCGCGGCGATCCTCGCCAGGCCCGCGTACAAGGACCTGCGAATCGTCACCACGGTGGAGATCGACTCGTTGCCGAACCTGATCACCAACGTGTCGCCGCGCCCGACCGCCGTCGAGGCGTGTGACGTGATGAAGGCCAACGGCAACTACGTCAAGGGCGTGGGCTACGCGCTCGCGAAGCTGGGCGCGATCCCGAACGTCTACAACTACATCGACATCGGCCACCACGGCTGGCTGGGCTGGGACGACAACTTCGGCCCGACGGCCGAGCTGCTGTACCAGGCGGCGAACGCCGAGGGCAGCAGGGCGTCGAACGTGCACGGGTTCATCGCCAACACCGCGAACTACGGTGCGCTGAAGGAGCAGCACTTCTCGATCAACGACTCGGTGGACGGCAAGTCGGTGCGCGAGTCGAAGTGGGTGGACTGGAACAGGTACGTCGACGAGCTGTCCTACGCGCAGGCGTTCCGGCAGCGCGCAGTGCAGGCGGGCTTCGACGCGAACGTCGGCATGCTGATCGACACCAGCCGCAACGGCTGGGGCGGCGCTGCCAGGCCGACCGGCCCCGGTCCGCGCACGAGCGTGGACGCCTACGTCAACGGCGGCAGGTTCGACCGGCGCATCCACCTCGGCAACTGGTGCAACCAGTCGGGTGCCGGGCTCGGTGAGCGGCCGAAGGCGGCACCGGAGACGGGTATCGACGCGTACGTGTGGATGAAGCCCCCGGGCGAGTCCGACGGCGCGAGCAAGGAGATCCCGAACAACGAGGGCAAGGGCGCCGACAAGATGTGCGACCCGACGTACACCGGCAACATCCGCAACGGCAACAACATGTCGGGTGCGCTGCCGGACGCTCCGTTGTCCGGCAAGTGGTTCTCCGCGCAGTTCCAGGAGCTCATGCGCAACGCCTACCCGGCGCTGTGACGACCGAGCTGCTGTGAGGACAGGACTGCTGTGAACCGGTTCCCGCGCGAATTCCGCTGCGCGGGAACCGCCCGCCGCCGTCGCGGCCGCACCCGCGACGGCGGCGCCTGGCAGTCGCACCGCACGACCCCCTGTGAAAGGTCACGCGCAATGTCCGAAGCCGCGATCGTCCACGCGCCCACCGCAACGGCTCGCCGGGACCTCGGCGTGTCCGCGGACGCGTTCCCGCTCGGCGCGGTGCAGCTGCTGCCCGGACCGTTCCAGGACAACACCTCCCGCACGCACGCCCGGCTGAGGTTCCTCGACCCGGACCGGCTGCTGCACACCTTCCGCCGCAACGTCGGGCTGCCCTCCGAAGTCGTCCCCTGCGGGGGATGGGAGGCGCCGGCCGGTGAACTGCGCGGCCACTCGACCGGGCACGTGCTGACCGCGCTGGCGCAGGCGTTCGCGACCACCGGGGACCTCGCGTTCTCTGTCAGGGCGCACTACCTCGTCGAGCAGCTCGCGCTGTGCCAGGACCGGGCCAGGATCGCCGGGTACAGCACGGGTTACCTCTCGGCCTTCCCGGAGGGCTTCATCGGCAGGGTGGAGGCGCGAGAACCGGTTCGTGCGCCCTACTACACCCTGCACAAGATCATGGCAGGTCTTCTCGACGTGCACCTGCTCGTGGGCGGCACGCGCGCGTTGACCGTGCTCACGCGGATGGCGGCGTGGCTGGGATGGCGGATCGGCAGGTTGTCGCCCACCCACCGGCAGGACGTGCTGGCCACCGAGTTCGGCGGGATGAACGAGGTGCTCGCGAACCTCTACCAGGTCACCGGCGACCCCGCGCATCTCACGACCGCGCGGTACTTCGACCACGCCGAGGTGTTCGACCCGCTCGCACGGGGCGGCGACGAGCTGGACGGCCACCACGCGCACACGCAGATCCCCAAGGCGCTCGGCGCGATCCGCGTGTACCACGCCACCGGCGAGACCCGCTACCGCGACATCGCCGCGAACCTGTGGGAGATCGTCGCGGAGCTGCCGGGCGACACGTGCCAGTGCGACACCTACAACCTGCTGAAGCTGACCCGGCAGCTGTTCCGCACCGACCCCGGCCACACGAGGTACTTCGACCACTACGAGAAGGCGCTCCACCACCTGCTGGGTGGAATCAGGACGTACAGCAACGGCTACGACGACTTCACCTGCTGCCACGGCACCGGCATCGAGACCAGCACCAAGTACGGCGACAGCATCTACTTCCACGCCGGGAACGTCCTGTACGTCAACCTGTTCGTCCCGTCCGTGCTCCACTGGGCCGGCCGGGGCGTCTGGGTGCGCCAGGACACCACCTTCCCGGAGTCCGCCGGCACCAGGCTGACGATCACCGGCTCCGGCTGGATCGACCTGCGCGTCCGCATCCCGTCCCGGGCGGCGGGCGCGGTGTTGCGGGTCAACGGCGTGGCGGAGAAGCCGGTCATCCCTGGGACTTACGCACGCGTGGACCGCCATTGGGTGAGCGGTGACGTCGTCGACCTGAGTCCGGAAACGTTGCACGACGAGCAGTTGGAGTGAAAGGAGGCGGTGTGGTCACCATCGCGGAGGTCGCGCGGCACGCGGGTGTTGCCCCCAGCACGGTTTCCTACGTGCTCACGGGCAAGCGGTCGATCTCGGCGGACACCAAGTCCAGGGTCCGGGAGAGCATCAGGTCACTCGGCTACCAGCCGCACGTGCACACCAGAGGGCTCGGCATCACGAGGACGAACGTCATCGGCCTGGTGCTGCCGCTGCGGGCGGGTACCTACGTGCCCGCGGTGATGCGGTTCGTCACCGCCGCCGTCACGACCGCGCGCAGATATGACATGGATCTGCTGCTGATGACCGCGGACGACGGCCTGCCGGCACTGCGCAGGACCGCGAACAGCGCCCTGGTCGACGGTTTTCTGGTCATGGACGTGGAGAAGGAGGACGCCAGGTTGCCGCTGCTGCGGCAGCTTTCCATCCCGTCCGTCCTCATCGGGAGGCCGGCGGCGGCGCGTGGCCTCACCTGTGTGGACCTCGACTTCGAGGCGGCGGGCGCGAAGTGCGTCGAGCACCTCGCGGATCTCGGTCACCGGTCCATCGGGTTCCTCGGCGCCCCGAGCGCGGTCTACCGGCGCACCACCGGCTTCGCCCACCGGGCGATGACCGGCTTCAGCGCGGCCGCGATGCGCCGGGGTGTCGCGGCGACGGCGCTGTCGGTCGAGGAGGACCACGACTCGGTGCTCAGAGCCACCGAGGTGCTGGTTCGCGCGCACCCGTCGATGACGGCGCTGGTGGTGCACAACGAGGCGGCGCTCGGCGGGATCACCGCGTGCCTGCGCGCGGCGGGACGGCACGTGCCCGGCGACATCGCCGTGGTCGCGATCTGCCCCGACGAGCTCGCCGAGCGGATGTCGCCGCCGCTCACCTCGGTGCGGCTGCCGGCGGAGGAGCTCGGCAGACACGCGGTGGAGCTCCTGGTCGCCAAGCTCGAGGGCAGGCAACCACCACCGCTGGTGCTGCTGCCGCCCAAGCTGTCGCGGCGCGCGAGCACCCCGGATCCGGTCGATCACGCGCCGGCCGCGGTAAGGCAGTAGGTGGGTGCGGGCGGTGGGGATCGCCGCCCGCACCACCCCGTCAGGCCTTCGCCCAGCGCTGGTTGGCGCCGCCCGAGCAGGTGGCCACGGTGACGGCCGCGCCGTTGGCGGTGCCGCCGGAGGTCAGGCACAGTCCTGTTTGGACGCTGGTGACCGTGCCGTTGCTCGTGACGTTCCAGTTCTGGTTGGCGCCGCCGTGGCAGTCCCAGATCTGGACCCTGGCGCCGGAGCCCGCGTTGTTGGGCGCGTCCAGGCACTTGCCCGTCACCTGCAGGGCTTGTCCGTTCTGGGTGAACTGCTGGTTGGCGTTGGTGTGGCAGTCCCAGGTGATCATCTGGGTGCCGTTGGCGGTGCCGGCTCCGTTGACGTCGAGGCAACGGCCGGAGGCCTCACCGCGCAGCCGGAACGTGGTCGGCGTGGGAGGGGCCTCGCCGGTGAAGAACTTCCAGACCTCGTTCTTCACCCAGCTGCGGGCACCGCTCTCACAGCCGGCACACCCGTCCACCGGCCCTTGCTGGTGTCCGCCGTCGAAGGGCGCCCAGACCACCGGGTAGCCGGTGCGGCAGCCCGAGTAGTGGGTGGTGATGTGCGTGTTGCTGCCCCGAGCGGGCTCGGGTGCGTTCTGCGGGGTGCAGCCGTTGTTGCGGACCCATCGGTCGCGCTGGCCGCGGCCGGAGCCGATGTTGTCGCTGATGCCGTGGATGCCCATGTAGGCGACCGGTGCGGTGCCGCCGGAGCACCCGCTGATCTCACCCGGCGAGGCGATGGCCGCGATGGCGCGGAGCATCGTCGGCCGGGAGCACGCGAGCGAGATGCTCATCGCGCCGCCGTAGCTGAAGCCGAGCGAGAAGCGCTGCGCCGGGTCGACGCAGAGGTCGCCCTCGATCCGGCTGATCATGTCGTCGAAGAACCGGACGTCCTCGCCGCCGGAGTTGGCCCAGGCGTTGTTGAGGCCCTGCGGCGCGACGAAGATCGCCGAGTTGTTCGACAGCGCTTTCAGGCCGTAGTGGGCGTAGATCGCGCCGTCGCTGCCGCCGCCGGCGACCTGCTGGGCGGTACCGCCCCACCAGTGGAAGCCGAAGATCAGCCGGTAGCGGCGGTTGGGGTCGTAGTTGTCCGGAACGCTCAAGATGAACTGCCGGGACTTGCCGCTGCTCTGGATCGTGTGAGTGCCGCTGCGCAGCGTGGGTGCCTGGCCGCAGGCAGCCGCCACCGGATCGGAGTTCGCGGCAGGGGGAGGTTGCGCGCCGGCGACACCGGCACCGCTGAACACCAGGGTGGCGGCGGCCGCAGCGACCAGCCACCGCATCCGGCGGGAAACGTTGTTCTGTTGCATGGAGTTCCGCACTCTCTGTCAGGAGGAGATGGCGCAGGTCTTGCCGTTGAGGGAGAAGGAGGCCGGTGCCGAGCTGTCGCCGGTGTGGGTGGCCTGGAAGCCGATCTCGATCGACGCGTTCGGCGCGATGGTGCCGTTGTAGGCCGCGTTTCTGGCGGTCACCTCGCCCGAGGTGGGGGAGTAGGTGGCACTCCAGCCGGACGTGATGTTCTGGCCTCCTGGCAGGGTGAAGACCAGTGACCATCCGTTGATCGGTGTGGTGCCGGTGTTCGTGATGGTGAGGTACGAGATCAGGCCGGTGTTCCACGGATTGATCCTGGCGCCGACGCGGCACTCCGTGTCACCAGGCGGATTCGTGGTGGTAGTGGTCGTCGTCGTGGTGCTCGTAGGGCCGCCGCCGCCCCCGAACTGAGTGATGAACTTCCACGCCTCGCCGGAGGTCCAGGTTCGCCACCCGTCGCCGCCGCCGTCGATCGGGCCTGGCGTGTGGCCGCCGTCGAACGCGGCCCACACCACCGGATAGCCGGCCCGGCACCCGCTGTAGGCGGTGACGATGTGCGTCCGGCTGCCTGCGCTCGGTTCGCGGGGGTTCTGGGCCGTGCAGCCGTTGTTGCGCACGAACCGGTCGCGCAGCGCCCGGCCCTGGCTGATGTTGAGCACGTTGTCGCTGATGCCGTGGATGCCCAGGTAGGCGATAGGATCGTTGCCACCGCTGCATCCGCTGAGCTGTGCACCCGCATACACGACGACCGCGCGGAACACGTTGGCGCGTGCACAGGCGATCGCGTACGACATGCCGCCGCCGTAGCTGAATCCGCCGGCGTAGCGTTGCGTCGTGTCGAGGCACAGGCCCGCGTCCAGCCGCCGGAGCATGTCGTCGACGAAGGTGAGGTCCTGCCCGCCGGGGTTGGCCCAGCCGTTGCCGTTGCCCTGGGGCGCGACGAAGATCGTGCCGTTGCCCGCGGCGTCGGAGAGCCGTCGCAGCCCGTAGTACGACCAGTTGTAGCCGTCGCCGCCGCCGGAGTCGACGTCGTTCGCGGTGCCTCCGCGCCAGTGGAAGCCGACGAACAACCGGTACTGACGGTTCGGGTCGTAGCTCGGTGGCAGCCGCAGGATGAACGAGCGGTTCTGACCGCCGCTGCTGATCGTGTGCTGGCCGCTCGCCAGTGCGGGCGGTTTGCCACACCCCGCCGTGGCCGCCGCCGTGCCGACGTGGTCCGGAGTCGTGCCGCCGAGCGCGATGCCCGCCGCGCCGAGCAGGACGACGGCACTGACGGCGGCGGCCGCGATCGCCGACCTATGCCGGGACATGGCCTGATGCCTTGTGCTTGTGGAACATCGTTGTCCCTTCGGTTCGTCAGACTGGTTGGAGTTGGAATCGCTGGTTGTCGGCCCCGCTCGGGGTCCACTGCGAGATCCGGGCGCCGTCGGCGGACGAGGCCTGCCACACGTCCAGGGCGTGCCCGCTCTGCCGGTTGACGAGGCTGATCACCCCGCCGCCGTGGTCGGTCACCCGCCACTGCTGGCTGGTCGCACCGGTGTCGGCCTGCTGGGTGATGTCGGCGCCGGTGCTCGAGCTCGCGACCTGGAGCACGAGACCGCTGTGCCTGGCCCGGATCCGGTAGTAGCCGCCACCCGCGTCGATGAAGTCGAACTGCTGGTTGAGGCCGCTGGTCTGGGACCACTGCTGCAGCAGCGCGCCGGGCGCGGTGGACACGCCGCTGATGTCGGCGACCTTTCCGCTGTGCCGGGCGATGAGCCGGTAGTGCACGCCCGGCCGCACCCCGGATCCCGAGCCCTGGCCGGTCGCGCGGTAGGTGTGTCCTGTCTGGACGGCGAACACCGCGACGTCGGCTTCCGGTTTGGTGGGCTGGATCGTGGCGCCGGTGGTCGTGTCCCGCAGCTCGAAGGTGCCGGTGAAGATCCGGTTGCGGACGCGGACCGTGCCGTCGCGGTCCGGCGTGACGGACAGGGTGACGGAGCCGTCGGCACCCCAGGTCGCGCCGACCGTGTACCCGCCGCGTCCGCGCAGGCCCGTGACGCTGCCCGCCGGCCACGCCGACGGCAGCGCGGGCAGCACGTGCAGCTCGCCGTTGTGGCTGTGCAGCAGCATTTCCGCGATGCCGGAGGTCGCGCCGAAGTTGCCGTCGATCTGGAACGGCGGGTGCAGGTCGAACATGTTGGGCGCGAGCCGTGCCGTGGTCACGAGGGACCGGATCAGGTCGTGCGCCCGCGAGCCCTCCTCGAGCCGCGCCCAGAAATTGATCTTCCACGCGAGCGACCACCCGGTGCCCGCGTCACCGCGCAGCTCCAGCGTGCGGCGGGCCGCGGTGTGCAGCTGGGGAGTGCCGCGCTTGGTGATCTGGTTGCTGGGGTGCAGGCCGTACAGGTGCGAGACGTGCCGGTGCTCGCGCTCGGTCTCGACCCAGTCGTGCAGCCACTCCATGACGTTGCCGCGCGAACCGACCTTCGTCGGGGCGAGCCGCTGGCGCGCCGACCGCACCTGCGTGCGGAAGTCCGCGTCGACACCGAGGATCTCGGACGCGCTCGCGCAGCCGTCGAACAGGTCGCGCAGGATCTGCATGTCCATCGTCGGCCCGGCGCACACGCTCGCGTTCGCGTGGTGGTTGAGCTCCGGCGAGTTCGACGGGTTGGTGACGAGGTAGCCGAGACTCGGCTCGGTGACGAGCGTGTCGAGGAAGAACTGCGCGCACCCCTTCATCGCGGGGTAGTACGTGCGCAGGAAGTTCACGTCGCCGGTGAACAGGTAGTGGTCCCAGATCATCGTCGAGAGCCACGCCCCGCCCGTCTGCCACATGCCGGCCGCCGCGAAGTCGACGACCGAGGAGCCGCGCCAGGCGTCGGTGTTGTGGTGGGTGACCCAGCCGCGCGCGTTGTACTGCACCTGCGCGGTGCGGGCGCCGGTGATCGTGAGGTCGTTGATCATGCGGAACACCGGCTGGTAGCACTCGCCGATGTTGGTGGTGTCCGCGTGCCAGTAGTTCATCGGCAGGTTGGCGTTCAGCGTGTACTTCGAGTCCCACGACGGGGTCATCTGGTCGTTCCAGATGCCCTGCAGGTTCGCCGGTTGCGAGCCGGGACGCGACGACGAGATGAGCAGGTACCTGCCGTACTGGAACAGCAGGACGGAGAACTGCGGGTCGCTGGTGCTCGCGTGCCGGGTGATCCGGACGTCGGTCGGCTGGTCGGCCGCCGGGGTGCGCCCGAGGTCGAGGCTGACCCGGCCGAACAGCGCCTGGTAGTCGGCGACGTGGCGGGCCCGCAGGGTGTCGAAGGAGAGGCCCTGCGCGGCGTTCAGGCGGCTGCGCGCGATGCCCTGGTAGTCGCCGTTGACCGAGCAGCCCGCCGGGACACCGGAGAACGCCGAGCCCGCGCTGAACACGTCCGGGTACTGGGCGGCCAGCACGTTGGTCATCATCGCGCCGGACGAGAAGCCCGCGACAACGATGCGCGCCGGGTCCACGTTGTAGCGCTGGCGTGCGTGCGACACCATCGCCATGATCCCGGTGGAGTCGCTGCCTCCGTTGCGGCGCAATGCGTTCGCCGTGGACACGTCGAAGCAGCGGCCGTCCCTCGTGGCCTCCGGATAGACGATCACGTAACCGAGGCGGTCCGCTGCGGTGACGTAGTCACGTCCGTTGCCGTTGTGCACGGCGGACGCGGAACCACTGCAGTAGTGGACCATCACCAGCATCGCCGGGCGCGGCGCGACCCGGTCGGGCACGTAGACGTACATGTTCAGGCCGGTGGGGTTGGTGCCGAAGTTCGTGACCCGCACCAGCGACGCGGCGCGTGCCGGTTGCGGCACCAGGGAAAGCGCGACGGCGGCGAGCAGCAGCAGCACCGCCGCGACGAGCGCTACGATGCTGAAGCCGTCCCGGTGGGATCGGGCGGTCATGACGCGGCCACCGGCGTGCGGTTCAGGCCACCCGTGCCGAACTGCCACCAGTTCATGTTGAGCAGGTAGTTGCCGCCACCACTGAACCTCAGGTAGAGGTCACGCGTGCCGGTCAGCCCGCTCACCGGGCACGAGACGTTGGTCCAGGACTGCCAGCCGCCGGTGTTGGGCACCGTGCAGCGGCCGGCGAGCGGGCCGGTCGGGCTGCCGGAGCGGACCTCGACGGAGCTGCCCGCGACGGTGGACGCGACCCTGGCGGTGAAGAGGTTCGCGCCGGAGCCGAAGGCGACGTTCTTCACCTTGATGTAGTCACCGTTGTTGATGAAACCGACGTTCATCCCGCCTTCGCTGGAGGGCTCGGTCTCGATGCCGCTGCCCCACGCGATCGTCTCGGCTTCCTGGCGGACGTAGGGGTTGAGCGTGTCCGCCGGCGGTGGTCCTGCCGTGGTCATGTTGATGGTGGGGATGGTGCCGTCGGCGTTGTAGCTGAACTTCTCCACCGCGACGGACCTGGTGAAGCCGCCACCGCCGGGCAGCGCGCCGTTGTGGTAGAAGAAGTACGAGCTGCCCTTGAAGTCGATGATGCCGGGGTGGTTGGTGAAGCTGCTGCCCTGCGTGGGCATCACGGTGCCGCGATAGGTCCACGGCCCGGTGGGACCGGGTGCGGTGGAGTAGGCGATGTACTCAGAGCAGCACTTGGCCGCGAACACGTTGTAGTACAGGCCGTTGCGCTTGTAGACCCACGGCCCCTCCTCGTAGAGGGTGGGCCGGTTCGGGTCACCGGTGCGCGTGCCGAGCCCGCCGTGGTGAGCGGGATCCTGTTGACACCGCCCGAGAACGAGATCATGTCGGGGTTGAGCTTGACGTACCAGAGGTTGGGGTTGCCCCAGTAGAGGTAGGCCTGGCCGTCGTCGTCGATCATGACCGACGGGTCGATCTCGCCGTTTTCCACCAGCGGGCGGCCGATGGCGTCGCGGAACGGGCCGGTGGGGCTGTCGGAGACACCGACGCCGATGGCCGGGCGTCCGGTGGCCTTGGTGACGACGGGGACGTACCAGTAGAACTTGCCGTTGCGCTGCACGGCTTGGCCTGCCCACGCGTCCTGTTTCGCCCAGCTGAACGTGGCGAGGCTCATCGGTGCGCCGTGGTCGGTCCAGTTCACCATGTCGGCCGACGACCAGACCCGCCACTCCTTCATGGTGAACCAGGTCGAGCCGTCCTCGTCGTGCCCGGTGTAGAGGTAGACCCGTCCGTTGTGGACCAACGGCGACGGGTCGGCGGTGTAGATGTGTTGCACAATCGGGTTGTCCGCCCTCGCCGGGGCGGCCACGGTGATGATCAGGCCCACCACCAGCGCGATGTGCGTCCAGAGCTTGCGAGTCGTGGCCATCGTCGTCTCCCGAGGGCAGGGCGGTCCCGCGGATCGGCCTGGAGCCGATCCGCAGGAACCGTTCCTCCGGTTGTTGTGATGCGAACGTCAGTTCGCGGAGCAGGTCGGGTTGAGCCCCGCTCCGCTGCCGGTGCCCTGGAAACCGAACTCGGTGGACTGGCCGGCCGGTACGTTGGCGTTGTAGTCCACATTGGTCCAGTTGACGGTTCCGCTCGTGCCGCTGCGGTTGGCACTCCAGGAGTTGGTGACGGTGCCGTTCGACAGGGTCGTCGTGACCCGCCAGCCGTTCAGCGCGGAGGATCCGGCCGTGACCTTGACCGTCGCGACGAACCCCTCGTTCCACTGGTTCAGCGACACCGAAGCGGTGCAGTCACCGGGACCGGGGCCGTTGGACGTCGTGGTCGTGGTCGTGGTTGTTGTCGTGGTGGTCGTCGTCGGGCCAGGACCGCCCGCGTTCAGCGCGTTGAGGACCGAGGTGTAGGCGGCCTTCTTGTTGCCGTTGTTGTCGAACAACAGCGGGGTGCCGTAAGCGCGCCACGAGTCGCTGTCGCGGATGCCCCACACGGTGATGCCGGTGCACCGCGAGACGGCGAGGCAGGCCCGCGTCACGCGGTCGTAGTTGGACGCCTGCGCGCTGCCGGATCCTTCGATGTCCAGCTCGGTGATCTGCACGTCCACGCCGAGGTTGGCGAAGTTCTGCAGGGTCGTCTGGTAGTTGGACGGAACCGGGCTCTGGGCGTTGAAGTGGGACTGCAGGCCGACGCAGTCGATGGGGACGCCGCGGGCCTTGAAGTCCTGCACCATCCGGTAGACGGCCTGGGTCTTGGCGTGCGACCAGTCGTCGGTGTTGTAGTCGTTGTAGCAGAGCTTGGCGCCGGGGTCTGCCGCACGGGCCGCGCGGAAGGCGGCCTCGATCCAGTCGTTGCCGGTGCGCTGCAGGTTGGAGTCACGCCGTGCGCCGCTGCTGCCGTCGGCGAACGCCTCGTTCACCACGTCCCAGGCGTAGATCTTGCCGCGGTAGTAGCTCGCGACCTGCGTGACGTGGTTGAGCATCGCGTTGCGCAGCGCCGTGCCGGACATGTTCTGCATCCAGCCGGGCTGCTGGGAGTGCCACGCCAGCGCGTGCCCGCGCACCCGCTTGCCCTGGTTGCGCGCGTGGTTGACGATCCGGTCCGCGTTGCCGTAGGTGAAGCGGCCCTGGCTCGGCTCGGTCGCGTCCATCTTCATCTCGTTCTCGGCCGTGACCATGTCGAACTCGCGGTTCAGGATCCCGATGTAGGTCGAGTCACTCATCCTGCCCGCGGCCACCGCCGTGCCGAAATAGCGGCCGCTCTGCTGGGCCGCGGCGCCGAGAGTGGTCGCCGCGTTCGCGTTGCCGGCCATGATCAGGGTTGCGCCGAGTGCCGCCGCCGCGACTGTCGAAACGATCGGGACAAGTGACACTGACCTCGATGTCAGTTTCATGTTCCACACTTTCGAGAACTCGCCCGGAATGCGGGCGTGATGGGCAGGACGACGATCCGGGCGCACGTGGTGAGATCCGGTGCGGCGGTACCGGTGCCCTGAGGCGCGCGGATTCGATCAGGTGCTCTGCGCCGTCACCCGCGGCACAGCGGAGAGCCCGTGTCGGGGCCGGAATGTCTTCGGCGCCAACTGAAAGTGTTCACTGCCGTCTCCTTCACACACACGTGCCGGTGAGCGTGGTGAGGGCCGCGAGGGGCTCGCCGTTGCAGGAGTGTTACAGCTCCGTGTTCGCGCTCACAAGAAGTCACCCGGAATTTAGCGGGCAGATTGCCCTGAATGGAGTACAAAAAGAAGGGAGCGCTCCCAATCGTCATGCCAAATGGCCTGAACCACTTCTGACGGAGCCTTGCTGGAATGGATATTGCTAAAGTTAGCGCTAACATTTTAGCGTTGACGCCCGATGGGGGCGTGGCTACGTTGACCCCGAGTCCGGACTCGTTCTCCCGGCGGCCATCCACCGTGTGCCGCTCCTGCGGCCAGGATCCTTCACGCCGCCTGTGGGAGCGCTCTCACGCTTTGTCCGATCCCCCTTACCGCACCAGCAACGACGCTGCGAGGACCTGAATGAGTGACCCCTCATCCCAGCCGCGCTCTCCCGGCACCCCGAGAAACAAGACGACGCGGTGGAAGCCGGCGATGGGCGCCTGCGCGGCCATCGGCGTGCTCGTGGCCGGCACCGTTGCCCTGACCGTGGGCGGAGGCGCCTCGGTTCACGCCGCCGAGTCGGCGTTCTACGTCGACCCGTCGAGCTCCAGCGCGCGCTGGGTGGCCGCCAACCCCGGCGACTCGCGCGCAGCGGTCATCCGCGACCGGATCGCCTCGGTGCCGCAGGCGCGGTGGTACACGACCACCAACACCTCGTCGGTCCGTTCGGAGGTCAGCTCGTTCGTCGGCGCGGCGGCGTCGGCGGGGAAGATCCCGATCCTGGTGGTCTACAACATCCCCAACCGCGACTGCGGCGGCCCCAGCGGCGGCGGGGCGCCCTCGCACGCGGCGTACCGGGCGTGGGTGGACGAGGTGGCCGCGGGGCTGGCCGGGCGTCCGGCGACGATCGTGCTCGAACCCGACGTGCTGCCGCTGATGACGAACTGCCAGAACGCCGACCAGCAGAACCAGACCAAGGCGTCGATGGCGTACGCGGGCAAGAAGCTCAAGTCCGGTTCGGCGCGGGCCAAGGTGTACTTCGACATCGGCCACAGCGCGTGGCTGAACCCCTCGGAGGCCGCGAACCGCCTGCGCGGCGCGGACATCTCCAACAGTGCGGACGGCATCTCGACGAACGTGTCGAACTACCACTACACGTCCAACGAGGTGAACTTCGCCAAGAACGTGCTCAACGCCGTCGGGGACAGCCGCCTCAAGGCCGTGATCGACACCAGCCGCAACGGCAACGGCGCGGCGGGCAGCGAGTGGTGCGACCCTCCCGGCAGGGCGATCGGCACCCCGAGCACGGTCAACACGGGCGACTCGCGGATCGACGCGTTCCTGTGGGTCAAGCTGCCCGGTGAGGCGGACGGCTGCATCGCGCCGGCCGGTCAGTTCGTGCCCCAGCGGGCCTACGAGCTCGCGACCGCGGCAGGCCCCGGTCCGACGACCACCACGACGACCACGGGTAACAACCCCATCGGCGGCTGCCGCGCGAGCCACCGCCTGATCAACCAGTGGCAGGGCGGCTACAGCGCCGAGATCGTGATCGAGAATCGCGGCGCCGCCGTCAACGGCTGGACCTTCACGTTCTCGGCTCCCGGCATGACCGTCCTGCAGGGCTGGAACGGGACGTGGACGGACAACGGCGACACGGTCACCGTTGCCAACGCGGCCTGGAACGGCTCGCTGCCGACCGGTGGTCAGACGACCATCGGGTACAACGCGAACTACAGCGGGCCGACACCTCCGTTCTCGTCGCCGGTGTTGAACGGCACCGTCTGCTCCTGATCCTCCTGGCGACAGGGAGAAAAAACGGTTCCTCGTCCCGGCCATCACCCCGGCCGGGACGAGGAACCGTCGCGTGTGGACGGACCGGTCAGCCGGCCAGTCCGACGTGACCCCAGTACGGGTGGTAGGTCCGCCACGACACCCAGACGTAGGCCAGGTTGTCCTGGCGGACGTCGATGAACCCGCTGCTCTGCGCACCGCGCGAGCAGTCGCTGGAGGAGTAGAAGGTGAGCTCCGGGGTGGAGTCGTTGTCGACGTGCACGCTGGACTTGAACGACTGGCCGGACGGCAGGTTGCGCAGGTAGACGTTCGAGCTGGGGGCGCTCGTGTTGTTCGAGCGTTCGATCAGGACGCAGCGGGTCTCGTTCGGCACCTTCGAGAACGCGATCATGTGCTGACCCGCGGGGGAGTCGGCCTGGGCGGCGGGAGCCAGGACGAGGGCGGCTGCCGCGGCGGCCAGGGCGACTGTGAGTGGTGCGGACTTCGGCATTGCTGATCCTCTCGGAATGTGTCGGCACCGCCAGAGTGACATGCCGATTTCCGGAGGTCAGGGGGTGCGGAACCCTCCCACGCCTGGACTTCATCAGCCTTCGGAACGAGTTCCGAAGGCTTCTGCTGAACGCGGGGCTGGGCGGTACCCCGGCCCCGCGTCAGAGCGTCAGCTGCGCAGGGTCCACTGCTGGTTCGTGCCACCGTGACACGCCCAGAGCTGGATCAGCGTGCCGTTGGCGGTCCCGTTGCCGCTGGCGTCGAGGCACAGCCCGGACTGTGCGCCGGTGATGCTGCCGTTGGCGTTGACGTTCCACTGCTGGTTGGTGCCGCCGTGGCAGTCCCAGAGGATCGCCGCCGTGCCGTTGGTGGTGCCGTTGCCACTGGCGTCGAGGCACTTGCCCTGCACGGTCAGCTGCCTGGAGGCGGTGTGGTTCCACCGCTGGTTCGCGCCACCGTTGCAGTCCCAGAGCCGGGCCCGGGTGCCGTTGCTGGTGTTGGCCACGTCGAGGCAGCGACCCGACTGGGCACCGACGACGGTGACGTTCTCCCTGCCACCGCTGCTGCCGCCCGGTCCGGCGTTCGCCATCACTGCCTGGGCTCCGGCCGGCCAGTTGTTGTTGGTGACGTGGACGTTGCCGTTGACGACGTTGCCTCGGTCGCCGTTGGTCACGTTGGTGCTGTTGTTGGTCGACCAGTTGTTGGTGACCGTCCAGTTGCCCATGTTCTCGCCACCCCAGTAGTTGGCGGTGGCCCAGGTGCCGGTGTTGGAGAAGACGTTGCCGGTGGCGCGGTAGTACTTGGAGCCCTCGTCGAAGTAGAGCCCGAACCAGCCGTTGGTGCGCAGGCAGTAGTTGCCGCTGATTTCCGCGTTCGGGTTCCAGGCGAGGGTGTAGATGCAGCCGCCGTCGGTCATCTGCTGCATGACGTCGTGGACGTAGTTGTTGATGAGCCGGTTGTTGGACGCCGTGGTGGGCGTCGAGTAGCGCGGCTGGTAGTTGTACAGACTGCGGTTGGCGTAGTGGTTGCTGCCGCCCGCGTCGTTGGAGCCCCAGCCGTAGCCGATCGAAAGGCCGGAGTACGGCAGGTTGTAGATCTCGTTGTGCGCCACGGTCGAGGTGTTGACATAGGTGTTGAGCACCGACACGTTGCCCCGGTACTCGACGGCGATGTCGTGGATGCGGTTGTAGCTGACCGTGATGTCCCGGTTGACCATTCGCTGGTCGCTCGGGTGGTGCGCGTCGGCGCGCACGCCGCCGACGATGACGCCGCCCGCCGAGGTCCGGGCGATCTCCGACCGGGTGACCGTGATGCCGGACGCGCCCAGGCCGACGCCGCTGGCGTGTGCGTTGGCGTCGTTGCCGATGCCGATGGCGGTCTGGCCGAGGTTGAAGAACCTGGAGTCGGTGAACGTGATGCCGCTGGCCGCCGAGACCTGCACCGCCGCCGGCATCTGGGACCAGTGCGGCCGCGTCGCCTCGAACTGCGCACAGCCCTGCTGGCACGAGTTGATCCGGTCGGCGGGCCAGTTCCAGTTGCCCGCCATGTAGGCACCGGTCTGCTGGTCGGCGAAGCCCTGGTTGCTGCTGGGGCCGAGCCACGACGTGCCGGTGAAGGTGATGCCGCTGAACGTGATGTTGCGCGCCGGCGCGTCGTACGTGCCGCCGACGTTGACCAGCGACTGCACGACCGGCAGTTCCACGCTGACGTTGCTCATGTTCTGGCCGGCGAGCGGGATGTAGTAGAGGACGCCGGTGCCGGGGTTGATGTACCACTCGCCGGCCGCGTCGAGGAACTCGTACGCGTTGGCCAGGTAGAGCGGGCCCGCCCGGTGCGGCTTGCTGAGCGTGTCGTAGCCGAACGTGTTGTTGTTCCACGCGGGCTGCTGCATCGTGAGGAAGTTCCCGCTGATGCTCTGCACCGGTGAGTACCTGTCGGTGAACGAGTTGACGCTCTCCACCTCGACGCGGTTCTGGTTCGCGAGGTTGTTTAGGTAGTTCAGCGCGCTGTTGGAGAATCGCATGCCCGTGTCGGTGAAGGTGAAGTCGGCACGGTTCACCTGCGTTCGCGCGCGTGTGGCGATGGCGCCGTCGACGTACAGCTGACGGCTGTCGACGCCGGTGCCGATGTTCGCGCGCCAGATGTTCTTGCCGGCATCGGCGACCGACCACCCGGTGACCGCCCTGGCGCCGCTGATGACGGGACGCGCCGACGCGGCGGCCTGCCACAGCACGCGGTAGCCGTTGTTGCCGGAGTCCGCGGCGGTGAACCGCAGCGGCTGGGAGACCCGGTACACGCCGTCGGCGAGCTCCACGACGATGTCGCCGGACATCGTGCTGTTGCGGGACCTCACCGCCGCCTGAGCCCCCGAGAGCGAGCACGGCTCAGCGGCGGTGCAAGCGGTGCCCGAGCCGGAAGGGGAGGCGTAGAGGGTCGTCGTGGCGGCGGAGGCAGGGGGAGCGGTGGCGATCGCGGCGGCCACCACCACCGTGGCGGCTAACGCGAGTCGCCGCCGCACTGCGGGGAACGAGGACGTGGGCAAGGGGACCTCCTGAGGGTGGATGCGGCTGGATCGGCCTCCCGTGGCGGCGGGCGGGGCAGTTTCGTGTCCTCTGTGGACTTTGATGCGCAACCTGGGGGCGAGGGTGTGCACGACCTGGCGCGACGCGCGCGGACCTGCTCAGGTGGAGCCGTGTCAGCTCTTCGGCCTGGTTCCGCGGATCAAACGGGGCCGTGCGACGTGTCGAACGGCAGGGCGGCGAATTCGACGATGTCTCCTGCGAACCGGAGTGGGCGCTGCTTCATTGCGGCTCACTTCTCCCCCGACCAAGCCGGCCGTCCGGCCGGTTGCGGAACAAGCGAAAACTAACTCGTATGACGTGTGACGTCAATGGTGTTACCTATACTGTGGAGTCCAATCACGAGGCCGCGGCGCAACGGAGTCACAGATGGCAGCGACAGGTCGGCAGCCGGGACCGGGAACGTCCGAGACCCCGGGATGGACGCGCAGACCTGCCAGCCTCGCCGCGGCGGTCACCGCGGAGCTCGTGCAGCGGATCGTCCGCGGTGACTACCCCTCCGGTGTCACGCTGCCTCCGGAGCCGGTGCTCTGCGAGACCTTCTCGGTGAGCAGGACGGTGATCCGCGAGGCGGTGAAGGTGCTGCAGGAGAAGGGGTTGGTCCGGGTCCGCCAGGGCGCGGGCACGATGGTCAGCCCGCCGGTGCAGTGGAACATGCTCGACGAGCTCGTGCTCGCCGCCTCGATCGCCGAGGACGAGACCCTCGCCGTCCTCGACGACCTCGTGGTGACCAGGCGGTTGCTCGAGTCCGACATGGCGCACGTCGCCGCGCAGACGGCTGGTCAGGACACCCTCGACCGCCTGCGGGAACTGGTGGACAGGATGGACGAGCTCGTCGACGACGTCGCCACGTACGAGGAGCACGACCGCCTCTTCCACGACGCGATCATGCAGGCGTCGGGGAACCGCATCGCCAGAGGCGTCGTGCGCTCGCTCGAGGCGCAGGCCATCACCACGGCCGGCTACCTGGGCAAGAGCAGCCGCGAGCTGTGCCAGGCTTCCAACGCCGGGCACCGCCGCATCTACGAGCACATCGCCGGCAAGGACCCGGCCGGTGCGGCCGACGCCATGTGCACGCACATCACCGAGGCCTGGCTCGTGCGGCGCGGTGAGGGCGGGGATCCCGGCCGGCTGAAGCGGTGAGAGCGTCCGCCGGGCGGTTCCCTCCGCCAGGGCTGTCCGGCGAAGACGTGTGCTCACAAGCATTTTGTGGAATCCGGCCGCGAGAGGCGGCCGGGCCCGTACGGCAACGGGAGGCGGATCGGCGGTGGGACGGACGCGCGTGACCCTGGCTGACGTCGCGGCGGCGAGCGGAGTGTCGATCACGACAGCGTCACTCGTGCTGACCGGACGCGCGCGGGAGCTCCGCATCTCGGCGGAGGCCGAGCGGCGAGTGCGTTCGACGGCACAGGAGCTGGGTTATCGGCGCAGCACCGTGAACGCGGGGCCGCGTGCCGGGCGGACGCAGACGATCGGGTTCGTGTCCGACACCGTGGCCTCGTCCGGCTGGACCGGTGACATGGTCAAGGGCGCGGTGGATGCCGCGTACCGGCACGGTTTCATGTTGTTCGTGGGAGAGTCCGGCGGAGATCCGGTGGTGGAGCGGGCGCTGGCCGACGCCATGCGCGACCGGCGTGCGGACGGCGTGGTGTTCGCCTCCATGTACACCAGGACGGTCACTGTTCCGGACGGCCTGTACGACGGGCCCGCCGTGCTGCTCAACGCCACCCCCGCGACCCGCACGGCGGCGCCGTCGGTGTTGCCCGACGAGGTGCAGGCGGGTCGTTCGGCCGCGCGCGTCCTCGTCGAGGCGGGGCACGACCGCGACATTCACCTGATCGGCGCAGGGCCGGGAACGTGCGACGTCCCTCCCCACGGCGTCGCGGCCGCGGAACGACTCCTCGGCCTGCGCGAGGTCTTCGAGGAGGCGGGCGCCGAGGTCGCCGGCGCGCGGTGGTGTCCGAAGTGGACACAGGAGCACGGCTACGAGGCCACCGCGGACCTGCTGCGCGAGCGTCGGCCCAAGGCGCTGGTGTGCCTGAACGACCGCTTGGCTTCCGGGGCGTACCAGGCGCTCACCGAAGCCGGGCTCTCGGTGCCGGAGGACGTCTCGGTGATCGGGTTCGAGGACCACCCGATCGCCTCGTGGATGCGGCCGCGGCTGACCACGGTCGCGTTGCCGCACTACGAGCTCGGCGTGCGGGCGGTCAAGGTCCTGGTGGATCTGGTGGTTCGCGGTCGCGGCGCCCGTGTGCCGATGACCCACCGCGTGCCGATGCCGGTGCGTCAGGGCGGCTCGGTGGCGGCACCGCGCGGGTGAACCTGATGTTCACGCTAACAGCACAGGGGCGGCTTCAGTCTCAACGCGCTGTGCAGGGTCGAGCGCTTCTCCTTGAATCGAATGAAAATTCGACATCGTCGATGCCGGGTAGCTAATAGTGAGCGCTCACAACTTTAGCTTTGACCGTGTGTGACGCCGTCGTTACATTGCTGGAAGTCGCCCTCTGCCGCTGACTTCTGGTCAACGACGACGCAGGGAGACCCTGGCCCTGTCACCTCGGTCTCCCGGGAAGGCTCTTCATGCCGAGCCCGCTGAAGGCGCTGTGCGGAGTGTTCGCCGCAGTCCTGCTGACGGCGTCGCCCGCGGCCGCCGATGAGTCCACTGTGGATGAGGCAGGCGAGGTGGTCGCGGCCGCCCCGGTGCGCGTGATGCCGCTGGGCGACTCGATCACCCAGGGCGGCTCGATCGGTGGCTATCGGCTCGATCTCGCCACGTTGCTGCGCAACACCGGGCGCACGGTCGACTTCGTGGGTTCGATGACGGACGGACCGGGCAGCATGCCCGACCGCAACCACGAGGGACACCCCGGCTGGACCATCGCGCAGGTCGACGCGCAGGTCGTGAACTGGCTGCGTACCTACACCCCACGCACGATCCTGCTGCACATCGGCACCAACGACATGTACGGCAGCGATCCGGCGGGCGCGCCGCGGCGGCTCTCCGCGCTGGTGGACAAGATCACCAGCCAGGCACCGGCCTCGGACGTGTTCGTCTCGACGATCATCCCGATCCGGTTCGCCGACGCCACCGTGCGCAACTACAACGCCGCCGTCGTGCCGCTGCTGCGGGCGAAGGCGGCGGCGGGCAAGCGGGTGCACGTCGTGGACATGTACCCGGCGGTGCCGATCTCGGACCTGCCGGACGGCATCCACCCGAACGCCGCCGGCTACAGCAAGATGGCCACGGTCTGGTTCAACGCGTTGTCGTCGGTGCCCGGCAGCATCGGCGACCCGCGGCAGCCCGGCGGCTCGTGCACCGCGACGCCACGGGTGACCGGTACCTGGAGTGGTGGCTTCCAAGCCGAGGTCACCGTCACCAACCCCACCGCGTCGGCCATCACAGGCTGGACCGTGCGGTTCACCCTGCCGGGCGGCCACACGGTCACGCAGGTCTGGGGTGGCACGGCCAGCGGTTCGGTCACGGTCACCAACGCCCACTACAACGGCACGGTCAGCCCCGGCGGTTCCGCCGGCTTCGGCTTCATCGCCTCCGGTCAAGGCACGGCGGCGATCGGTACCGCCACCTGCTCCAGCCCGTGACCCCGATCCCTCCGACGACGAAGGGTGATCATGTTCTTCGCACGACTGCTCAACTCCACGCGGGCCCGGCTGGCGGTCATGGCCGCGGTACCGCTCCTCGCGGTGTCCGCGATGGCGGCGGCGACGGTTCCTCCCGCCGCGGCCGCACCCGGCTGTTCGGTGACCTACTCGGCACCGTCGCAATGGGACGGTGGGTTCACCGCGAACGTCAGCATCACCAACCTCGGTGACGCGATCAACGGCTGGACGCTGACCTGGAGCTTCGCCGCCGGCCAGCAGGTGAAGCAGGCGTGGAACGCCGACGCGACCCAGTCAGGGGCCGACGTGACCGCGCGCAACCTCTCCTACAACGCGTCGATCCCGACCGGCGGCAAGGTCGAGTTCGGGTTCAACGGTTCCGCCACCGGCACGAACAACCCGAACCCCACGGCGTTCACGCTCAACGGCACCCTGTGCACCGGAGACGTCGGCCCCACGACGACGACGACCACCACGACGACGACCACCACGGGCAATCCGCCCGTCGGCAACCTGCCGTCGAGTTTCCGGTGGTCCTCCAGCGGCGTGCTGATGAGCCCGAAGCCGGACGGCGCGCACCCGACCGTCCACTCGGTCAAGGACCCGAGCGTCGTGTACCACAACGGCAAGTACCACGTGTTCGCCTCGGTCTACACCACCGGCTACAACCTGATCTACACGAGCTTCAGCGACTGGTCGCAGGCCGCCTCGGCGCAGCACCACTATCTGGACCGCACAGCTGTCGGTGGTGGCTACAAGGCCGCGCCGCACGTGTTCTACTTCGCGCCACAACGCCTGTGGTACCTGGTGTACCAAACGGGAGACAACGCGTCGTACTCGACGACCACGGACATCTCCAACCCGTCGTCGTGGTCGGCACCGAAGAACTTCTACGCCAACGGCATGCCGCAGATCATCCGCGACAACATCGGCAACGGCTACTGGGTCGACTTCTGGGTCGTCTGCGACAACGCCAAGTGCTACCTGTTCTCGTCCGACGACAACGGCCACCTCTACCGGTCCGAGACGACGATGGCGCAGTTCCCCAACGGGTTCACCAACACCGTCATCGCGATGCAGGACTCGAACCGCAACCGGTTGTTCGAGGCCTCCAACGTCTACAAGATCGCCGGCAAGAACCAGTACCTGCTGGTGCACGAGGCGATCGGATCGGACGGCAGGCGCTGGTTCCGCACCTGGACCGCTCCGGCGATCACCGGTCCGTGGACCCCGTTGGCCGCCGAGGAGTCGAACCCGTTCGCCAGGCACAACAACACCACGTTCCCGAATGGACAGTGGACGCGCGACATCAGCCACGGCGAGATGATCCGCACCGGCATCGACCAGACGATGGAGATCAGCCCCTGCAAGCTCCGCTTCCTCTACCAGGGGATGGATCCGAACGCGGGTGGTGACTACAACCGCCTGCCCTGGAAGCTCGGCCTGCTGACCCAGACCAACTCGACCTGCTGACACCCCAGACCGACGCCGCCGGAACACCCGCACCGGCGGCGTCACCCCTCGCTGAGTGCGGTGCCCGCCGGTCTTCACCGCGTCGCCCGGCGCTCAGCAGATCACCTCGCGACACCAGCCCCAACCTGCCCGCTGCGACGGGCGGGGGCCGGCGCCACGATGCACCCGTCCGACCGTCGAAACGCGGGGAGAACGCCGGCGGTCACAGCACCAGAGAGGGGCACCGATGCCCACCCGGTCAAGGAGACTGCCGCACCTCGTCGCCGCCGTGCTGGTGGCGGCCGCGACCATCACCGCACAGCCCGTCGCGCACGCCGCTCCAGGCAGCCCGGCCGTGACCCCGCCGATGGGCTGGAACAGCTGGAACAGCTTCGGCTGTGGCATCACCGAGGCGCAGGTCCGCCAGGCCGCGGACGCGATGGTGTCCTCGGGCATGCGCGACGCCGGCTACCAGTACGTGGTCGTGGACGACTGCTGGTTCGACCCGCAGCGCGACTCCGCCGGCAACCTGCGGGCGCATCCCACGAAGTTCCCGAGCGGGATGAAGGCGCTGGGCGACTACATCCACGCGCGCGGGCTGAAGTTCGGCATCTACCAGGCACCGAACGAGAAGACGTGCGCGCAGGGCGTCGGCACGCACCCCGGCTCGACCGGCAGCAAGGGCCACGAGGTCCAGGACGCGCGGTCGTTCGCGTCGTGGGGAGTGGACTACCTGAAGTACGACTGGTGCTCGGGCAGCGGAACCCGTGACGAGCAGGTCGCCCGGTTCACGATCATGCGTGACGCCCTTCGCGCCACCGGCCGCCCGATCGTCTACAGCATCAACTCCAACAGCTTCCACGCGCCCACCGGCGACAAGTACAACTGGGGCGAGGTCGCCGACCTGTGGCGTACCACTGAGGACCTGCTGGACATCTGGCAGAACGGCAACGTCAACAGCTATCCGATGGGCGTGGGCAACGTCGTCGACATCACCGCCCCGCTCGCCGTCCAGTCCGGCCCCGGCCACTGGAACGACCCGGACATGCTCGTCGTCGGACGCCCGGGGCTCACCCTCACCGAGTCCCGCTCGCACTTCGCGTTGTGGGCGCTGATGGCCGCGCCGCTCATGGCGGGCAACGACATCCGCACCATGTCCGGTGACGTGAGCGCGATCCTGCGCAACCAGCGCCTGATCGCCGTGAACCAGGACAAGCTCGGTGCCGGAGGCCGCCGCGTGCGGGACGACGGCGCCACCGAGGTGTTCGCCAAGCCGCTCTCGGACGGCTCGGTCGCCGTCGGGTTGTTCAACCGCGGCAACGGCACCGCGACCGTGTCCACCACAGCCGCCCAGATCGGCCTGTCGGGCACCAGCTTCACGCTCACCGACCTGTGGACCGGTGGCACGTCCACCACTTCTGGCGCGATCTCCGCCTCCGTCCCGGCACACGGCGTGGCCGCGTACCGGGTGAGCGGCGGCAGCCCGATAGCGGCCACCACCGCCCGGCTGCGCAGCACGTCGTCCAACCGTTGTCTCGATCTCGAGAACGCCTCGACCGCCGCCGGTGCCAACACCGTGATCTGGGACTGCCACACGGCTGCGAGCCAGCAGTGGACCACCTGGCCCAACGGTGAGATCCGCGTGTTCGGCGACAAGTGCCTCGACGCCTACAACCAGGGCACCACCAACGGCACCCGTGTCATCAGCTGGCAGTGCAACGGTCAGGCGAACCAGCGCTGGACGGTCCAGGCCGACGGATCGGTCCGCAACGCCAACGGCGGCCTGTGCCTGGACGTCGAACGGTCCGGCACCGCCAACGGCTCGCGGATCGTGCTGTGGACCTGCAACGGCCAGGCCAACCAGAAGTGGGCACGATCATGAGGCGGGCACCGCTGGCGGCGGCGATGGCCGCGCTCACCCTCGTGGCCGCGGGGCTAGCCGCGAGCACTGCGGCACAGGCGGCTCCCGGCTGTTCGGTGACCTACACCAAGACCTCCGAGTGGCAGGGCGGCTTCGGCGCGTCGGTGTCCATCACCAACACCGGCGACGCGATCACGGGCTGGACGCTCGAGTGGACGTACGCCGGCGACCAGAAGGTGGGCCAGCACTGGAACGCCGAGATCACGCAGAGCGGTGACCAGGTCAGCGCGCGCAACGTCTCCTACAACGCCTCCGTGCCCACCGGTGGCAAGGTCGAGTTCGGCTTCAACGGCTCGTTCACCTCGGCCAACCCCGATCCTTCGTCGTTCCGCCTGAACGGCACCGCCTGCAACGGCACCGGGACGCCCACCAGCACCACGACGACCACAACTACCACGACGACGACCACACCCCGGCCCGCGTCGTTCACGAACCCGGTGCTGTGGCAGGACTTCGCGGACATCGACATCATCCGCGTGGACGACGCGTACTACTACTCGGCGTCGACCATGCACTACTCGCCAGGCGCGCCGATCCTGCGTTCCTACGACCTGGTGAACTGGGAGTTCGCGGGACACTCCGTGCCACGCCTGGACTTCGGCGCCAAGTACGACCTCAACGGCGGCCGCGGCTACGTCCGGGGCATCTGGGCGTCGTTCCTGAACCACCGCAAGAGCAACAAGACGTTCTACTGGGGCGGGTGCATCGACTTCGCCCAGACCCACATCTACACCGCCGCCGCGGTGGACGGGCAGTGGTCCAAGCTGTCCACCATCCCCAAGTGCTACTACGACGCCGGCATGCTGATCGACGACAACGACACGATGTACGTCGCCTACGGCAACACCACGATCAGCGTCGCGCAGCTCTCGGCGGACGGGAAGTCCGAGGTCCGGTCCCAGCAGGTGTTCCAGACACCGCAGAACATCGGCACCCTGGAAGGCGCCCGGTTCTACAAGCGCAACGGCAGCTACTACATCTGGCTGACCCGGCCCGCGAACGGCCAGTACGTGCTCAAGGCGTCCAACCCGTTCGGCCCCTACACCGTGCAGCAGGTGCTGCTGGACCTGCCGGGCCCGATCCAGGGCGGCGGAGTGCCGCACCAGGGCGGGATGGTGCAGACGCAGAACGGCGACTGGTACTACATGGCCTTCGTCGACGCCTATCCCGGCGGCCGCGTCCCGGTGCTCGCGCCGATCACCTGGACCGCCGACGGCTGGCCGCGCCTCACGACCGTCAACGGCCGCTGGGGCGTGAACTACCCGATGCCGAACCTGCCGACGCCACCACGCCAGGTGAAACCCATGATCGGCGTGGACACCTTCGAAGGGACGAAACTCGGGCCGCAGTGGGAGTGGAACCACAACCCCGACACCACGAAGTACAGCGTCAACAACGGTTTGCGGCTGTCCACGGCGACCGTCACCAACGACCTGTACAACGCCCGCAACACCCTCACGCACCGAATCGAGGGCCCGAGCTCCACGGCCACCGTCACGCTCGACCTGACCTCGATGCGCGACGGTGACCGCAGCGGCCTCGCGATGTTGCGCGACTCCTCGGCCTGGATCGGGATAAAACGCGACAACGGCCGAAATCGCGTGGTGATGGTCAACGGCCTGACCATGGACGGCAACTGGAACACCACCGGCACCGGCACGGAGATCGCCAGCGCGAACTTCACCGGCACCCGGATCTGGTTGCGTGCCAACGCCGACATCCGTCCCGGCAGCGGCAGGCAGGCCCGGTTCTCCTACAGCACGGACGGGGTGAACTTCACCTCGCTCGGCACCGGCTTCACGTTGAAGAACGAGTGGCAGTTCTTCATGGGCTACCGGTTCGGCATCTTCAACCACGCCACGCGGGCGCTGGGCGGCGCGGTGACGGTGTCGCGGTTCGAGATCTCCAAGCCTTAGCGGACCGGTGGGGCGTCCTCGGGGCGCCCCACCGTTGGCCTGTTCTCAGAACCCGCCGCGTTCGAGGACGTTGCGCGCCTCCCTCAGCTCCCGGCCGGCTTCGGCCTCGTCGAGAGCACCGGGCAGCGGCGGGCCGGTGTCCTTCTCCTCGACCCAGTCCTCGGGTTCCGGTCGTTCGGGCAGCGACTTCCACCTGTCGGTCATCACTCCGGTGTGCCCGAGTCCTGGGAAAGCTTCTCGAAGGAGAACTCGTGCTTGAGGAACGAGGTGCCGTACTCGACCCCCGGCTGGGGCGGGAGCAGCTGGGACGCCTGGATGAGACGCCAGCCGTCCCGCAGCGCCGCGACCCCGTCCGGGTAGGGAGGCTCGTCGGAGTCACCCGTGGTGGGCTGGGAAGCGCCCGTGCCGTCGTAGCGGGACCAGCCCACCACGTGGGAGTCGAGGGCGGAGTTGGCCAGGTACAGAACCAGAACCTGCTGCCGGAGGGTCATGCGTGGCTCCTCTGCCCCGGACGGTTGGTGACGCGGGTGACCCAGTGCTCGACGTCGAACGACGGATCACCGGTCAGCGCGCGCCACAGCAGCACGCGGTTGTAGATCTCCAGCCGGGCGGTCGCGGTCTCGTACCACGGGAAGTACCGCCCGAGCTCGGCGGCGACCTCGGGATCGGCCATGTCGGTGGTGTCCCACAGGCGCACCTGGGGCACGGTCGGGTTGAAACGGATCTTGAACATGTACCGGCGGAGGTCGCTGTCGTTGCGGCGGCCGCCGTGCCAGTTCCCGTGGTGCAGCAGCAGAACGGTGCCCGCCGGGCAGACCAGGCGGGTCTGGCCGCGCAGGTTCTGGTAACGGCCGGTGTCGCTCTCGTTGGTGCGGCGCAGGTGGCTGCCCGGCACGACGAGCGTGCCGCCCATGTCCGGGCTGACCCGCTGCGGGTAGTACATCAGCTGGACGTCGAACGCGTCCGGCCGCACGTCGATGATCGCGTCGCCGTGCAACGCCTGGGCATGGCCCTCGTGGGGTTCGCGCACGTGCACCGCGTGGTGGTCCACGGTCGGGCTGGGGCCGACGAGCGCCTGCAGGGCACCGGCGACGGCGGGCAGTTCCAGGAGGCGCCGGGGGAAGGAGCCCTCGGGGTAGGCGTCGGCGATCTGGGTGCCGTACGGGACGTCGGGCATCCCGTGCGGGAGCAGTTCCAGTGCCTCCTGGTTCATCTCCTCCGGCACGACGGCGTCCATGCGCAGATAGCCGTGTGAGACGAAACGGGCCAGCTGCACCGAGGTGAGCAGCGGGGGAGTGGTGGTTCGCATGCCACGAACGTAAGTACACCGTCCTTGCTCGGCGTGGGTTGAAATGACCCAGTACTGGTAGTTTTTCACCGTGCATGAGGTCGTGCTCCCGCTGAGCGAGCCTCCGGTGGTGGCGGACATCGGTGTGGGAGTGCACGGCGTCACGACGCTGGAGGACGTCTTCCTTCTGCCCGATCTGTGGCAGCTGCACCTCTACGGCTACGAAGGCGCGGTCGAGGTGGGTGACGTGGTGCACCGCATCGCGCCCGGCCGCGCGAGCCTGATCCCCCCGGCACCGCGGTGCGCTACCGGTACCGCGGCAGGTCCGAACACCTCTACGCCCACCTGCGCCTCGACGGCACCACCCAACGCCGTGCCGCGCCGGTGATGCAGGACGCAGGTCGGAACAGGCCGATGCTCGCCGGGCTGATGCGGGGCGCTCTCGTGGCGGCACCGGCGCGGGCCGCCGCTCACCTGTGGACGGTCCTGTGGCAGCTCACCGACGCGGGCCCGGCCGGCCGCGAGGTCGCCGATCCGGTCGCGGTGGCTGCGGCGCACATCGAGGCGCACCTGGCCACGCCGCTGACGGTCGCGGCCGTCGCGAGGGTGGCGGGTGTGTCGCACAACCACCTGACGCGCTTGTTCCGCGCCCGCACGGGAAGCACGGTCGTGGCCTACATCCGGCGGCGCCGGGTGGAACGGGCCCGCCACCTGCTCACGGCCTCGACGCTGTCGGTCACCGCCGTAGCGGCGGCCGTCGGCATCCCCGACCTGCAGGCGTTCAACAAGGTGTGCCGCCGCGAGCTGGGGGAGTCGCCCCGTGCGCTGCGCAGGTCGTTCACTGCACGGTGACGCCGTTCTTCTGCAGTGCACTGCGGAATGCCCGCAAACCGTGGTGCAGACGGGACTTCACGATGTCCTCGGACACGCTCAGCGCACCGGCGAGCTCGGTGACGGACGCGCCGCGGTAGGCCCGCATGATCACCTCACGGTGTTCGGGGAGGAGCTCGGCGAACGCGTCCGCGATGCGCCGGGTGGAGATCCTGCCGTGGTCGTCGTCCACAGTGGTCTCCTCCCGCCTCCCGGACAGCGCTGCCGCACAGGTCGGGCGCGACGACCTGTGCGGCAGCGGTTCAGGCTTGACCGGGAGCGAGCCCGATCAGCCGCTCTTGCACGCCTTTCCGTTCACCGTGAAGGCCGTCGGATCGGATCCGCTGCCGGAGGCGTTGAATCCGATGTAGACGGACTTGCCAGGTTCGACGCGGCCGTTCCACGACATGTTGGTCGCGGTCACGTCACGGCCGGTCTGGCTCCAGTTCGCCGACCATCCCGTGGTGATCCGCTGCGTGCCGGGGAACGCGAACCCGAGCTTCCACTCCGTCCACGGGGTCGTGCCGGTGTTGGTGAGCTTCACGTGCGCCGACAGGCCGTTGTCCCACTTGCTGGCGCTGTAGCCGACCTCGCAGTCGGGCTTCGTGACCGGTGCACCGGACTTCTCGGCCGCCCAGCCGCTGACCCAGGCGAGCGCGGAGTTCCAGTTGATCGCCACCTCGTTCACCGAGTAGGCGCCGATGTCGTCCACCCAGCACTTCTGCTGCGGGCAGCCGACCAGCAACCGCTGGACCACCGGGTCCTGCAGCGCGCTGTTCGGGCCTCCGGACAACGAACCGGGCGGCGCGATCGGCAGCGTCGGGTCGTTCTGCCGGGCCCAGAACCGGTGGTGGATGTTCTGCACGGCCTGGTCGCCGTAGCCCGCCACGTACGAGGTGCTCAGCGGGTTGCGGCCGAGGAGGTAGTGCAGCGCCTCGAACACGCCGTCCCGGTACTTCGCGGCACCGGTGAAGTCGTGTGCCAGCGCGAGCACCGTGGCGTTGTTCAGCACCGAAGAGTTCGAGCCCCAGACGTACCCGTCGACGCTGTTGTCGTACGGCGTCGCGTAGCCCATCTGCCCCATCGCGGTGAGGTGCTGGTCCGCCACGGTCGCGAACGCGGACTTGATCGCCGTGACGTCCGCCGCGGGCAGGCCGGTGGGTGCCAGGGCGAGGGTGATGTCGCCCAGTGGCGCCGTGCCGCCCCAGAAGAAGCCGGCCCTGGTCAGGCTGGCCGCCTTGTAGTGCGACGAGGTGGTCACGTCGGTCCGGTACGCGGCGTCGCCGGTGGTCGCGTACAACTCCGCGGCGGCCCAGTAGAACTCGTCGCTCACGGTCTTGTCGTCGTACGCACCGCCGCCGACGTTGTCGGCCGGGTCGGCGAGCTTGGCGGGGTTCGCCTTCGCCGCCGTGTACGCCTTGCGTGCCGCCGCGAGCAGCTTCGCGGAGTACGCCGCGTCGATGCCGCGCCAGAGACGCGCGGCCTGCGCGGCCACCGCGGCCAGGTTCAGCGTCGCCGCCGTGCTGGTGGCGGACAGCCTGCGCGGCTGGTCGTCGAGCTCGGGGCGGGTCGGCAGCGCGGTCCAGGCGGCGTCGTGCATCTTGTGGTGCGCCATGCCGTCCGGTGCCTGCATCTTCAGCAGGAAGTCGACCTCCCACCGGGCCTCGTCGAGGAGGTCCGGCACGCCGTTGGACTTCTCCGGGATGGCCAGCGAGCCGTCGCGGTACGCCGCCGCGTCACCGATCCGGGATGCTCGCTCGTAGGCGTTGAGCAGCTGCCACGTCGCGATGCCGCCGTTGACCACGTACTTGCCGTGGTCGCCCGCGTCGTACCAGCCACCGCGCACGTCGAGCGTGTAGCCGCAGGCGAGATCCGCCCGGCACGGCACGTTGTTGTCGCCCTGGTTGGGCGCGACGTTGACGTGGCCTGCCGGCCGCGCGTACTGGTCACCCACGTACTGCGCTTCGATCGGGGTACCGCTGCGCTGGTGGTAGAAGAACGCGAGCGAGTCGTAGCGCAGCCGCTTGATCGCGTCGGCGGAGATGTCGAACGGGAAGCTGCTGTCGGCGCCGACGGACAGCGTGTAGCCGGTGCCCGGCGTGTCGTACGACGAGAAGTCGATCAGGTGCACCGGGTCGCCGGACGTCGCGTCCGCGCCCTTCGGCGTGCTCCTCCCGGTGGCCACGGTGGCGCCCGCGGAGTTCTTCAGGGTCCAGGTCTGGGGCGTGGTGGCGGTCGAGACGAGGGTGGCGCGCTTGGGCAGGCCAGGCACGTACCCGACGAGGTCGACCTGAACCTTCTTGGTGGGGTTGGGGTTGACGCCGCCTGGCGGCTTCACGCCGCCGATCAGCGAGACGTTGTCCACGCAGATCGTGTTGTCCGCCGGCTGGCCGCCCAGCTGGAAGGCGACCTGGCCGTTTCCGGCGTCCGGGAAGTCCAGGGTGGACGTGAAGGTGAAGGTGAAGTGCTGCTTGGAGGGGGTGACGGCGAACTCCTGCCGGGCGATGCCCCGGTACGGGCTCACGCTCTCACCGGCCGCCGCGGCGACGGTCTGTGCCGTGGTGGCGTGCGCGTCGAACGACAGGGTGTATGACTGACCGCTTTCGAACGGGACGCCGTTCTGTCCGACCAATGCGTCCCAGGGGTTGGTCGTGCCGCCGGTGACCGCCGCGCACAGTTCACCGCCGGTCACCCGGTTGGTCACACCGGCGCTGCTCCACCAGGGGTCGGCGGAGCCGCTGTCGAACTTGCCGTTGAGCACACGCTCGTACTCCGCCGCCAAGGCTGTGCCCGATGCCGCGAACGTGGTCGCGGCAAGTGCCGCCACCAGGGAGGCGGCGAGCAGGCGTGGGGGTTGCGATCTCATGTCGTGAGGTCTCCGTCCTCGTCGACGGGATTTCTGGGAGCGCTCCCACATGACCGTAGGGTGAGCTGAACGGCGTGGACAAGCGCCGTTCAGCCGCTACCCGGACACGCCGCTCGGACCAATGGCACCGGTCCATGCGCGGTAAAGGCGACTACGTCATCCGAACGACCACTGCTGGTTGCTGCCGCCGTGGCACGTCCACAGGATGATCTTGGTGCCGTTGGCGGTGGCGGCGCCGTTGACGTCCAGGCAGATCCCCGACTGCGTGCCGGTGATGGTGCCGTTGGCGTTGAACTGCCAGCGCTGACCCGCTCCGCCGTCGCACGGGGCGATCACCACGGCGGTGCCGGGGCTCGTCTGGTTGTTCTGGGCCGCCGCACACCTGGTGTCGTCTCCACTGTAGACGGTCAGCTGACCGGACGCGGTGCGCGTCCAGGTCTGGTTGGTTCCGCTGTGGCAGTCCCAGATCTGCAGCGGGGTGCCCGCTGTGGTGCTTCCGGCGTTGACGTCCAGGCACCTGCCGGAGGCCAGCCCGCGGACCGCCCCTGTCGTACCGCTGCCGCCCGTGCTGTAGCCGGCCGCGATGATGTTGGCCTGCACGGCGTTCTCGGTCGCGTCGGACGGGTAGCCCGACACCATCGCGCCTTCGTAGAAGGTGCCCGCGCTGAGGTTGGCGCCGCCGCCCGGCTTGCAGCAGTCGCCGCCGCTGCCGAGGATGATCGCGCCCTGTTTCTTCATGGGGCTGTAGCCGGGCGGCAGCGAGCCGTCCCACAACGTCGTCATCGAGCCGGACTGCGCGTTGCCACCCTTGAGCGCGAACCGCGTCGTGCCGTTGTTCTTCAGCATCGCCGTCACGAACTTGTTGGGGAACGCCCGCTGGTTGGGGTTCCACTGCTGGCTGCCGCCGGAGTAGAGCCCCCACTCCAGGTCGGCCTGGACCCAGGGGCCCGTGCCGGCGCAGCCGCCGAACCAGCACTGCGTGCTGAAGTTGATGGCGTCCATCGCGCCGGCTGCGTCCGCGCTCCTGGTCGTCTCGCTGTTGCCGTAGTCGAAGCAGCAGCCGCTGTTGACGTGCGTGCCGCTGGTGACCATGTACATGCCTTCCGGCGCGCTGCCCGTGGGGACGCCGGTCAGGTGCCCGTCACGCCAGTAGCTGTTGCCGGGGTTGATGTAGAGCGAGTAGGCCTTGTCGCCTCCTACGGTGAGCGACTCGGAGGTCGCGATCGCCGGCCTGCTCTGGTTCGAGCCGGGAACGACGCTCGATCCCTGGTACCACAGGTCGTTCCCGCGCCCGGACTGGTCGTAGACCACCGTGATCACACAGGTGGTGCCGGCGCAGAACGCGTCCTGCGGAGCCGAGTTCGCGTTGCCGCCGGCGGTCAGCACGCCGATGTTCCTGGTCGTGTTGTCCGACGAACGCCTGACTTGGTAAAGGTTTCCGTTGTACGAGCCGTAGAGCGCCCGCACCGTGCTGTGCGCGGCGACGCAGGGTGTGCCGCCGGAAGCGTAGATGTCGCACGGGCCCGTGGTGGCTGCTGCCGCCGGTGCCGGTGACGTCACCGCCGTCACCGGCACCACGGCCAGCACCACCGCCACGCACATGCCCACCGCCGCCGGCAACCGTCGCGTCGCACTGCCTTGAGCCTTCGCTGTCATGAGCCGCTCCACTGCGTTGTGGCGCCCGGTCAGCCGTGGCATCACGGGCGAAGCTTCCAGCAGGTATCCGACTCATCCCGGGACGTCGATCCACGAAGTGCGTGGTCACTGGCGGCGGGCTACCCGGGAGCCTTCTTCGAAGAAGAGAGCCTGAATAACACATAAGAGCGGTCTCAGCACGTGCGGTCAAGACATGAGACTGACTTATCCTCCGATCTTCTCAACTTCGCGCACCCCAACTGCCGGAGCCGGGCTCATGTCCTAGTTGGACTGTCCACCGCCGATGCGCGCGCCGACAGCGGCGAGCGCGGCTCGCACGGGCTGGAAGAACGTCACGCCACCGTTGCGGCAGTCACCGCTGCCGCCGGACGTGAGGCCGATCGCGTTGCCGTTGGCCGAGAACAGCGGACCACCGCTGTCCCCGCCCTCCGCGCACACGGTCGTCTGGATGAGCCCGGTGACGGTGCCCTCCGGATAGTTCACCGTGGCGTTGAGCGCGGTGACCCGGCCAGAGCGCAGCCCCGTCGTGCTGCCCATCCGCTGCACCTGCGTGCCGACCCGTGCGTCCGCCGCGCGCACGATCCGGACCTTGCGCCGCTGGCCGGTGTCGACCTCGCTCGGCGCGTTGGTGTTCGCGTTGTCGTAGGTGAGCAGCGCGAAGTCGCCCTGGCCGGGGAACGTCGACTCCTGGACGGTCGCGACGGGCCTGCCACCGGGCGTCAGCGACATCCGTTGCGCGGCCTGCACGCAGTGCCCGGCGGTGAGGAACCCGGGTTGCCCGTCCGCGGTCGTGACGTTGAAGCCGAGCGAGCAGCGGCTGCGCCCGGCGAAGATCGCGTCACCGCCCTCGGCGAACGGCCGGAACGTACCTGATGTCCTGGTGAGCTTCGCCCTCGAGCCGAACGAGTCCACAGTGGAGACCAGGATGTTCCAGCGGTCACCCGTCACCGTGCTGTCGGCGGTCACGAGCACCTTGTTCGTGCCGGGGTCCACCGCCCAGGCGGTACCGGGAATCGCCGCCTTCTCCCGCAGGGTGTTCGTGATCGCCAGCGGCGCCTCCTCGTCGTCGGGTGCCGCCTGGGTGTTGGTGATCGTGACCGCCGTGGCGGCCACGACCAGCACACCGACGGCGGCTGCCGCACCCTTGATCCCACGGCTCTTCCAGTGCCTGCCCAACGGTGACCTCCGGTTTGATCGAGTCTCTGCCGAGGCGTACGGGCGGAAGCGACTCGATGGTTCACCTGGAGGGCCGTTGGGGTTTTGTCAAGCCTCCGATCGTCTCGTGCTAGCGGCCCCAGAGCCTCCAGGTCTGGTTGAGATCACCTGACTGGCCGGAAGGCTTGCAGGTCCACTGGATGATCCGGGCGCCGGCGGCCGAGGAGACCCCGTTGACGTCGACGCACTTGCCGCTGTGACGTGCGACGAGCTGGTAGTCGTGAGGATCGTTGCCGCCGTACGTGACCTTCCGCAGCGTGTACTGCTGGCTGGCCGAACCGGGCGCGCAGGTGTTCTGCACGACCGTGGCGACGTCGGCGGTCGATGAGCCGCTGACGTCGAGACACTTGCCCGACTGCTGGTTCACCACGGTGTAGGTGTCGGCCACGCCGGCCACCGGGGTGAAGTTCCACAGCTGCTGGTCGCCGCCCTCGCAGTAGAACTGCTGCTGCAGGTTGCCGTCGGCACCGCTGAGGTTCGTGTTGTCCAGGCACTGCTGGGAGTGCTGAGCGGCGGCGACGGTCTGGAAACCGCTCTCCGAGGGCGGCAGCAACGTGATCGTGAACGTCTCGTCGACGTTGTTGTGCGGCACGTTGACCGTCGTTGCGTTGCCGCTCAACGACACCACCGTGTTCTGGACGGTGACGGGGCCCTGGACGGCACCACCGTTGTTGTGCGGGATGCGCTGGACGAGCACTCGCACCTGGTTGTTCTGCACGATGCCGGTCGTGGTGTCCAGGCGTTGCAGGGCGACCGCGACGTTGCCGGTCGTGCTGCCGCCGCCGACGAGGACCTTCGCCACGCCGTTCGCCTTGGTGGCGAACGAGTCGTACGACTGGCTCGCTGTCGTGGCCACGATCTGGCCGGTCTGCGAGGCGTAGAACCGGTAGACCCACCACTCGCCCTTGGGCTGGTGCTGTCCCGCGGAGTTGCGGACGAGCAGGTTGCCGAGATCGTTGTGCAGGTTCCCGGCGCTCGCCCAGTTGGCCCGGAGGCCGTCGGCGCCGGCTCGCTCCAGCCGTGCGATGTACCACGAGCCGTCGCCGGGGTTCTGCTCGTTGCCGGCGCCGTACTCGTTGATCTGGTACGGCCGCGGGTGCGGGATGCCGCGCGCGTCGAGCGTCTGGTTCGCCACCGCCACGTTCGTCACCGGGTCGCCGGGCAGCGAGTGCCAGCTGATGAAGTCCGGCACGACGTTGTTGGCACGGATGAAGTCCAGGTACTGCGGCCACCACCCGCCGGTCGACGGCACGCCCGCGAGGCTCGGCCCGACGATCAGCTGTGTGGGGAAGGCCGCACGCACGCGTTGGTAGGTGCGCCGCCACAGCTCGAAGTACTGGGACTGCGGGCGGTTCCAGAACAGCGTGATGTTGGGTTCGTTCCAGAGGTCCCACTGCACGGGCACGCCGGTCGCCCGCACGTCGTTGATCAGGCGGGTGAGGAAGTTGTCGTAGTCGGTCCAGTTGCCGTTGTCGCCGGGGAAGCGCGAGATCGGATACCCGTCGGCACCCCACAGGTCGTGGGGGAGCAGGACGAACTCGCCGCCCAGCGCGCGGGTGCGCAACAGCTGGGCGCGCGTCGAGTTCCAGCGGCGGTCGTACTTGCCGGACACCCAGCCGCCGGGACTGTCGAGCTGGGCGCCGCCGGCACGCATGTACCGGAACTTGACGTCGCGGAAGAAGTGGTCGGCGGGCCCCGTGCCGTTCTCCGTCATGCCGTAGATCCAGCCGGAGGCGCGGTAGGTGGGTGTGCCGTTCGTGACGGAGAAGTTGACGCTGATGGACTCGTTCGCGGCGTGGGCCGGTGCCGCGAACGCGAAGACAGATGCCAGTACGGCCAGGACGGCAGTGCTGGTTCGTCGTTGAACCATGAGGACTCCGAAACTGGTCAGGGGAGACGGAGACTCGAACCGGTTCGATCGAGAAGTGAAAGTACGCGCAGTCTGGCCTTCACGGCAAGGCTCCAGAGAGTCGAACCGGTTCGGCTGCATCGGCCGCTCCTGGTCACACCCAGACGACCTGCCACTGCTGGTTGGCCACACCGTTGGCCGGCCACGCGATCACGCGGGCGCCGTCGGCCTTGGAGCTGCCGTCCACGTCCGCGTACAGGCCGGTGCGCACGTTCACGAGGTTGACGTGACCGCCGCCCGCGTCGACGAGCTTCCACCGCTGGTCGTCGGTGCCGGTGTCCGTCCACTGGCCGAGCAGGTCGCCCTGGGCGGCGCTGCGGCTGCCCAGCACCTTGCCGCTGTGCCGGGCGGCGAGGCGGAACGAGCCGTCGGCGTTGGGGAGCAGCTGCCACTGCTGGTTGGCACTGCCCGACCAGGTCCACTGGATCACCCCGGCGCCGTCGCCGGTCCCCGCGCCGTTGACGTCGAGTACCTTGCCGCTGTTGCGGTCGACGAGCCGGCACCAGCCGTTCTGCAGCGACACGGTGACGTCGGTGCGTTGCCCGGCGACCAGGGTGACCTGCCGGGCGTGCGGGCCGAGCGGCGACGGCGCGACCGATGCCGTGGTGGTCACGGACGTCATGCCGCGCCGGCTGATCCTTCGTTCACGCGCTGACCTCGTATCCGATCAAGGGATGTGCCGGTGTCGCAGTGGAACGGGCGGAGGTCACCCCGACAGGGTTGCCGCACGACCGGCTGTTCGCGGTGGTCGGGCCGGACGGTGCGATGGTCTGGCAGGGCGAGTCGCCGCGGCTCGTCACGATCCGTGGCCGGCTGCTGCACGACAACGCGAAGCTGGAGTTGAGCGCACCCGGCGCCGGCGAGCTGGTGCTGGACGTGGCGGCGGACGGAGAGTCCCTGCCGGTGGACGTCGAGAAGTGGCCGGGATCCGGGATCGACCAGGGCGCCGAGGCGGCCGAGTGGGTGTCAGGAGTGCTCGGCAGGCCGGCCCGGCTGGTGCGCGAGCCGGACAGGGCGAGCCGGGCCCGGAGTGCGTCCGACCCGACGGCGCTGCTGGTCCTCTCACTGTCCTCATTGGACGACTTGAACGCGCGGATCGCGGAGCGCGGTGCGGATCCGGTTCCGATGGACCGGTTCCGGCCCAACGTCGTGATCAGCGGCTGGCCCGAACCGCACACCGAGGACAGGGTGAGCCGGATGACGGTCGGTGGCGCCGAGATCGGCTTCGGCGAGCTGGCCATCCGCTGCGCGGTCACCCTCGTCGACCAGTCGGCAGGCGTGCGTGCCGGTCCCGAGCCGTTGCGCACTTTGGCCGGCTATCGCCGCGAACCCGACGGCGTCAGCTTCGGCATGAAGGCGGCCGTGCTCACCTCCGGCGGCATCGCGGTCGGTGACGGCGTCACCGTCACCGAGTGGCGGTGACCCGAAAACTCGTTGCCGCACGCGACGACCGGACTGGATGATCACCGCATGGCATCAGCTCCCGCGGACGGCCGCGCCGGCATCGACGCCGCTCTCGTCAAACGTCTGATCGCCGCCCAGTTCCCGAGGTGGAGCGACCTGGCGGTGATCCCGGTCGAGGTCGACGGGTGGGACAACCGGACCTACCGCCTCGGCGACGACATGACGGTGCGATTGCCCACCGCGGCCGGCTACGTACCCGCTGTCGCAAAGGAAAACCACTGGCTGCCCAGACTGGCGCCGGCACTGCCGGTCACCGTGCCCGCCGTGCTGGCCACGGGTGTCCCCGGCGAGGGATATCCGTTCCCCTGGTCCGTGCGCGGGTGGGTGCCAGGACGGACGGCCGATCCGGACCACGTCGACGACCTGTCCCAGTTCGCGATCTCGGTGGCCGAGTTCCTCCGCGCCCTTCAACGCTGCGACACCGCTGGTGGCCCGCTCGCGGGGGCGCACAGCTTCTACCGGGGAGCGTCGCCGGCCCACTACGACGAAGAGACCCGCCGTTGCCTGGCCGAGCTCGACGGCCGCGTCGACACCACTCGGGCCGCCGCGGTCTGGGAGGCCGCCCTGGCCGCGGAGCACAGCGGTGAGCCGGTGTGGTTCCACGGCGACGTCGCCAGCGGCAACCTCCTGGTGGCGGACGGAAAGCTGACAGCCGTCATCGACTTCGGCACCTGTGGTGTCGGCGACCCGGCCTGTGACCTGGTGATCGCCTGGACGATGTTCTCCGGCGACAGCCGGCGAGCTTTCCGGGACGCGGTCGGCCAGGACGAAGGCACCTGGGCCCGCGCCAGGGGGTGGGCGCTGTGGAAAGCCATGCTGACCCTTGCCGGGTGCGGGGACGGCGACCGCGAACGGGCTGCCGTCAACCAGCGCGTGATCGACGAGGTGCTGGCCGACCACGACAGCGCCGGCTGAGACGTGTCCCGCGCACCTCGGTGCCAGGCGCACCGCCTGGCCCCGAGCGGTCGTCACCCAATCAGGTTCCGCTGCTGGTTCACGCCGCCCCAGCAGTCCCGCAGCTGCAGCTTCGTGCCATTGCCCGTGCCCTGACCGCTCGCCTCGAGACACTTCCCGGACTGCGCCGGGATGCTGCCGGCGCCGGGTCTGCTGCGGCGCGGGGCACTTCGAGGATGGCACGACAGGCAAACACGTTGCGCCGTCAGGCGATGATGTGCCGTATGACCGCGGCAAGGGACCGCTCACGTGGTTGAACGGTATCCAGTGTGAGCGCCTCTCCGTTCCAGGAGGGAAAACTTGCCAGTCGCTGCTGCACGTCGTGCCAGTCGCCCGAGTCGTGCCAGCCGGGGATGCCACGGCTGCGGCCTTCGAGCCTGGCACGGTGGACTTCCGGGTCGGAGCACTGGCACACGACCACGCGGAACTCCGCACCGGCCCGGCGCGCCAGGCTACGCCAGCGGTCCCTGGTCGCGACCTGTTCGGTGGGATGATCGAGGATGACGGACTGTCCGGCGAGGAGTTGCCGGAGAGCGAGCGTGGTCAGCATCTCCTGGGCGATGGCCAGTGGATCCTCGAAGTAGCGACCGCCGAACGGGGTCAGCGCGCCGAGCAACCAGTCCGTGGCGAAGACCGGGATCCCCAGCTCGGCTCCCGCCGCGTCGGCCAGCGTGCTCTTTCCGCTGCCGGGCAACCCGGAGAACACCACCAGTCGAGCATCCGTGGCGACGGAAGGCAGGTCGTAGTCCGTGAAATCGGCCGGCAATCTCGGTGTCAGATCGGTCGGCACCAGTCCGGCAACCCACGTGGAGGTGATTCGATGCGGCGGTGCGGCCTCGACGACGCAGGAAACGACATCAACGGTGCCGTCGTGACGGCGCATCCGCGCCCGCGCGGTGGTCTCGCCGACGTCGAGACCGACCACGACGACCGGCGCGTAGCCGGCAGCTCGACCGCGGGTGACCTCGACGTACCTCTCGGGCGTGACGACGGCGGTGAACGCAGCCGCGAACACGTCGGACGCGTCAGCTCCCCAGCCGGGTTTCCCGTCCAGGCCGTCGAGAATCCATTCCAGCCGCGCCAGGGCAGGACTGGCCGCGAAACGTTGCACTGTTCCCCCTGGCGAGGTGGTTGAGGCGAGTCGATCAAGCCTAGCGAGCCTGACCGGACACGGGCCGGACGTTCGCCCACGACTGAAAGAGACCGCTGTGGCAGACCTGATCTGGTCACGGGAAAGGGTGCGGCACCCGGGTTTCTCCGGGGCCGCACCCTCGCCGCGCTCAGGCGGGATCTTCGAGGTGCCAGACCTCCTGCATCGGCGCCCACCAACTGCCGGAGCCGCGCTCGGCCAGCGACTCCTGGCAGGGATCGGTGAGCGTCCACCAGCGCTGCGTCTCCGGGTCGGCAGCGATGCGCATCTGGTCGGCGTCGTGGTCGTCACCGATGTACTCGTAGTAGCCGAACAGCAGGTCGCCGTGCAGGAAGATGGTGAAGTTGCGCATGTTGGCGTCCAGCATCGTCTTTTCGACAGCGGGCCAGACGGCCGAGTGCAGCCGCAGGTACTCCTCGCGCCGTTCCGGGCGCAGCCGGATCACCATGCCGTAGCGCTGTGGGCGGTTCATGTTCTTGTTCCTTTCCCCGCTAGGCGTTGAGCACGGTGCTTTCGACCTCGCCGTCCACCCCGGCCGGGTGCAGGCGATGGCCGGCACGTTCCGGCCGGATGTGGGAGCCGCCGGAGGTCGGGTGGGGAACGAGGTGGCTCGCGGCGGCGATCGCGTCCTCGTCGATGCCCACGCCGAGGCCCGGACTGTCGCCGAGTACGTAGGCCCCGTCCTCGACGTGCAGGTCGACGGAGACGCCGACGGGTGGCTGGAGGTCCTGCAGTTCGCTCACGAGGTGGTTGGGGATCGACGTGGCGGCGTGCAGCAGGCCGACCGGTGTCGTGCCGATGGGGCTGACGGGCAGGTCGTGGGCGTGCGCGAGGGTGGCGACCCGCAGGAAGTGGGTGATGCCCCAGACGGCGGCCGTCTGGACGATGTCCACGGCACCGGCGGTGATGAGCGGGCGGTGCTGTTCGAGGCCGGTGAGGTTCTCGCCGGTGGCGACCGAGGCGCGGACACCGCGGCCGACCGTCTTGTGCCCTGCCACGTCCCAGCGCCGCACCGGCTCCTCGATCCACGTCAGGTCGAGGGTCCGTTCCAGCTCGCCGACGTGGCGGACCGCCTGCTTGCGCGTCCAGGCCTCGTTGACGTCCAGCATCAGGCTCGGCCGCGCGCCGAGGCCGGCGTCGATCAGCAGGTCGCGGATGAGGGTGAGGCGGTGCCGGTCGCGGTCGATGTCGAGACCGCCCTTGATCTTCGCCGCGCGCAGCCCGTGTGAGGCGTAGGTCTGGTACGCCGCGATGAGCTCTTCGTCGTTCAGCGCGATGTCCAGGCCCGAGGCGTAGGCGGGCACGCGGCGGTCGCGCCCGCCGAGCAGCCGCCACAGGGGTTCTCCCGCCGCCTGGGCCTTGATGTCCCACAACGCCGTGTCGAGAGCGCCGATCGTGCCGAAGACCGCACCGGCGTGGCCCGCCTTGAACGTCCGGCGCAGCATCCGGTCGTACAGCGCGGTGACGGAACGCGGGTCCTCGCCCTCGATGGCGGCGAAGACGGTCTCGATCTCCACGTGGGGCCCGAGCCCGACACCGGTGATGCCTTCGTCGGTCTCGACGACGACGATCGGGACCCGGACGAGGCCGTCGGCGTAGACGCCGTTGGCGTCACCGACCGGCCGGCCCCAGTCCTGGACCGTGGTGAGAGTCCGGTAGCGAGTGATGCGCATGTCAGCCCTTCGTGGACCCGGCGGTGACACCGTCGGCGATCTGGCGTTGCAGGAACAGGTAGACGATCAGGACCGGTATCGCGGCGATCAGCACACCTGAGGCGAACGTCGGGATGTCGTCGGAGTACTGACCGCGCAACGACGTGACGCCGACCATGAGCGTGCGGTGTTCGGCGGACGGCATCATCAGCAACGAGATGAGCACGTCGTTCCAGCAGAACAGGGCGTTGAGCACGCCGACGGACAGCAGTGCCGGCGCGCCGATCGGGAGCATGATCCGCCAGTAGACGCCGTAGACCGTGTTCCCGTCGATGCGCGCGGCGTCGATGATCTCCGGTGGCACTGTCGAGTAGTAGCTGGTCAGCAGGAAGATCGTGAACGGCAGGAACTGCGCCACGTACGCGAGGATCAGGCCGGGGTAGGTGTCGACCAGGCCGGTGTCGGCCATGATCCGCGCCAGCGGCACCATGATCACCTGGAACGGGATGAACAACGCGGCGAGGATCGCCAGGAACAGCGTGGAGGAGCCGCGGAAGCGCAGCCGGGCGAGCGCGAAACCCGCCATCGAGCCGAGCAACAGCAGCAGCGCCACCGAGCACGCCACGACGATCACCGAGTTCAGGAAGTACCGGGACATCCCGACGCTCGTCCACGCCTTGACGATGTTGTCCCAGCTCAGCGAGTCGGCCAGGGAGAACCGGTCGAGGACGTACTCGCGACGGGTCTTCATGGCGACGTTGGTGGTGAACACCAGGGGATAGATCGTGGCCAGCGCGAGCGCGGCCATCGGGATCGCGACGACCCACCTGGTCAGCCGGGTGCCCGACATCAGTCCTCCTTGCCGGCGCGTCGCAGGATGCCGATCTGGGCCAGTCCCACCACGAGCATGATCAGGAAAAGCGCTGTGGACGCCGCGGAGGCGAGCGCGGGCTGGTTCATCTGTCCCTGCTGGATCCAGACGTAGTACTCGGGCAGGTAGGTCGACCCCTCCGGCCCACCGCTGGTCATCACGTACACCAGGCCGAACATCGACGTCAGCATGCCGATCATCGTCGTCACGAAGACGAACTGGATCGTGCGCGAGAGGCTCGGAACGATGACGTGCCAGATGGTCTGCGGCAGCGACGCACCGTCCACTTTGGCCGCGTCCAGCAGCGAGGAGTCCAGCGTGGCGAACCCGGCCAGGAAGACGACCAGAGCCATGCCGAACGTCGCCCAGACGTGGACGCCGACGACCGCGAAGATCGCCACGTCAGGGTCGCCGAGCCAGTCCACCGGCCCGATGCCGAGGCCGCCGAGCAGTGCGTTGAGCGGACCGTCGAAGGCCAGCAGCAGGTTGAAGATCGCGCCGACGATCACGGGGGAGAGCACGGCTGGGAAGAAGTAGACACCGCGGTAGACCCGGTGTCCCGGCACCTTCAGGAAGATGAAGGTCGCGAGCAGACCGGGAATCGCCACCGCCACCGGCAGCAGCAGCACGAGCAGGCCGACGTTGCGCAACGCGGTGCGGAAGAGCGGATCGCCGAGCAGGGTGAGGTAGTTGTCGAACCCGACCATCATGCCGTCGCGGTCGCCGTCACCGGTGAAGGAGAAGTTGATGCCGAGCACCAGGGGCCACAGCCGCAGCCCGACGATGATCAGGACGGCCGGCGCCAGCAGCACCAGGGGCGCCAGGCGCTCGGCCCGTGTACCCCGGCGGTCGCGCCGTGCCGGTGGGGCGACCGGCCGTGGCGCGGCGGTCTCCCCGGTGGACCCGGCCGTGGCCGGGTCCACAGAGGACAGAGAGTGTACGGTCACGTCGATCAGCCGGTCGTGTCCGAGGCGGCGAGCTGCTGCAGCACCTCGTCCACCGTGATCGAACCGCTGAGCAGCTGCTGCGAGAGACGTCCCATGAGGTCGATCGTCTTGGACGACAGGGCGACGTGCAGCGCGGGCTTCCCGGTCTTGACCGCGGACACGATCGTCTTGACGGCCGGGCCGCCCTCGGCGGTGTCGATCGTGGTGTCGGACGCGATCGCGCCGCCGTCGAGGTAGAACGCCTTGAGCGCGTCGGTCGAGGTCAGTGAGCGCACGAGGTCCGAGGCGACCTTCGGGTCCTTGGTCCACTTGGCGACCGCGTAGCCGATGCCGCCGTCGTAGGCCAGGCTCGGCTTCGCCGCGGGGTTGACCAGGGGCGCCTGCATGACGCCGACCTTCTCCGGCGTGAGGAACTCGGCGAAGTCCTTCCAGTGCCCGACGTCGGACATCAGGCCGATGATGTTGGCCGCCTTGCCGGAGTTGAACGCGGCGAACGCGTCGTTGAACATCGCGGTGGAGTTGGCGCCGTCGGTGTTCAGACCGGAGTCACCTGCCTGCTTCCAGAGCTCGAAGATCTTCTTGACGTCCGGGGAGGACCAGTTGCGCTTGCCCGCGATCCAGTCGTCGTACTCCTGCGGCGTCAGCACCGCCGATCCCAGGGCCGACAACCAGAACTGGATGCCGATGCCTTCCTTGTTGCCCAGCGAGAAGCACCTGGCACCGGTCTTCTGCGTGACGGCACCGCAGTTCTTGACGAAGTCGTCCCAGGTCCTCGCGGGAGCGTCGGGGTTGAGGCCGGCCTTCTGGTAGAGGTCCTTGTTGTAGTAGATCGGGTGTCCCTGCAGGGTCACCGGCTCGGCGAAGATCTTGCCGTCCTTGGTGAACGCGTCCCAACCGGCCAGCCGCTGCTTGTCGTCGGCCACATAGGAGTCCAGCGGGGCGAGTGCGTCGGCGCGGTCGCGGATCTGCCCGCCGCCGTTGAAGAGGATGACATCAGGGCCCTTGCCGGACTGGATGGCCGCACCGAGCAGGGTGTAGTACTGGTCGAACGGCTGCGCCACGAACTCGACGTTCACGCCGGGGTGCTTCTTCGCGAAGTCGGCCTTGGCCTTCTGGACGTAGCCGGCCGCCTTCGCGTCGCCCGACTTCCAGTCCCAGACCACGAGCTTGTCGCTCGAACCGCCGGAGGAGTTACCCGGTCCAGAGGCGCTGCCGCAACCGGCGGCGGTCAACGCCAGCGCTGCCACAAGGGTGGCAGTCCATGGTGTGCGCTGCTTCATCGCTGCTCACTTCCCGAGAACGGTGGCCGGGCGGCAAAAGGCCCGACGAGGTGCGCTGAACGTAAGTCGTATGACGTATTACGTCAACGCCTCATTTTGGGTACACTTCCCGGCAGGCTCTCAGCGCCTGGCGCTGCCCACCACCGGAGGACAGATGACGGCATCAGGCCGGCGGCCGATCAGGACCGCGCCGACCGCCCCGAACTGGGCGCGCCGGCCGATGAACCTGACCGAGGCGGTCACCACGGACCTCGTGGGCCGCATCGTGCGTGGTGATCACGCGCCGGGGACGTCGCTGCCGCCGGAGCCCGCGTTGTGCGAGTCCTTCTCGGTCAGCAGGACGGTCGTCCGCGAGGCGATGAAAGTCCTGCAGGAAAAGGGTTTGGTCCAGGTGCGTCAGGGCGCGGGCACGATCGTGACCCCGCCGTCGACGTGGAACGTGCTCGACCAGCTCGTGCTGGGGGCGGTCGTCGCCGAGGACGAGACGCTGGGTGTGCTGGACGACCTGGTGGTCACCCGCCGGTTGCTGGAGTCGGACATGGCCCAGGTCGCCGCTCGCGCCGCCGACCCCGTGACCGTGGAGGCCCTGCGTGATCTCGTCGCGCTCATGGACCAGGTGCTGGACGACCCCGTCGCGTACCGCGAGCACGACCACGCGTTCCACGACACGATCATGCGGGCTTCCGGCAACCGGATCGCCAGAGGAGTCGTGCGGGCGCTGGAGAGCCAGGTCTTCAACACCGCCCGCTACATGGGCAGAACCGATCGCGACCTGTGCGCGGCCTCCAACGCGGGGCATCGCCGCATCTGCGAGCGGATCGCGGCGCACGACCCGGCCGGTGCCGCCGAGGCCATGTTCACCCACATCACCGAGGCTTGGCTCGTGCGGCGCAGCGACGCGGGAGAGCCGGGGCGCCTCGATCGTTAGCTCTGCCGCGGATCACCCGGCGGGACAGGGGTTCCGCCTGCGCGGCATGCCCTCACCTGTGCAGGAGACCGATGAACGGAGCGATTGGTCATGAGTGACTTCGACGGGCTGGTGGCTCTGGTCACCGGCGGCGGCTCGGGCATCGGCCGGAGCACGGCCGAGCTGCTGTCCGGCCGCGGTGCGCGGGTCGCCGTGCTCGATCTGGTGGCGAACGACCTGCCGGACGGCATGTTCTTCGTGCGCGCGGACGTCACGGACGACCAGAGCGTCCGAGCCGCCGTCGAGGCGGTGGTCGAACACTTCGGCGGCCTCGACGTGGTGGTGAACAACGCGGGCATCGGCGCGCAGGGTGACGTGAGCGCCGCGACCGACGACGAGTGGCTCAGGGTGCTCGACGTCAACGTGGTCGGGATGGCCAGGGTGGCCAGGGCTGCCCTGCCGCACCTGCGGAACTCCTCCGCCGCCGCCATCGTGAACACCGGCTCGATCGCCGGGACCGCCGGTCTGCCGCAGCGGGCCGTCTACTCGGCGAGCAAAGGCGCGGTGCACGCGCTGACCCGTGCTCTCGCCGCCGACCACGTCCGCGAGGGCATCCGGGTGAACGCGGTCGCACCCGGCACCGCGGACACTCCCTGGGTGCAGCGGTTGCTCGACTCGGCTCCGGATCCGGCGGCCGAGCGCGCGGCGCTGGAGGCCAGGCAGCCGCACGGCCGGTTGGTCAGTGCCGATGAGATCGCGACGGCGATCGCGTACCTCGCCAGCCCGTTGTCGGGTTCCACCACCGGAACCGTGCTCGCCGTCGACGGCGGCATGGACGCTCTGCGGTTGCGTCCCCGTGGCTGACGCCCTGCACCGGCTGGGGCTCGGTACGTCGCCGCTGGGCAACCTGTACGCCGAGGTGACCGACCGCGAGGCCCGCGCCGTGCTCGACGCGGCGTGGGAGTCCGGCGTCCGGATCTTCGACACGGCACCGCACTACGGGCTGGGCCTCGCGGAGAGGCGGCTCGGCGCGGCGCTGAAGGACCGGCCGCGCGACGAGTTCGTGTTGTCCACCAAGGTCGGCCGGTTGCTCGTGCCCGATCCGTCGGGCGAGGGACGGCTCGACGACGACGGCTTCGCGGTGCCGGCGCGGTGGCGCCGGGAGTGGGACTTCAGCGCGGACGGCGTGCGGCGCAGCCTGGAGTCGTCGCTGGAGCGGCTCGGGCTCGACCGGGTGGACGTGGTGTACCTGCACGATCCGGACGACCACTGGGAGCAGGCTTTCGGTGAGGCGCTGCCCGCGCTGGCCGAGCTGCGCGAGCAGGGTGTCGTCGGCGCCATCGGAGCCGGGATGAACCAGTGGCAGATGCTCGCCCGGTTCGCACGTGAGTCCTCCGTGGACGTGATTCTGCTCGCCGGCCGCTACACGTTGCTGGAACAGCCGGCACTGGCAGAGTTGCTGCCGTTGTGCGCTTCGCGCGGCGTGGACGTGCTCGCGGCGGGGTTGTTCAACTCCGGTCTGCTGGCACGGCAGGACGTGCCGGACGACGCCACCTACGACTACCGGACCGCGCCGGTGGACGTCGTCGGCCGCGCCCGGCGGATCGCCGCGGTGTGCGCGCGGCACGGCACGACGCTGCCTGCTGCCGCGCTGTGGTTCCCGTTCGGGCATCCGGCGGTGACCGGCGCGTTGATCGGCGCCCGCACCGAGGCTGAGCTTCGGGCGAACGTCGACGCCTTCGCCGCGCCTCCGCCGCCGGGGCTGTGGGCGGACCTGCGCGACGAAGGGCTGCTCGACGCCGGCACGCCCACCCCGTAACAGCTTCGAGGAAGAACGGAAGAGGAACGGCGATGCGACTGCTGCGAGTGGGCGACCCCGGTGCGGAGATTCCGGCGGTGCTGGACGATGCCGGTGGCGTTTTTGACCTGCGCCCGGTGACCGGTGAGATCAACGGCGACTTCCTGGCCGGCGGCGGGGTGGCGCGGGTGCGCGACGCGCTGGCGGGTTTGCCGGAGCTCGACGTCACGGGGATGCGGATCGGGGCGCCCGTCGCCCGTCCCGGTGCCCTGGTGTGCATCGGGCTCAACTACTCCGACCACGCGGCCGAGACGTCGGCGGAACCGCCCGCGGAGCCCGTGGTGTTCATGAAGAACGCCAACACGGTCATCGGGCCCAACGACACGGTGCTGGTGCCGCGGGGAAGCGTGAAGACCGATTACGAGGTGGAGCTGGCCGTCGTGCTGGGCGCCACCGCGCGCTACCTGGAGAGCCCGCAGGACGCGGCGGCGGTGATCGCGGGCTACGCCATCTCCAACGACGTCAGCGAGCGCGAGTTCCAGCTCGAGCGCGGCGGCCAGTGGACGAAGGGCAAGTCCTGCGAGACGTTCAACCCGCTGGGACCGTGGCTGGTCACCGCCGACGAGGTGGGCGACCCGCAGGCGCTCGGCCTGAAGCTGAGCGTGAACGGTGAGCTCCGGCAGGACGGCAACACCAAGAACATGCTCTTCGGCGTGCACCACGTCATCTGGTACCTCAGCCAGTTCATGGTGCTGGAGCCCGGTGACGTGGTGAACACGGGCACGCCGGCGGGTGTGGCGCTCGGCGTGAACGACTTCGAGTACCTGCGCAGTGGTGACACCATCGACGTCAGCATCGATCGCCTTGGTGTACAACGGCAGCAGGTCGGGCAGGCGTGACCGCGATGCGCCGGATCGACGCCCACCACCACCTGTGGGACCTGTCCGCTCGGCCGCAGGACTGGCTCGACGGGCCGGAGCTTGAGCCGATCCGCCGTTCCTTCGGACCGGCGGACCTGCGTGAGGTGACCGAAGCGGCGGGCGTGGACGCCACCGTGCTGGTCCAGGTGCTGAACGACATCGACGAGACGGCGGATTTCCTCGCCGCGGCCTCCGACCTCGTCGCGGGTGTCGTCGGCTGGGTTGATCTCACCGCGCCGGACGTGCACGAGCAGCTGGACCGGCTGCGCTCGGGGCCGGGTGGCGACCGCCTGGTGGGCATCCGCCACCTCGTGCAGTCCGAGCCGGACCCGGACTGGCTGATGCGTCCGGACGTGCTCGCCGGGCTCCGTGCCGTGCGCGACGCCGGACTCGCCTACGACGTGCTGACCCGCCCGCACCAGTTACCGGCGGCGGTCGTGGCGGTGCGGGCGGTGCCGGACATGGTGTTCGTGCTGGACCATCTGTCCAAACCGGACATTGCTGCGGGCGTGGTCGAACCGTGGGCCACCCATCTGGCGGCGCTGGCGGCCGAGCCGAACGTGACCGCGAAGCTGTCCGGTCTCGTCACCGAAGCCGGTCCACAGTGGACTGTCGACTCGCTGCGGCCGTATGCGGACATCGCGTTGGAGGCGTTCGGACCGGACCGGCTGATGGCCGGCTCCGACTGGCCCGTCTGCCTGCTCGCGGCGTCCTACGACGAGGTCTTCGACGCGGCTTCCCTGCTGTGCTCGGGTCTCTCCGCCGCCGAGCGTGCCGAGGTCTTCGGTGGCACGGCGGCCCGCGTCTACCGGTTGGGGACCTGATGGACACGGTTCGGCTGGCCTACGGCGAGACGGGGCTGGACCTGCACTGCGATCCGGCGGTGACCACCGTCGTGACACCTCGGCACCACGGGGTTTCCGCGCCACCGCAGGAGATCCTCCGCAGGGCGTTGCGCGCCCCGGTCGCGGGCCCGCCGCTGCGTGACCGCGTGCGCCGTGGCCAGACCGTGGCCATCTCGGCCTGCGACGGCACGCGCCCGCAGCCGCGCCACCTGATGATCCCGGCGATCCTGGAGGAGCTCGACGGCCTGGTCGACCTCGACGACGTCGTGGTGCTGGTCGCGACCGGCACTCACCGCGGGAATTCTCCTGCCGAGCTGCGCGCGATGTTCGGTGACGCGGTGGTCGACTCGGTGCGGATCGTCAACCACGACGCGCGCGACCGCGGCAGCCTGACGTGGATGGGCGAGCTCGGAGCCGGCGTGCCGGTGTGGCTCAACAGCGAGTGGGTCGACGCGGACGTCCGCATCACCACCGGTTTCGTCGAACCGCACTTCTTCGCCGGCTTCTCCGGTGGCCCGAAGCTCGTCGCGCCGGGCCTCGCCGCGCTGGAAACCGTGCTGGTGCTGCACGACGCCTACCGGATCGGCCATCCGCGGGCGACGTGGGGTCTCGTCGAGGGCAACCCGGTGCACGACGACGTGCGCGCCATCGCGGCCGCCACCGGCGTGACGTTCGGCTTCGACGTGGTGCTGAACCAGGACAAGGAGGTTGTGGCCGCGTTCGGTGGCGACTTGCTGGAGATGCACGCCGCGGCCGTGCGCACGGCCCGCGGCGTCGCGATGCAGCCCGTGCCGCAGCTCTTCGACGTGGTGGTGACGACCAACTCCGGCTATCCGCTGGACCAGAACCTCTACCAGTCGGTGAAGGGCATGTCGGCGGCTTTCCAGGTGGTGAAGCCGGGCGGCACGATCGTGTGCGCGGCCGAGTGCCGCGACGGCTTCCCCGACCACGGCTCGTACCGCTCGGTGCTGGCCTCCGCGGACTCGCCCGCCGCGTTGTTCGCCGAGATCTCCGCGCGGACCGACACCGTGCCGGACCAGTGGCAGGTGCAGATCCAGGCCCGCATCCAGGCCGCCTGCCGCGTCGTCATGCACACCTCGTACCTCAGTGACGCCGACCTCGCCACCGCCCACCTCTCGCAAACCGCCGACATCTCGCTCGCGGTGGCGGAGGCTCTGGCGGCGGCCGGTCCGGACGCCCGCCTGTGCGTTCTTCCCGAGGGCCCGCAGACGATCCCGTACCTGCTCGAGGCCGACCGATGAACGCCCCGATCCTCGTGTGCCTGGACAAGTTCCGCGGCTGCCTCACCGCCGAGGAGGCCAGCGCCGCCGTGGCTCTGGGAGTGATCGCCGCGGGCGGCCACGCGGTGGCGATGCCGGTGGCCGACGGCGGCGAGGGCACCCTCGCCGCCTTGACCGGCGCCGGTTACCGCCTCCTGCACGCCGACGTGCGTGGTCCCACCGGCCGCCCGGTGCGCGCCGCGTTCGCCGTGCGCGGTACCCGCGCGGTGATCGAGATGGCCCAGGCGAGCGGCCTGGACGCGCTGCCGGGCCGCCCGGCACCTCTGGTGGCCGACAGCCACGGCACGGGCGAACTGATCCGCGCCGCCCTGGACCACGGCTGCCTCGACCTCGTTCTGGCGGTGGGCGGCAGCGCCACCACCGACGGGGGAGCGGGCCTGCTGCGTGCCCTCGGTGCCCGGATCACCGACGCGCACGGCGTCCCGGTGGGGCCTGGCGGCGCCGCCCTGACCACCGCGGCCCACATCGACCTTTCCACGCTGGACTTCCGCTTGCGCCTGGCCCGCGTGACCCTGGTGTCCGATGTGGACAACCCGCTACTGGGCCCAGCCGGCGCCGCCGCGGTGTTCGCTCCGCAGAAGGGCGCCTCACCGCGCGACGTGGAAGTCCTGGAGCGCGGCCTGCGTCAGTTCGCTGCGGTGGTGGCCGCCGCGACGGGCCGCGACCTGAGTTCTGCCGCTGGCGCGGGTGCCGCCGGGGGCACCGGCTTCGCGGCGCTCGCCGCTCTCGGCGCCCAGCGCGTGCCGGGCGCGTCCTTCGTCCTCGGCGAGCTGGGTGTCGAGGAGGCACTGCGCGGCGCGTCGCTGGTCGTGGTCGGAGAGGGCCGTTTCGACGAACAAAGCCTGCGCGGCAAGGCCCCCGTGGGCGTGGCAGCGGCGGCCCGGCACCACGGCGTGCCGGTCGTGGTGGTCGCCGGCGAGGTCCGCCTGTCCGCCGACCGCCTGCGCGAGGCCGGCGTGGTGGCCGCGTGGTCGCTGCTGCACCGCGCCGGCAGCCTGGACGCCGCGATCAGCCGTGCCCCCGCCCTGCTGGCGGAGATCGGGCGCGAACTGCCTGCGGTGGTGGCGCGAGGAGGAGCGGCATGACGCGGTCGGACGCGGTCGATCTCGGCTTCGCGCGGGTGGACGTGGGTCGTGAAGCCCGTCAGGGGTTGCCTGAGGTCATTTACGGCACCGGTAAGACGGCTTCGGAGATCGCTTCGATCGCGCGGACGTTGTTGCGGCACAACGCCGGACCGGTGCTCGCGACTCGGGTGGATGCGGAGACGGCGGCTGTCGTGCTGGCTGCGGTGCAGGGTGGTTCGGCTGCTGGCTCGCGGGTGGGGGATGCGTCGGCTGCTGTTCTGACTGCGGTGGGGGATGGTTGTGCCGTAGAGGCGCGGGTGGACGCCCTGCACGAATCCTGCAGCGGTGCAGCGGCCGCGTCCCAACCAGATGCCGCAGCCACCGCGCTCCCACCTGGCATCTACGACGCACCCGCCCGCCTGCTCGTCTGGCGCCCCGCCGCCCCCATCGGGTTCTCCGTGGTGGTCGCCGCCGCCGGCACCGCCGACCAGCCCGTCGCCCGCGAAGCCGCCGCCATCGCCGCCGCCGTGGGCCTCACCGTCACCACGGTCACGGACGTCGGCGTGGCCGGCTGCACCGCCTCCTCGCCGAACAGGAACGCCTGCGCGCCGCGGACACCGTCATCGTCGTGGCCGGGATGGAAGGTGCCCTCGCCAGCGCGATCGGTGGGCTCGTGGAGTGCCCGGTGGTCGCGGTTCCCACCTCCACCGGCTACGGCGCGGGGTTGGAAGGGATCACCGCGTTGCTCGCGATGCACGCGTCCTGCGCGGCCGGCATCACCGTGGTGAACATCGACTCCGGGTTCGGCGCGGCGATGGCCGCGTTCCGCCTGTCCCGTGTTGCCCGCCGGAGGGTCTCGTGAGCCGTGTCTGCGTCATCTCGCCCTTCACCGGTCTGGCCGGGGACATGCTGCTCGCCGCCCTCGTCGACGCGGGCGCACCGCTCGACGCGATTCGCGCCGCCGTCGCCGACACCGGGCTGACCGGCTGGGACCTGACCGTCACGCAGGTGCTCACCCACGGGCTGGCGGCAAGCAGGGCCGATGTCTCGGTGTCCGACGGCGCGACCAGTCGCAAGGCGAAAGAGCTGATCGCCATGGCGGGCAGGGTTCGGCAGCGCGCGGTGGCGGAGGTTGCGACCAAAGCCCTGTGTGCCATCGCCGAGGTCGAGGGACGGTTGCACGGCGAGGATCCCGGCGAGGTGCACCTGCACGAGCTCGGCGGGCACGACACCCTCGTGGACATCGTCGGCGCCGCGGCTGCCCTGCACGCGCTGGACGTCAGCGCTGTCCACTGCGAGCCGTTGCCGCTCGGCAGCGGTGGAGTCCGCACGGCGCACGGGATCCTGCCCTGCCCGGCCCCGGCGACGGCGGCACTGCTCGAGAACGCGGTCGTCACCGGGACCGAGCTCAAAGGCGAGACCGTCACGCCGACGGCGGCCGCGCTGCTGCGAGCGGTCAAGGCCGACTTCGGGTCGCCGCCCCCGATGCGGCTGGCCGTCACCGGGTACGGCACGGGCACGCGGACGCTGGCCGACCGGCCCAACATCGCGGTCGTGCGGCTCGGCGACGTGGAGACGGACCAGGTGCGGGACCTGGTGTTGCTGGAGACCAACCTCGACGACGTCAGCGGCGAGGTGCTCGGGTACGTCGTCGGCCGCCTGCTCGAAGAAGGCGCCCTCGACAGCTGGGTCACGCCCGCCGTGATGAAGAAAGGACGGCCGGCGCACGTCCTGCACGCCCTGGTGACGCCCGAGACGGCCGACGAGATCGAGGGACTGATGTTCGCCGAGACCGGAACCCTCGGCGTGCGGCGAAGCACAGTGCGTCGCACGGCCGCGGCTCGCACCACGGACGTCGTGCACGTTCACGGCGTGCCGGTGCGCCGCAAACACGGTCCGCACCACGGCAAGCCCGAGTACGACGACGCCGTCGCGGTGGCCAGGCGGACGGGGCTGCCGCTGCGCACCGTGCTGGCACTTGCGGCGCAACAGCCGGAGGAGCGTTGATGGACCCCGCCGCGCAGCTCGTCACCAGGCTCGCCGAGATCGGCCCGCTCGCCGTGGCTTTCTCCGGCGGCGCCGACTCCGCTCTCGTCCTCGCCGCCGCCGTGCGCGCGAACGGACCTGACGCGGTCCTCGCGGTCACGGCCGACTCGGCCAGCCTCGCCGCCGCCGAACTGGCGCACGCCAAGGCCTTCGCCGACGCCGCCGGGGTGCGGCACATCGCGCCGGGCACCACCGAGCTGGACAACCCCGGATACGCCGCGAACGGCCGTGACCGTTGCTACTTCTGCAAGTCCACGGTTCTGGACGCAATCACGGCAACGGCACGGGAGCACGGGCTGGCGGCGGTGGCGACCGGGACGAACGCCGACGACGCACGGGACCCGTTCCGGCCCGGCATCCGTGCCGGTGACGAGATCGGCGTGCACACGCCGTTGCGCGACCTGGGGATGACCAAGGCCGACGTCCGCGCGCTGAGCCTCCACTGGGGACTGTCCACCTGGGACAAGCCGGCCATGCCGTGCCTGGCCAGCCGGGTCCGGTACGGGCTGGCGATCACACCAGCGCGCCTGGCCAGGGTCGAGCGCGCCGAGGTGGCCGTCCGGGCGTGGCTCGCCGGGCGCGGCACGCCCACCAGGGATCTTCGTGTGCGTGACCTCGGGGACGTCGGACGGGTCGAGCTCGACGCACATCTGGCCGTCGACACGGCGATCCGCGCCGCACTGGCCGAGGTGGTTCGCACGGCGGGTTTTGCCGAGGCCGAGCTGGCGGAGTTCCGCTCAGGCGCGCTCAACCACGAGTGACCAGCCGGTCGACCAGGTCGTGCCAGCCGGCCTCCACGCGTTCCGGCGACATGCCGTGGTTGCGCACGAGATGGTCCACCAGCACGACGTCCACCGACGACAGCAGGGTGTGCGCGAGCACTTCCGCGTCGGCGTCCGGGAGGACCGCGCGCACGAGCGCCGCGACGTGGGTGTGGCGCACCCGCCTGGCCGGCACCGCGAACCGCCGGGCGGGATCGGGCTCGGCGGCCAGGTAGAGGTCGAGGTGCGCGCGTTCGTGGCGCAGCAGGGCCGGTCCGAACGCCCTGAGCCGGGCGGCGGCGTCGGCATCGGGACCGAGCGGCGGCGGGCCGGAGAGGAACGCCGCCTGGAACAGCTGCTCCGAGTGGTCCAGCAGGGCCTGGAGCAGTCCGTTGCGGTCACCGAAGCGGCGGGACACCGTGCCCTTGCCGACCCCGGCCTCGGCGGCCACCGACTCCATCGTGATCGCTGCCGCGCCGTGCGAGGCCGCCAGCCTGGCCGCGGCTTCCAGCAGGCGGGCGCGGTTGCGCACCGCGTCCGCGCGCAGGTTCGGCCCCTCGCCGATGAGGGGCAGGTGTGTGCTGTCGATCACGTCAGCAGCCTAGCCGGAAGATAAACGGGCCGCGTCCCGTTTACGGTGGTGATCGTCCAACCACAACCTCCACCCGGGAGTACGTCATGGCCGTCCGCATCCTCACCCTCGTCGGCAGCCTCCGCGCCGGATCGCACAACCGCAGGCTCGCAGAGGCCGCGGCTCAGATCGCTCCGGAGCACGTCGAGGTCGGCCTGTTCGAGGGCCTGGACACCGTGCCGTTCTACAACGAGGACCTCGACGCCGAGGGCACCGTCCCCGCCGCCGCGACCAGGCTGCGCGAGGCCGCCGTCGAGGCCGATGCCCTCCTCCTGGTGTCGCCCGAGTACAACGGCACCATTCCCGCCGTGCTGAAGAACGCCATCGACTGGCTGTCCCGTCCCTACGGTGCGGGCGCCCTGTCCGGCAAGCCCGTCGCCGTCGTCGGCACCGCGTTCGGCCAGTACGGCGGCGTGTGGGCCCAGGACGAGGCCCGCAAGGCCGCCAAGATCGCCGGCGGCGTGGTCGCCGACGACCTGACGCTCTCGATCCCGGCCTCGGTGGTCCGGTTCGCCGACCTGCACCCGGTCGACGACCCCGAGGTCACCGAGAAGCTGACCGTGGTCATCGAGGGTCTGGCCTCCCGCGCCACCGCCACCGTCTGACCTCCGGTCACGTCGTGCAGGCCACCTGGTTGAGCGCGACGGCCGAGGGAGCGGCGGTCGTGCCGTTGGCGGTGTAGCCCAGCGACACGGCCGCTCCCCGGACTCAAAGCGGGGCTGTGCGACGGCGCCGTCACCGTGACCGTCGTGCCGGTCTGGGTGAAGGTGCCGTTCCAGCCGTTGGAAACGGTCGTCCCGGCGGCCAGGGTGAACATGACCGACCACGGGTTGGCCGCGCTCGTCGCGGTGTTGGTGAAGGTCAGCGCGCCCTGGAAGCCGTCCTGCCAGGAGTTGTCCAGCTTCCACGCCGCCTTGCACCCGCCCGTGGGCGGGATGAGGTAGGGCTGCGGGATGCTCTGCTTCGCCTGGTTGACCGCGGCCTCGGCGAGATGCCGGTGGCGCGCAGGAAGCACCGGCTTCGGCGGCGCTGCGCGGTGGTGCTGCTCGACTCCGACGGCAGGACGCCGCGGTGGTCCCCAGCGCGTCTGGGCACCTGGATGAAGACTCGTACGGCCCTCAACGGCGTCGAGGCGCCACCGATGCGCGCTGTTGCCCCCCTCGACGGTGGCATCACCTGGGCCGAACAGGCGAGCGGCGGCGGGCAGAGCCGACCGAGCGCACGAATCAGGGCCGCGTTGCGCGGCATCATGTCCGCATGGACATACCGGCGGGCCGGCTTCGGTCCGGCCACCATGCTCCTCGCCCACGTCCTCGACGGTTGACCGTGCCGCCACTGATCGGCCGGCCGGTGCTTCCCTTGTGCAGCAACCGTTTTCCCGTGCACGGCACAAACCCTGCGAACGGTCGCGTTGCACGTCCGGCGGTCTTGTCGCTGACGCCGAACATGCGCCTCGGAGCCTCCTGTGCCGAACGAGGTAGCCGGGTGCGCCACCAGGAGCCGGTCCGAGCGTGGACGTCGATCAGCGGATCGCTACGGCTTTGAGGCCACGAGCAGGTCGCCAGGGGGTCCGTGGCGGTGAACCGAGCGCGGCGTTCGACAGTCGAATCGAGTCGAACCTGGGCCGAAGGGGCGACAGTCGCTGCGAACAACGCGAATTTCCGTTGCGGCACTTGGCAAAGGCCTGATGATCACGATTAGCATTCGCAGGTCGAACCAGCTCCGCCCACGGAGGTCTCCCGATGCCGGTTCTGCCCCCGCGGGTGTTGTTCGGTGCTGCCTACTACCACGAGTACCAGCCGTACGACCGGCTCAAGACCGACCTGGACCTGATGGTGGAGGCGGGTTTCACCGTCATCCGGGTCGGCGAGTCGGTGTGGTCGACGTGGGAGCCGGAGAACGGGCGGTTCGACCTCGACTGGCTCCAGCCCGTGCTCGACGGCGCCCACGAGCGCGGAATCTCCGTCGTACTGGGCACACCCACGTACGCGGTGCCGCCGTGGCTCGCCCGGCAGTACCCGGAGATCGCGGGCGAGCGGGCTGACGGCAGGCGCGTCGGCTGGGGTGCGCGCCAGGAGGTCGACTTCACCCACCCGGCCTTCCGCTTCCACGCCGAACGGGTCACGCGCAAGATCGTCGGCCGGTACGCGGACCATCCCTCGGTCATCGGGTTCCAGGTGGACAACGAACCGGGTGTGCACCTGCTGCACAACCACGGCGTCTTCCAGCGCTTCGTCGACCACCTGCGGACCACCTACGGCGACGTCGAGAACCTCAACCGCGCGTGGGGCCTCGTGTACTGGTCCCACCGGCTGTCCACGTGGGCCGACCTGTGGACGCCGGAGGGCAACGCCCAGCCGCAGTACGACGTCGCGTGGCGGGCGTTTCAGGCACGGCAGACCAGCGAGTTCGTCGCGTGGCAAGCGGACATCGTGCGCGAGTACGCGCGGCCGGAGCAGTTCGTCACCACCTGCCTGCACTACTCGCACGTCGCGCTGGACGACGACGAGCTGACCGACCACGTCGACGTGACGGCGGGCAATCCTTACTACGACATGCAGGACGCGCTCACCCTGCCGGACGCGGAAGACGACGAGCAGGGCTGGAAGACCCGCGGGGTGTGGGCGTTCTACCGCGGCGCGGACTGGATCTTCTCCTCCCGCCAGGAACCCTTCCTGGTCACCGAGACCAACGCCGGGAACATCGGCGGGACGTCGGACAACCGCCCCGCTTACGACGGTCAGTGGCGCCAGGCGGCGTGGGCCTTCGTCGCGCGCGGTGCTCGGATGATCGAGTACTGGCACTGGCACACGCTGCACTTCGGTGCGGAGACCTACTGGGGTGGCGTGCTGCCCCACAGCGGCAGGCCCGGCCGCGTGTACGCCGAGCTGGCGCGGCTGGGCGCGGAGTTCGCCACCGCGGGCGCGACGGTCGCGGGGATCGAGCCGGACGCCGACATCGCGATCGTCTACTCGGCCCCGAGCAAGTGGTACATGCAGAAGTACCCTCCGCTGTCCACTTCGGACGGAAGCCCGGACGGCGGCGCGTACCAGCGGATCTTCGACGCGTTCTACCGGGGAGCCTTCGAGGCGGGGCGGCAGGTGCGCGTGATCCACGCCAGGAAGCTGCCCGCGACGACGCCGGACGAAGCCGCGCGGCGTCATCCGGTGCTGGTCGCGCCCGCGCTGTACCTCGCCGACGACGCGACGGTCGACTGGCTCGCCGCCTACGCGCACGCGGGCGGTCACCTCGTCGTCGGACCGCGCACCGCCTACGCCGACCACGAGGCCAGGGCACGCCAGGAGTCGGCGCCAGGACGCCTCGTCGACGCGGCGGGCGTCTACTACGACGAGTTCAGCAACCTCTCGAGCGACCTGCCGGTGCGCGCTACGCCGCAGTCACCGATCGACCTGCCGGAGAACGCGGTCGCCACGCGGTGGCTGGAGGGACTCACCGTCGTCGACGCGGACGTGCTCGTCGAGTACGAGCACCGGCACTTCGGTCGATGGGCCGCGGTCACCACGCGGCGCCACGGGGACGGTCGCGTCACGTGCGTCGGCACGGTGCCCGGCCGCGAGCTCGCGACAGCACTCGCCAGGTGGCTGGCACCGACGCCGGAGTCCGGGTGGCTGGATCTTCCCGCCACGGTCACGGTGACGACGGGCGCGTCGCCGGACGGGCACCGCGTTCACGTGGTGCACAACTGGAGCGACGAGCACCCCGAGATCGTGGCTCCCGTCGAGCTCACGGACCTGCTGGACGGCAGCGTCGTACCGGCGGGAGAGCGCGTCAGCCTCACCGCGCGGGACGTGCGGGTGTTCACCGCGTCAAGCGCTCGCTCTGCGCACGAGTGACGTCGGCAGCAGGATCGACAACGGCAGCTTCTCCTCGCCGGCGAGCTCGGCGAGCAGGCGCCACGTCATGGTGCGGCCGAACTGTTCCACGTCCTGGCGCACGGTGGTGAGCGGCGGCACCGCCGTCGCCGCCACGACCGAGTCGTCGAACCCGACCACCGCCACGTCGTCGGGGATCTGGTAGCCGCGCGCCTGCAGCACCATCATCGCCCCCAGCGCCATGATGTCCGCCGCCACGAAGACCGCGTCGAGGTCGGGCGCAATGTGCAGCAGTCGTTCCATGGCGAGAGCGCCGGCCTCCGGCGTGAAGTCGCTGTGCACCACGAGTTTCACGGCCAGGCCGTGTTCCGCGAGGCCGCACCGCCACCCGCTCAGCCGGTCCATGCCCACCGCCATGTCGGCGGGACCGGCGATCGTTGCGATCTTCTCGCGGCCCAGTGAGATCAGGTGGCGCACCGCTTCCAGCGCGCCGTTGAAGTTGTCCGAGTCGACGAACGGGAAGGAGCCGCCGGCGAGCGGACGGCCGCCCACCACGATGGGCAGACCCGTCTCGTGCAACGTCCTGGGCAGCGGGTCCTCGCCGTGCAGGCTCACCACGAGCGCGCCGTCGACGTGGCCGCCGGTGAGGTAGGCGACCTGGCCCGCGCCGTCGGACGGCTGGTTCATCATCAGCAGGAGCTGGACGTGCCGCCCGGCCAGTTCGGCGTGCACCCCGCGCAGCACACCGGCGAAGAACGGGTCGGTGAGCACCCTGCTGCCCTGCTCGGAGACCACGAGGGCGATCGCGTTCGCCTTGCTGCCCGCCAGTGTCCGCGCAGCGTGGTTGGGGCTGTACCCGAGCAGCGCGATCGCGCGGTGCACCGCCTGCCGGGACCGCTCGCTCACGTACTTCTCCCCGTTGATCACGCGGGAGACGGTGGACTTCGACACCCCGGCCACACGCGCGACCTCTTCGATGCGCGGACCGGGGCGCCGACTCCTTCCTTCTGTCATGACACCGCGACCAACGCGTTGTCGCGGGCCACCCTGGCGAACCACCTCGCACTCATCTTCGGCGTCCGCACCTGCGTGTCGTAGTCGACGTGGACGATGCCGAACCGCTTCGCGTACCCCTCGGCCCACTCGAAGTTGTCCAGCAGCGACCAGCAGAAGTACCCGCGCAGGTCCACCCCGGCCCTGATCGCGGTGTGTGCGGCCCGCAGGTGCGAGGCCAGGTAGCCCGTCCGGTCGACGTCGTCGATCGCGCCGTTGCCGGAGAAGTCGTCGCGGAACGCCGCGCCGTTCTCGGTGATGTAGAGCGGGAGCCGCGGGTAGTCGTGGTGCAGCCGCAACAACACCGCGGTCAGTCCGTCCGGCCTGACCTCCCAGTCCATGTCCGTCCGGGGAGCGTCACGGCGTGGGAACGACGCGCTTTCGACGCCCACCCACGGCGAAGCCGCGTCCGCACTGCCGTTGGGGGAGGAGCTGACGTAGTGCTCGGTGTAGTAGTTCACGCCGAGCATGTCCATCGGTGCCGAGATCACGCCGAGGTCGCCGTCGCGGATGTGTTCGCTGAACCCGAACGGCTCCAGGTCCGCCAGCACGTCCTCGGGGTACTCGCCGCGCAGCAACGGGTCGAGGAAGATCCGCTGCTGCAGGCCGTCGAGCCTGCGCGCGACGTCCAGATCCGCCGTGCTGCGGGGGTCGACCGGGATGATCGGGTACATGTTGAGCGTGATGCCGACCTTCGCATCCGGCGAGGCCGCGCGGATGGTGTCGGCGGCGAGCCCGTGCCCGAGCAGCAGGTGGTGCACGGCGGCCACGGCGGCGCGTGGATCCGTGCGGCCGGGGGCGTGAACTCCTGAGGCGTAACCGAGAAAAGCCGAGCACCACGGCTCGTTCAACGTCGTCCAGGTGCCGATCCGGTCACCGAGCGCCTCGACGGCGGACGCCGCGTAGTCGGCGAACCGGAACGCGGTGTCGCGGGCCGTCCAGCCACCGGCGTCCTCCAGCTTCTGCGGCAGGTCCCAGTGGTAGAGCGTCGGCCACGGCACGATGTCGTGCGCCAGCAACGTGTCCGCGAGCCGCTTGTAGAAGTCGAGTCCTGCCTGGTTGACCGCCCCGCCGTCCGGCCGCACCCGCGGCCAGGCGATGGAGAACCGGTACGCCTTCAGCCCGAGCTCGGCCATCAGCGCCACGTCCTGCTCGAACCGCCGGTAGTGGTCCGCGGCCGGTTCCCCGCAGTCGCCGCCGACGACCTTGCCGGGCTGCCGGCAGAAGACGTCCCAGATGGAGTCCGTGCGACCGTCGACCGCGGTCGCGCCCTCCACCTGGAACGCCGCGGTCGCGGCGCCCCACAAGAATCCCTGCGGGAAAACAATGTTCTCCATTTTCACCCCTTGACGGCGCCCTGCATCACCCCGGCGACGATCTGCCGCCCGAGCACTAGGAAGATGATCAGCACCGGAACCGTGGCGAGCGTGGTTCCGGCGAGTACGAGCGAGTAGTCGACGTAGTAGCCGCTCTGCAGCTTCTCCAGTGCGACCTGGATGGTCGGGTTGTCGGCGTTCAGCACGACGAGCGGCCACAGGAAGTCGTTCCAGGACTGCATGAACGTGAACACGCCGAGCATCGCGGCGGCGGGGCGGGCGGCGGGCAGTGCGACGTGCCAGAACGTCCGCCAGAGGCTGCAGCCGTCCATCCTGGCGGCCTCGACGAGCTCGTCCGGCACGGCGTCGACGAGGTACTGGCGCATCCAGAACACGCCGAACGCGGTGACGAGGTTCGGTACGATCACGGCTTCGAGCTCACCGGCCCAGCCGAACTCGGCCATCGCCATGTACAGCGGGATGATCCCGAGCTGGGTGGGCACCGCGAGGGTCACGACGACGAAGAGGAACAGCACGCCGCGGCCGCGGAACCGCAGCTTGGCGAACGCGAAACCGGCCAGCGCCGACAGCAGCACCACCGACAGCGTCACCGTGCCGGACACGATGAAGCTGTTGCCCAGGGCCTTCCAGAACGGGATCGTGTCGAACACGCGCGTGGCGTTCGTCCAGAAGTTCCCGCCGGGGATCAGCGTGAAGTCGCCGGTGAGCACCGAGTTGTCGCGGCTCGCGACGAGGTACGACCAGTAGAACGGGAAAGCCGAGCCCAGCACGAACGCGCCGAGCAGCCCGTACACCAGGAACGAGGGCCTGCGGTTGATCATTTCACCGCCCTCCTCGTGATCCAGAAGTTCAGTCCGGCCACGGCGATGACGATCAGGAACAGCACCCACGCGATCGAGGAGGCGTAGCCGAGGTCCAGGCCCTGGAACGCCGACTGGTAGAGGTAGAGCACGACGGTCTGGTACTGGTGCTCAGCGCCGCCACCGCTGCCGCCCGACGGCTCGAACAGCTTGGGCTCGGTGAAGATCTGCAGGCCGCCGATGGTCGACGTGACGATGACGAAGATCAGCGTCGGCTTGAGCATCGGCAGCGTGATGCTGAAGAACCGGCGCAGCGGCCCCGCGCCGTCGACGAGTGCGGCCTCGTGCACCTCGCGCGGGATGGCCTGCATGGCGGCGAGGACGATCAGCGCGTTGTAGCCGGTCCAGCGCCAGTTGACCATCGACGCGATGGCGACGTGGCTGCCGAAGGTGCTGGCCTGCCAGTCGACCGGGCCGAAGCCCAGCGCGGTCAGGACATCGTTGACGAGACCGTACTGCGGGCCGAACAGGTTGCCGAAGATGATCGTCAAGGCGACGAGCGAAGCGACGTAGGGGAGCAGGACACCCATCCGCCAGCCGGTGCGAGCGCGCAGGTTCTCGTTGAGCAGCGCCGCGATCAGCACCGCGACGACGATCTGCGGCGCGCTGGAGAGCAGGAAGATGCTGAAGGTGTTGAACAGCGCGTTCCAGAACTGGTCGTCCTCGAACAGCGTCCGGTAGTTGTCGAGTCCGATGAACGCCGGATCGTCGGCGCCCACCTCCCAGTCGAAGAGCGAGACGTAAGCCGTGTACAGCAACGGAAAAAGTCCGATCGCGCCGAACAACACGAAGAACGGCGCGACGAACAGGTACGGCGATACCTTGGTGTCCAATCGGGTCCACCGGTACCGCCGCGGCGGCCGCGGGCGGGGCTCCTGCTCCCGCCCGCGGTCGACCTTGGGGAGAACGGCGGTCACTTGGCCGCCTTCTGGGCGCCTTCAACGGCGGTCTTCCAGGCTTCGTCGGCGTTCTTGCCCTGCTCGACCGACTGCAGCGCCGGGCTGAACACCGTCTCCTGGATCTGGCCGTCGGCAGGGCCCTTGTACTGCGCGGCCTTGACCTTCTTGGCCTGCGTGGCGAACAGCGCGCCGGCCTTGACGTCACCGAAGTAGGCGTTGGTCTGCTCCAGCAGCTCGGGCGCGTCGAGAGCCTTGACCTGGCTGGGGAAGGTGCCCTTCGCCTTGAACGCCTTGATCTGCTGCTCCGGCGCCGTCAGCCAGGCAGCGAGCTCGGCGGCCTTCTTGGCGTTCTTGCTCTGCTTCGGCACGGTCAGGTACGAACCGCCCCAGTTGCCGCCACCGTTCGGGAACGCGTCGGTGACCGCCCACTTGCCCTTGTTCTCCGGCCCGGCCTGGGTCTCGACCACGCCGAGCATCCACGACGGGCACGTCTTGGTGGCGAACTTGCCGAGCTTGAAGCCGGTGTTCCACTCGTTGCTGAACGCCGCGAGCCGCGCCGACTGTCCCTTCGCGACGGCCGCGGTCACCGCGGTCCAGTCGGCCTTGATCGCCGGGTTGGTGTCCACGACCAGCTTGTCGGACTTGTCGTAGTAGCCGACCTCGTGCTGGTTGTGCATGGCGTTGAAGACCTGCGCGGCGCTGTCGAACCAGGCGACGCCCGGCACCTTGGCGATGAACTGGTCACCGGCGGCGAAGTAGCTGTCCCACGTGGCGAACAGCGCCTTCACGCCCTCCGGGTCGGACGGCAGCCCGGCCTGCTGGAACAGGTCCTTGCGGTAGCACATGGCGAGCGGGCCGATGTCCGTGCCGTAGCCGATCAGCTTGCCGTCCTTGGTGGTGATCGCCTCGGTCTTCCACTTCAGCCAGCGGTCGCCCTCGATCTGCGGGCCGATCTCCTTGAGATCGTTGAACTGCCCGGACTTCGACATGACCTGGCTGAGGTAACCCTCTTCCACGCCCTCGATGTCGGCGAGACCGGAACCCGCGCCCAGCTTGGTGAACAGGTTCTGGTGGTGCGGCTGGCCCTGTCCTGTCTTGCGTTGTGTGATCTTGATGTCCGGGTGCGCTGCCTCGTACTCCTTGAACAGCTCCTCGTACCCGAACTCGTTGAACGTCGCGATCGTCAGTTCGGTCTTGCCATCTTGCGTCTGACTGGCCCCGCCCGAGCCGCATGCGGTGGTGGCGGCGGCGGACACGGCGGCACAGATCAGCACGCTGACCCAACGCTGTCGCACGGGAGAACTCCTCTGGTCTCGGCGGGCGGTCTCTGGGAGCGCTCCCAGATGCGGTGGAGTTTCACCCGGTCGTGAAGGTGTGTCAAGGCTCACTCCCGGGTAACCGGAGGAGGTTCGGGGCCTGGCGCACCGGATGACCTCGCCGTTTGTCGTGCGGGTCACGGTTTAGTCACCTGGGAGCGCTCCCGGTGTGCTGAGCGGCGTTGCTACCAGCGGGAACCTGCCAAACGGACTAGTGGCGTGACCCGGAACGTCGGCTGGGTGATTCACGCTCAGCAGGGCACCTCGTGGCACCGCCCCCGCGCCCCCGTACACCCAGTACGAGGACGCGGGGGCGGCACCACGATGCACCCGTCTGACCGCGAATTCGCCCGGTAACGTTCCGGGCCACGCCACTAAGTGTGTTGACCCGCGTCAGCGGCCCCTGCGAGTGCTAGGCGCTGGCGCGCCGCACCAGCGTGGTGGGCAGCAGCACGGACGGTGGCAGGCCTTCCTCGCCGGCGAGCTCTCCCATCAGACGCCAGGTCATCGTGCGGCCGAGCTGCTCGACGTCCTGCCGGACCGTGGTGAGCGGTGGGGTGGCGGTGGCCGCCAGCAGCGAGTCGTCGAACCCGACGACCGCGACGTCCTGCGGGATGCGCCTGCCGCGCGCGTGCAGCACCTGCAGCGCGCCCACGGCGATGATGTCGGCCGCGACGAACACGGCGTCGAGATCCGGCGCCCGGTCGAGGAGCTCGGTCATCGCGCGGGCACCGCTCTCCGGCGTGAAGTCGGCTCCCGCCACGAGATCGGCGGGCAGTCCCGCCTCGCCGAGACCCCGGCGCCACCCGCTGAGCCGGTCCAGGCCGGCGGCCATGTCGCGCGGCCCGGTCACCGTCGCGATCCGCTCGCGGCCGAGCGACACCAGGTGCCGCACCGCGTCGAGACCACCGGTGAAGTTGTCCGAGTCGACGAACGGGACGGAGACGGAGCCGAGCGGACGGCCACCGGAGACGACCGGGAGACCGATCTCGCGCAGCCGGCCTGGGAGCGGGTCGTCGCCGTGCAGGCTCACCAGCAGCGCGCCGTCGACGTGCCCGCCGGACAGGTACGCGACCAGGTCGTCGTGCCCCTCCGGCTGGCTCATCATCAGCAGCAGCTGCACGTGCCGGCCCGCGAGCTCGGAGTGCACCCCGCGCAGCACCCCGGCGAAGAACGGGTCGCCGAGCACGCGGCTGCCCTGTTCGGAGACGATCAGCGCGATGGCGCTCGCCTTGCTGCCCGCGAGCGTCCTGGCCGCCTGGTTCGGGCTGTACCTGAGCTGACTGATCGCCTCGTGCACCGCCTCGCGGGCCTTGGCGCTCACGTACTGCTCGTCGTTGATCACACGGGAGACCGTCGACTTGGACACCCCGGCCAGTCGCGCCACCTCCTCGATGCGCGGGCCGGGCCGTCGTTGCCGGTCGATCTCCGTCATGCGCTCATCGTAGGAGTCGGCAGCCGCCAGTTCGAACGTGGGCGAATCTGCCGCGTGTCGACGGAAGGGAGCATCCCCGGCACAACGCTGTGCCGGGGACGCGGCAGGGTCCGGTCGCCGACCGGAAACTGGGATCGGCGCGGGACGCCTGCGCGTGCAGAACGTTCCGCGCCGAGGCTTTGTCAGGGCTCCGCGCCCCAGGCGAGCGTGCCTGCGGAGTAGGCGGTGACCCGGTCGAAGTCGGTCAGCGCGGCGCTGACGCGGTAGCTGTGGTCGTCCGCCTGGTCGAAGGCGGACCAGTCGGACTTCGCCACCCGCAGCTGGATCTCGCCCGTGGTGCCGCTCGCGGCCAGGCTGCCGGAGGTGAAGGACACCTCCAGGTACGCGTCGGCTCCCGGACGCGGCGTGGCGAGCTTGACCACCTGCGCCCGCACCCCGGCGCAGCCCATCTGGGCCCAGTCGCACCAGACCTGGTAGCCGGCCGACAGCGCGTCGCCGGTGAACCAGTACCGGACGGTCGTGGTGGCGAGGCCGACCGGCGTGGTACCGCGGTTGGTCACCTGGAGCGTCGCGCCGATCTGGTTCGTCCTGGCGGCGCTCGTTCCCTTGTGCTGCACCGTGAGCGTGCTCCGGACGCCGGGCAGGGTGCGGGTGGTGACCGGGGTGCTCGCGGCGGAGACGTTGCCCGCCGCGTCTCTCGCGCGCACCGAGAACGTGTACTGCGTGTCGGGGGCGAGTCCGGTGACCAGCAGGCTGGTCGTGGTCGCCGAGCCCACGACCGCGGTCCCGTCGAGGACGTCGTACCCGGTGACACCGACGTTGTCGGTCGAGGCGGTCCAGCTCAGCGTGACGCTGGAGCTGCCGGCGTTCGACGCGGTCAGTCTGCTCGGGACGGTCGGCGGCTGGGTGTCGTCGACACCGCCGCCGGGTTCCTGGCCCCACACCGTCTTCCCGTCCTGCCGCAACACGATCCGATCGGTCTGGACGACCGTGTTGCCGCTGCCGAGTCCGGTGTACGACCAGTCGTTCGCCGGGTCCCACGTGCCGCTGCTGGTGATGCGGAACTGGACTTCCTTGCGGTACGCGGACTGCCCGGCCGGAGCGATGCCGGAGCACGGGATCTCCACGTAGTACACCGAGCCGCGGTACTGCGCCGGTGCGCTCGCCCTGCCGCACTGGTTGTAGTTGGTGGTCACGGTGATCTGACCGGGCGTGGTGGCGCCGTCGAGCGTGAAGTAGTACCGCAGCGTGCCGTTGAACGTCCGCGCCGGCCACGCGCTCTTGTTGAGCACGAACGCCTTGATCTCGGTGAACTGGGCGGCGCTCTGGTTCACCGACGCCTGGACGGTCAGCTCGGGGCCGTCCGGGGTCTCGGCCACGGGGAAGCTCGCCAGCGGGGTGCCGCCGAACTCGCGGTACAGGCGCGCGAGTGCACCGGTGAAGCCCGCGTTGTAGTCGAGCGCGACCTCGTTCATCACGTAGTCGCTGCGGCTGTCGGTGTAGGCGTCGTTGTTGGTGCTGGGCCCGCCGACCAACGCGCCGTAGAGAACGTGCCTGCTGATGACGGGTTCCTGGATGCTGTCGGCCCATGAGCCGTGCGCGCCGCGGTGGTGCGGGTTGCGCGGCGGGTTGGCGCCGAAACCGACGACGTAGCTGGAGCTGCGCGGGTTGTCGCCGAGGGCGTAGTTGACCTGCCGCACACCGAAGTCGTGGTAGGTCCTGGCGCGCGTGCTGTCGCGAGTGGACAGCCAGTCCGAGTACACCAGCGCGGCGAACGCCGTGTTGGCGGCGTAACGCAGGGAACCCCAGCTGTCGAGCACCGCCTGGCCGCCGGGGGAGTAGCGCACCCGGTTGCCGTTGTGGCCGGTGGTCCAGAAGTCCAGCCAGCGGTTGGCATCGGTGACGTAGGTCTGCTCGCCGGTCAGCTTGGCCATCAGCACGTAGGCGCCGTAGGACTTGTCGTCCCACGCGATCGTCCACCGGTAGGAACGCTCGGAGCTCTGCGGTTCGGTGCCGAGCTTCTGGTACTCCGCCTTCGCCTTGGTGAGGTAGCTCGTGTCACCGGTCGCGCGGTGCAGCCAGATCGCACCCCACACCAGCTCGTCCTGGTAGCCGCTCCAGGAGTTGTAGAAGTTCGCTGCGTCGGTGATGCACGAGCTGTACTTGCCGCGATAGGTGTCCGCGAACGTGTAGAGCTGCTTGGCGTGAGTGAGCAGAGTGGCCGCGTAGGCGGGATCGGTGTCCTGGAAGACCATCGAGGCCGACGCCATCGCCGCGGCGTACTCGCCGGCGAGGTCGGAGCCGGGGCACGAAGCGTCCACCTTGTACGAAGGACGGGCCATCGGCATCACCTCGGCCGAGCCCCACCAGGCGTGGTCGGGGTTGCCGGCGCCGACCTGGCCGTAGACGACGTTCGGTGACGGGTGCGCCTTGATGATCCAGTCCGTGCCCCACCTCAGGTTCGCCATCAGGTGCTTGAGCTGGCCGGAGTCCGCGTAGGCCGCCCGGTTCTCCACCGCGCCCCACGCGAGCATCGACATGCTGAACGCGAACGGCAGCCCGAACTTCACGTGGTCACCGGCGTCGTAGAAGCCGCCGGACAGGTCGAGGCCGACATCGGAGCCGTCGCGCACCGCGGAGTCCGCGCGCCAGCTCACGCGGTTGTCCGCAGGCAGCTTCCCGGACCGCTGGGCGTCGTAGAACCAGATCGACTTCTGCAGCGCCTCCGCGTAGTTGAACGCGGGCGCGGCCTCCGCTCGCGGTGCGGTGGCACCGACCAGTCCGGCGAGCAACACGACGAGCGCGGTGGTGAGGGCTCGTGACCTGCGACTGAGCACGTGAGCCTCCGATGACAGGGTTCGGATGCTTATGGGAGCGCTCCCAGTTTTGGGCGACTGTAACGGTCACGAAAACATTGCGGAAGGGGTGCCCGCTGAATGCTCCCGCAAATGCCGACGGCCGGCCCTGGAGGGTCGTCCGGATGTCCTCCTGGTGTTGTGCCGAACGGCTTCACAATCGTTCAGGTGGCAGAAAGTAGCGGGCCGCTGCGGTTTTGCCCCGATCGGCACAGCGGGTCATGGCCGTTCGCCGTAACTTCTTGTCGATCATTCCGATAGTGCCTTCCGTGGCCCGTCACTGGAATGGGCCAGTGGGGCAAAAGCGTGCACACCGTGCGCATATCGGTAGGGCCATCCCAGTTTCGCCGCCTGCCGGAATGTCGCGTGATTGGCCCTGTCGACGGTCACGCGGGGTGCAACATGAAGTTCGCTCGAATATCGACCACAGTTCGACAACGCTTTCCGAGTCGTATTTCGGGGGTTACAGTCCGGTCTCACCTGGGAGCGCTCCCAGGTCCTGGATTCGGGGCTGGTAGGGACGCCGACCGACACGGTGCGGCGTCGTGAAGGTCAACGTGTCCCGCGACGGCAGCTCGGCAGCGTCTCACTGTTCTGTTCCCCGGCGTCGAACGGTGCCCCTGCTGCTCGCCGTCCCGGCCCCGCCGAGCGCTCCCTCCGGACGTGAGTGTCCGGAGGGAGCGCTCCTGGAAACCCCTGCCCTGCCAGGAAAGGTGCCTTGATGACCGGACTTCGCGACAAGATGCAGGTGATCCGCCGCCGGGGTGTCGCGTTGGCAACGGCCTTCGTGTCCGTGGCCGCGACCGTCGGCCTGGCGGCGGTGACCCCTGCCGCGGCGGCGCCGGGCTGCCGGGTCGACTACACGGTGCCGAGCCAGTGGTCCGGCGGCTTCACCGCGAACGTGGCGGTGACCAACACCGGTGACCGGGTCAGCGGCTGGCGGCTGACCTGGACGTGGCCCGCGGGCCAGCAGGTGACGCAGGCGTGGAACGCGACGGTCACGTCGTCGGGCAGCCAAGTCACGGCGGTGGACGCCGGCTACAACGCGGTGATCGAACCGAACAGCACGGTCGCGTTCGGTTTCAACGGCAGCTGGACGGGTGCCAACACCGCGCCGCAGTCGTTCGCGCTCAACGGAGTGACGTGCACGGGCGGTCCCGGCACGCCACCCACGACGACCACCACGACGTCCGGCGGGCCGGCGCCCGGTGACGCGATGGCACAGGTCGCGGAGATGCAGCCGGGCTGGAACCTCGGCAACACACTCGACTCCACGGGCGGCGACGAGACCTCGTGGGGGAACCCGCGCATCACGGAAGCCTTGCTGGACAACGTGAAGGCGCAGGGCTTCAAGAGCATCCGCATCCCCGTCACGTGGGGCCAGCACCAGGGCCCGGCACCGGGCTACGCCATCGAAACGGCGTACCTGAACCGCGTCAAGGAGGTCGTCGGCTGGGCGCTGGCGGACGGCTTCCACGTGATGATCAACATCCACCACGACTCGTGGCAGTGGATCAACACGATGCCGTCCGACCGGGCGGGTGTGCTGGCCCGCTACAACGCGATCTGGACGCAGCTGGCGGCGGCGTTCCGGGACTCCCCGGCGAAGCTCGTGTTCGAGAGCGTGAACGAGCCGCAGTTCACCGGCAGCTCGGGTGACGCGCAGAACGCACAGCTGCTGCACGAGCTGAACGCGTCGTTCCGCGACATCGTGCGCCGGTCGGGCGGCAACAACACGAACCGCCTGCTCGTGCTGCCGACCCTGCACACCTCGTCGGAGCAGGCACGCCTCGACGAGCTGGCGTCGTCGCTGAACACCTTCAAGGACCCCAACATCGCCGCGACCGTGCACTACTACGGCTACTGGCCGTTCAGCGTGAACGTGGCGGGCGGCACGCACTTCGACGCCACCGCGCAGAAAGACCTCACGGACTCGTTCGACCGCGTGTACAACACGTTCATCGCGCGCGGCGTCCCCGTGATCCTGGGGGAGTACGGCCTGCTCGGCTTCGACCGCCACACCGGCACCATCCAGCAGGGCGAGAAGCTGAAGTTCTTCGAGCAGTTCGGCCACTACGCGCGCGCCAAGAAGATCACCACGATGTTGTGGGACAACGGGCAGCACTTCGGGCGCACGTCGTTCCAGTGGAGCGACCCCGAGCTGATCGCGCAGATCAAGTCGAGCTGGACCACCCGCTCCGGCACCGCGTCCACGGACCAGGTGTTCAGCGCCAAGGCCAGTGCGATCAGCGCCAAGACGATCACCTTGAACCTCAATGGAACCACATTCAACTCCCTGCGCCAGGGCACGACGGAGCTGGTGCGCGGCACCGACTACACGGTCCAGGGCGACCGGCTCACCCTGACCGCGGCAGCGCTCACGCGGTTGAGCGGCTCGCGGAACTACGGCACGAACGCGGTGCTCACGGCGCACTTCTCCCAGGGCGTCCCGTGGCGGATCAACATCGTGACCTACGACCCGCCCGTGCTGCAGAACGCGACCGGCACGACGTCGTCGTTCGCGATCCCGACGGCGTTTCGCGGTGATCTGCTCGCCACGATGGAGGCGAAGTACGCGGACGGCTCGAACGCGGGCCCGCACAACTGGACTTCCTACAAGGAGTTCGACCGGACCTTCGCGCCGAACTACACGACCGGCGTCACCACGCTGACGTCCGATTTCTTCGCCGAGGTCAACGACAACAGGCCGGTGACCCTGACGTTCCACTACTGGAGCGGCACCAAGGTCACCTACGTCGTCACCAGGTCGGGCAGCGCGGTCACGGGCACGACGGCGTGACCACGGCGTGAGCGGGGGTTTCCGGGCGGTTACCCCCGTTCACGTCACCTCAGCGGGCGAACTGGAACCAGTTGACGTTCGCCAGGTCGCCACCGGTGCCGCCGGTCGCCACCAGGTAGAGCCGATGCACTCCGGTGGCGCCACCCGCCGCCGCAGTACGACTCGTCCACGTCTGCCACCCACCGGTGCTCGCCGCCGAGACCGTGGCGATCACCGGGCCGGTCGGGCTGTCCAGCCGGTACTGCAGCGTGCCGCCGGCCGTCGAGCCGGACGCGATCCGCGTGGTCACCGACGTCGGGGGAGTGGCACCGAAGTCGACGTCCGCGTAGGCCACGTAGTCACCCGGCGTCAGGTAGCCTACGTTCTGCCCGCAACCCGAGTCGGTGCAGCGCTCGACCTGAGTGCCGCGCTGCTCGTCGTAGTACGAGGCGCCGATCACCGCGTAGGCGTTCTGCGTGGCCGGGAACCGGGCGCCGAAACCGTGGGGGAACAACGGGGTCTTGCCGTCGCCGGCGTTGATCGGCTGCTGGCCGGCGTTCTGCATCCACGTGAACGGCAGCGTGCCGGTCGGCTTGTGGTCGCCGAACAGGACATCGGCGACGCCGTTGCCCTCTGTGCCCGGCAGCCAGGCCGCGACCAGCGCGTGCCAGCCGGAGAGCTGGGCAGCGATGTCCAGCGGGCGTCCCGAAACGAGCACCACGACGACCGGGACTCCTGACGCGCGCAACGTGTTGAGCGTCGCCAGGTCCTCGCTGTCGAGGCCCATCGAACCCGGCCGGTCGCCCATGCCCTCGGCGTACGGCGTCTCACCGATCACCGCGATCGCGGCCTGGTAGCTGCCATCGATGCCGGTGCCGTTGCGGTGGTAGGCCACCGCGGTGGACGTCGACACGGCGGAGCGGATGCCTTGCAGCACGGTGGTTCCCGGCGTGACCGGGCCGCTGCCGCCCTGCCAGGAGATCGTCCAGCCGCCGCTCTGGTGGCCGATGTTGTCGGCGTTCTTGCCCGCCACGAACAGCTTGCTCGCCGTCTTGGGCAGCGGCAGCACGCCGTTCTGGTTCTTCAGCAGCACCTGCGACTTGCGCACGGCCTCGCGGGCGAGCGCCCGGTGCGCCGCGTTGCCGACGGTCGGCGTGTAGGAGCGGTCGGTCAGCGGCCTTTCGAAGAGGCCGAGCTCGAACTTCTTGGTGAGGATGCGGCGGTTGGCGTCGTCGATGCGCGACATCGGGACGCGGCCCGCCTGCACCTCCGCCTTGAGCAGCGTGATGAACTGGCGCCACTCGGTCGGCACCATGATCATGTCGAGGCCGGCGTTGATCGACGTGCGGACCTCCGCCGCGGTGAAGCCCGGCTGGCCGTCGATCTGGTCGATGGCGTTCCAGTCCGAGACGACGAGGCCGCTGAAGCCCAGCTCGTTCTTCAGCACGTCGGTGATGAGGTACCTGTGGCCGTGCAGCTTGGTGCCGTTCCAGCTGCTGTAGGTGATCATCACCGAGCCGACGCCCCTGGCGACCGCCTCGCGGAACGGCGGCAGGTGGATCGCCCGCAGGTCGGCCTCACCGAGCTGCGTGTTGCCCTGGTCGTCGCCGTCGGTCGTGCCGCCGTCGCCGATGTAGTGCTTGGCGGTGGCGAGCACGGAACCGGGATCGGACAGCTTGGCGCCCTGCAGGCCGGTGATCATCGTCGTCATCGACGTCGCGTTCTCCGGCGTTTCGCCGAACGACTCGTAGGTGCGGCCCCAGCGGTCGTTGCGCGCGACGCACAGGCACGGTGCGAAGTCCCAGTCGATGCCGGTGCCCGACACCTCTTCCGCGGTGGCGCGGCCGATCCGCTGCACCAGCGCGGGATCGCGGGTCGCGCCGAGACCGATGTTGTGCGGGAAGATCGTGGCGCCGACGACGTTGTTGTGCCCGTGCACGGCGTCCACGCCGTAGATCATGGGGATGCCCAGCGGCGTGGCCCTGGCCGCGTTCTGGAAGCTGTCGTACATGTTCGCCCACGACGTGGCGTTGTTGGGCGACGGAGCTGAACCGCCGCCGGACAGCAGCGAGCCGATCCGGAAGCTGGTGATGTCGGCGTTGGTCACCGCGCCGCGCTCGGCCTGCGTCATCTGCCCGACCTTCTCGTCGAGCGACATCCGGCTGAGCAGGTCGGCCACGCGCGCGGGAATCGGCTGTGCGGGGTCTTTGTAGATGGGATCAGCCGCGGCTGCGGTTCCGGGCGGAACCGCAGCGGCCATCAGGAGGAGCACGGCCGCGAGACGTTTTCTCATGGGCAGACCTCCGGGGCGAGTCCTGTGCACCTTGCGGCGCAACAGGTTTCACCGAGCGTATCCGGTGGGTCCAAAGTGGTGTAGACCATTGGGGAACCGGAAAGAGGACCGGTTCCCCACGAGGTCCTAGCGGCACCAGGACTCGACGGTCCGCGCGAAGTCCGGGAACTCGGCCCGCGCCGCCGTCAGCACCTCGGCGGGCGTCCTCGGCGCGACACCGGAGTGCTTCTCGGCCACGGCGCGCAGATCGTCGTGCGGTACACCGCTGTCGGACCCGAACTCGACGGCCTCCTGCGGGCCGACGCCGCCGGCCAGCAGCCACAGGTACTCGCCCAGGCTCGTCGCCACGATCCCGGCCTCGCCCTCGGAACCGAAGAACGCCACCGGCTGCTCGGTCAGCGGTTGTCCCGCGCGGACCAGCCAGAGCGCGGCGAGGCCGCCGGTGCCGTCCTGCCCGAACACCCGGAACGCGTCGCCGTCGAGCTCCTTGTTGCCGGTCCAGGCCCTGATCCAGTCGGTGGTCTCCTCGGCGGAGTCGAACTCGTCGTAGGGCTCGTAGTCGATGTTGCCCGGCGACGGGGTCTCGGTCTTCTCGTCGTAGTCCCAGGGGAACTCGACACCGCTCAACGCGGCCAGCGCGGCGGGGAAGGTGCGGTCGTCAGTGATCTCCACGCGCGCACGGTACAGACCGGCGTGGCGAGTTCGCGGCTGTTGCGGTGTACTGCACCCATGCCGATCGTTTCCCCCGGATTCACCGGGCGGCGCCAGTCGCCGGACGTGCAGCTGCCGCCGGGGCAGTACCTCACGGAGGACTTCCCGGTGCTCACGGCGGGCCCGACGCCCCGCGTGCCGACGGACCGGTGGGAGCTCACCATCGGCACGGAGGCCGGGGAGAAGCACACGTGGTCGTGGCAGCAGCTGATGGAGCTGCCGGCGGAGAAGATCACGACGGACATCCACTGCGTGACCAAGTGGTCGAAGCTGCGCACCCGGTGGAAGGGTGTCTCGCTGGACGTGCTGCTGGAGGACGTGGAGACGGCGGCGGACTTCGCGCTCGTCCACTCCTACGGCGGCTACACGACGAACCTGCCGCTGGAGGACCTGCTCGACGGTCAGGCGTGGATCGCCTACCGCTTCGACGACGATGACCTCACGCCGGAGCACGGCGGGCCGGCGAGGTTGCTGGTGCCGCACCTGTACTTCTGGAAGTCGGCGAAGTGGGTCCGCGGGATCCAGCTGCTGCTCGAGGACGAACCCGGCTTCTGGGAAACCGCCGGCTATCACGACCACGGAGACCCATGGCGCGAGCAGCGGTATCAGGGCGACTGACCTGGCGGGTGGCCGAACTGGCCGATGCCGAGGACTTCACGAAGAGCGCGCGCAGCCTGGTGTTCGACGTGCCCGGCTGGCCAGGACACCTGCCTGGGCAGCACGTCGACGTCCGGCTCACCGCCGAGGACGGCTATTCGGTGCAGCGCAGCTACTCGATCTCGTCGGCGTCCGACGGTGAGCGGATCGAGCTGGCCGTGCAACGGGTGGCTGATGGCGAGGTGTCGCCCTACCTGTGTGACGTGCTCGCCGTGGGCGACAAGATCGAGCTGCGCGGGCCGGTGGGCGGCTGGTTCGTGTGGCGGGCGACCGACCAGGCGCCGGTGACGCTGGTGGCGGGCGGGTCCGGCATCGCGCCGTTGATGTCGATGATCCGCGCGCGGGCCTCGGAGGGCAGCCGCGTGCCGTTCCGGCTGGTGTACTCGGTGCGTACGCCCGAGGACGTGATGTTCGCCGACGAGTTGCGTCAACGGGCCCGCGAGGACGGCGGCCTGGACGTGCGGCTGGTGTACACCCGGCGGACTCCGGAAGGGTCTCCGGAGCCGCCGGGCCGGCTGGGTGTGGCCACCCTCAACACGCACGGATGGCCCGCCGAGTTCACCCCGAACTGCTTCGTGTGCGGGCCGACCGGCTTCGTCGAGACGGTGTCCGACATCCTCGTGGCGCTGGGCCACGACCCGCGCCGCGTCCGCACCGAACGTTTCGGCTGACAGGAGAGCACCGATGAGCGACGACCACGTGGACGGCAACGCGCTCGCGGGTGACCTGCGCGAGATCTTCGCGGTGGACCTCACCGTGGCGACCGGCCAGTGCGCGGGCTGCGGCTACCGGGGCTCGGTGGCGACGTTGCGCGTTTACCAGAACGCGCCCGGGCTCGTCGCCCGCTGCCCGCACTGCGAGGAGGTCGTGCTGCGGCTGGTGCGCGCACCCGGCCGGGCGTGGCTGGACCTGCGCGGCACGGTGAGCCTGGAGATCCCCCTGGACTCCTGATGGCGTCTGCACGTACCACCGACTCCTGATGAAAGCGCCGCTAACCGCACCCAACTGCTCGCGCCGATGCGTGGCCGCGCTCTCACGCGGCGCCGATTTTTGTCCTGTTTGACATGGCCGGTACCTCCGATTGGAGGTAGCCGGGCCTCCGAACACGTGCCTGGATAGATGGGAGCGCTCTTACAACGTTGTAAAAACGAAGGGGACCTCGCCGATGAGAAAAGCCGCCCCCGTACTCGTCGCGCTGCTGCTGGCGCTGGGTGTCGCGCCCGGCACGCCACCCGCGAGTGCCGCCGAGCCCGTGCACGGCCTGAAGGGCGAGTACTTCAGCATGTCGGCGCCGGGCGCGCGGGACTTCGCGACCCTCGCGGGCACCGTGCTCGACGCCGAGGTGAACCACCCGGACCTGACCTCGGTGTTCGGCTTCCTGGCCGGCCGCACCGAACACACGACCGCGCGCTGGACCGGCCGCATCGCCGTGCCGCGGACCGGCGACTACACGTTCCACGCCATCGGGGACAACGGTTTCCGGCTGTTCGTCGACGGCGCACCGGTGATCGACCACTGGGTGGGCGACTGGGACCGCGAGCAGACCAGCGCGCCGGTGTCGCTGACCGCGGGGCGGCAGTACGACTTCCGGCTGGAGATGTTCCAGGACACCGGTGGCGCCAACATGTTCCTGCGCTGGTCGAGTGCAGGGACGCCCAAGCAGATCGTGCCGGAGTCGGCGTTCACGCCGCCGCCGGACTTCCAGGTCGTGCCGCGCACCGCGTCGGTGTCGGAGGACGGGCGGGTGCTCACTGCGGAGTTCGACGGCCGCGTCACGAACGTCGCCGACCTGAAGGCGCACCTGCGGATCGACGTGGACGCGACGGCGATGCCGGTCGACCTGATCACCGCGAGCCGCAACCGCCTGACCGTCCGGCTGAGCGAGAAGGTGCTGAAGAGCCAGCGGGTCCGGCTGTTCTACGACGGCGCCGGCGCGCTGACCGCGGGCGGAAGGAAGGTCGGGAAGACCGCCCGCACCGTCGCGAACTCGTCGAAACAGCGCCTGAAGACGCCGTGGGGCGAGAAGGTCGACCCGCGCAACCCGTTGCCGGAGTACCCGAGGCCGCAGCTGGAACGCGAGAAGTGGCTCAACCTCAACGGTCCGTGGGAGTTCGCGGGCGCGAAGGCCGGGCAGCAGCCGGTGTTCGGGCAACGGCTGCCCGAGCGGGTGATCGTGCCGTTCCCGATCGAGTCGCAGCTCTCCGGGCTGGAGCGGCACGAGGACCACATGTTCTACCGCCGCACGGTGACCGTTCCGCGCGACTGGAGGATCGGTTCCGGGCAACGGCTCAAGCTGCACTTCGGCGCGGTCGACCACGAGGCGAAGGTGTGGGTGAACGGCAAGCTGGTCGCCGAGCACTCCGGCGGCTACACGGCGTTCAGCGCGGACATCACCGACGCCTTGAAGCGCGGCGAGCAGGAGATCGTCGTCGCGGTCACCGACACGACCGGCCCGCACCAGCCGAAGGGCAAGCAGTCGCGCAACCCCAGCGGCATCTTCTACACGCCGTCGTCGGGCATCTGGCAGACGGTGTGGATGGAACCCGTGCCGGACAAGGCGATCGACGAGGTCAAGATGACTCCGGACCTCGCCACGAGCTCGCTGGCGCTGGAGATCAAATCCGCCGCGAACACCACGGTCACGGCGATCGCGAAGGACGCGCGCGGCAAGCAGGTCGGCACGATCACCGGGCCCGCCAACACGAAGCTGTCGCTGCCGGTGCCCAGCCCGCACCTGTGGACGCCGGACGACCCGTACCTGTACCAGCTGGAGATCAGGCTGGGCGGCGACCGGGTGAAGAGCTACTTCGGCATGCGGTCCATCGGCATGGCGAACGTCGGCGGGCAGCCGAAGCTGACGCTCAACGGGCAGCCGATCTTCTCGCTGATGATGCTCGACCAGGGCTTCTACCCGGACGGCCTGAACACGCCGCCGAGCGACGACGCGCTCGTGTTCGACCTGAAGGCGCAGAAGGACCTCGGCTTCAACTCGGTCCGCAAGCACATCAAGGGCGAGCCGGCTCGCTGGTACTACCACGCGGACCGGCTGGGACTGCTGGTGTGGCAGGACTTCGTCTCGGTGGAGGACGGCAGCAGCACGACGGCGCAGCAGGCGTTCCTGAACGAGAACCGCGAGATGATGAAGCAGCTGCACAACTCGCCGTCGATCTTCGCGTGGATCGTGTTCAACGAGGGTTGGGGCGAGTGGGACCGCACCGTCACCGGCCAGATCACGGACGACGTCAAGGCCGCTGACCCCAGCCGGATCGTCAGCGCGCACAGCGGCGTGAACTGCTGCGCCTCCAGGGGCGACTCCGGCAAGGGCGACGTCATCGACCACCACGACTACAACAACACCGATCCGCCTCGCCCGGACGGCAGGCGCGTCGTGATGGACGGCGAGCACGGCGGCTTCACGCTGCGGACTCCCGGGCACCAGTGGCCGGGCGCGCCGGCGAACATCTACAGCGGCGTGGCGGACAAGGCGGCGCTGACCGCGAAGTACGTCGACAACACCCGCACGTTCTACCTCGGCCAGGCGCGCAACGAGCTGTCCGCGTCGGTCTACACCCAGGTCACCGATCTGGAGAACGAGCTCAACGGGTTCTGGACCTACGACCGCAAGCGGATCAAGGTCGATCCCGGTCCGGTCCGCGAGATCAACCGGCGGGTGATCGAAGCCGGGGCGAACGCGGGCAAGCCGTACCCGTACGCGGCGCGAGGCGAGTGGAAGCTCGACGAACGCAGGGGAGCGGTGGCGGCGGACTCGAGCGGCGGCGGCAACCCGTTGCTGCTCAGCCCGACCGGTGCCACCTGGAAGGACGGTGCGCTGGAGCTCACCAACGGCTCCGCGGACACCTACGGCCCGGTCGTCGACACGACCGGCGACTACACGGTGTCCGCGCGAGTCCGGCTCGACGAGCTGCCCGGCAACTACGCCACCGCGGTCAGCCAGGACGGCAGGGAGCGGGAGAACCCCTTCTACCTGCAGTACGGGCAGGGCGCGTTCGCGTTCAGCACGCCCGGCGGCAACCGGGCCCGGCACGAGCTCACGCCGGAGCTCGGCCGCTGGTACGAGCTCACGGGCGTGCGGGCGGGCAACGAGATCCGGCTCTACGTCGACGGCGTGCGGGTCGCGACGGCACCGGCCGGTCCGGCGATCCCCGGCACCGGTGCGTTCGCGGTGGGACGGGCCAAGTTCGGCGGCCAGAACGTCGACCACTGGCGCGGCGCGATCGACGACGTGAGTGTGGTCGGACGGGCACTGACGGACGCGGAGGTGGCCGTGCGCTCCTGAGGCACGCGGAGCGGCCGGGGAGGACCTGCCTCCCCGGCTGCTCCGGCCGCGCGGAGGTAATGTCTGCCGGATGGGGAAGATCGTCCGCATAGGTGTGTTCTACGACGGCACGTGGTTCGCGTACCTCAGCGACTTCTACGCGACCGCGCACACGCGGGCGGCGCGCATCTCGCTGGATGGTCTGCACGACGCCCTGCGCTGGTTCGTCCACACCGAGACGGGCGTCCCGATCGACGACTGCGTGGTCGCCGAGGCGCACTACGTCCGCGGCCGCATCGAAACCCCGGCCACGTCCTTCGACGCTGTCCTGACGGCAGCCGGCGTCACCCGCCACGACCTGCCCCTGCACAACGGCAAGGAGAAGGGCGTCGACGTCCAGCTGGCCCTGGAGGCCTGGGACCGCGCCACCGCGGTGCCGCTGCAGTGGGTCGTCCTGCTCACCGGCGACGCCGACTTCGCCCCGCTCGTGACCAGGCTGAACGAGCGCGGCGTGCACGTGGTCGTCCCGGTCGTCGACATCCGGTCGGACGACGGTGTTCCCGCCTGGACGCCGCGCACCGCCGCACCGCTGCGGGCCGCGACACCCTTCACCCCCGGTTTCGACGCCCTGTTCGCCCCCACCGACCTGCCCGGGTACCCGCTGCGCAGTGCCTTCGTGCGGTCGTCCGAGGCGGTGGCTTCGCCGGTGGGTACGCCGCGCGGGCGTCGGCGGGGGACCGTGACGACCTGGAAGTCCGGGCAGACGCACGGGTTCATCACCGACACCCGCGGCGGCTCGTGGTTCGTCTCCCGCGACGACCTGCCGACGGGGCTGACGTTGCTGTTGGCGGGCACGCCGGTGTCGTTCACGGGGTCGCCCGTGCCGATGCCTGGCCGGAAGTACCCGAGGGCGCAGGCGGTTCGCCTCGACGACCGCTGACAGCGGCTGCCAGCCCATTGCCAGCGTCGCGTGCGGCCGGTGCCAGCGGCTCCCGCCAGTGTTCGGGACGAATCCCCGGACACAGTTCAGGAGCAACGCATGCACAGCCCTGTCACGATCATCGGCGCCGGTCTCGGCGGCCTCACCCTCGCGCGAGTGCTGCACGTCCACGGCATCCCGGCCGTGGTGTACGAGGCGGAACCGTCCCCCTCGGCGCGGGCGCAGGGCGGGATGCTCGACATCCGCGACTACAACGGCCAGCTCGCGGTGATCGCGGCGGGCCTGACGGACGAGTTCCGCGGCCTCGTGCTGGAGGGCCGCCAGGCGATGCGCATCGTCGGCAGCGACGGCACGATCCTGTTCGACAAGGCCGACGACGGCACCGGCGGTCGCCCGGAGATCCAGCGCGGTGACCTGCGGCAGATGCTGCTCGACTCGCTTCCGGACGGCACGGTCCGGTGGGGCCACAAGGTCAGCGGCGCGCGCACGGTTGCCGAAGGTGTGCACGAGGTGACCTTCACGAACGGCACCACCGTCGCAACGAACCTGCTGGTCGGCGCGGATGGTGCGTGGTCACGAATCCGGCCGCTGCTGACGGACGCCACACCCGAGTACGCGGGCATTCGTTCGTCGAGACCTATCTGTTCGAGTCGGAGACCCGGCATCCGGCCGCGGCCAAGGTCGTCGGCGGCGGCCTGATGATCGCCCCCGCGAAAGGCAGGGGGATCATCGCGCATCGGGAGAGCGGCGACACCCTGCACGTCTACGTGGAGCTCACCGAGCCGCTGGACTGGTTCGCCGCCATCGACGCCGCGAAGATCGCCGGGGAGTTCGACGGCTGGGCACCGGAACTCCTCGCGCTGATCACCGACAGCGACACCGGCCTGGTCTGGCGTCCCCACTACACGCTGCCGGCGGGGCACCGGTGGGACCGGGTCGCAGGGGTGACGTTGCTCGGCGACGCCGCCCACCTCTCGCGGAACTGGGGCAGGCCCTCGCCGCGCACTCCGGTGACGTCGAGGCCACACTCGCCGAGTACGAACAGGCCATGTTCACCCGCGTGGAGACGCCGGCGGACGACGCCGTGGTGCTCGAGACCCTGTTCGGTGACGACACGCCGCACGCCCTGGTCGAGATGTTCACCGAGCAGGAGCGCTGATCACCTCAGCCCCGGTGGCCTCGTCTGCACGAGTCCGTTCATGTGCGCGTAGGCGACGGCGTGCACCCGATCGCGCAGCCCCAGCTTCGACAGCACGCGGGACACGTGAGTCTTCACGGTCTCGTCGCCGACGTGCAGCTCGGCGGCGATCTCGGCGTTGCTGTAGGCCGCCGCGATGAGGTGCAGGACCTCACGCTCGCGTGCGGTGAGGAGCTCGAGCTCCGGTGGCGTCGGCGGAGGGGCGAGGCTGACGGCGAACCGCGCGATGAGGCGCTGCGTCACGGACGGGTCGATCAGCGCGTCGCCGCGGGCGGCCACGCGGACGGCGGAGATCAGTTCCTCCGGTGGCAGGGACTTCAGCAGGAAGCCGCTGGCACCGGCGTTCAGCGCGCGGTAGACGTACTCGTCGGTGTCGTAGGTCGTCAGCAGCAGGACCTTCGTGCGGTTGGCGGGGTTGGCGAGGATCATCTCGGTGGCGCCCAGGCCGTCCAGCTTGGGCATGCGGATGTCGAGCACCGCGACGTCGGGGCGCAGCCTCGCCACCTCGGTCACGGCCGCCCTGCCGTCGGCGACCTCGGCCACGCACCGGAGGTCGGGCTGCGTGTCGAAGATCGCGCGCAGGCCGGAACGCAGCATCGCGTGGTCGTCGGCGAGCAGCACCGTGAGGGTCATGAGGCCTCCAGCGGGAACGTGACGACGGTGCGCCAGGTCCGGCCGTCCGGTTCGAGGCCGGACCGGGTCGTGCCGTCGAACATGCCCGCGCGGTTGCGGATCCCGACCAGGCCGCGGCGGACCCCGTGGTGGCCGTTGCCCGATCCCGTCGCGTTCGAGGAGCTGATCGTGAGCGAGTCCGGCGCGTAGTCCAGCGTCACGGTCACGCCGGACGAGTCGCCGTGCCGCAGGGCGTTCGTCAGCATCTCCTGGATGATCCGGTAGACCGTGATGTCCAACGACTCCGGCACGTCGCGTTGTGGTCCACGCACCTCGAGACGCGCTGGTGTGCCCGCCGCGCGCACGCGGTCGAGGAGCTCGTCGAGGTCGTCCAGTCCCGGTTGCCGCGCGCCGGGAGACCGGTCGCCGTGCAGCAGGTCGAGCAGGTGCCGCAGGTCCACCATCGCCGCGCGGCTGGAGGTCTCGACCGATCGCAGCGACGTCGCGAGGCTGGTGTTGCCGTCGGGCAGGCCGAGCCTGGCGGCTCCCGCGTGCATGCCGATCGCGCTCACGTGGTGCACGATCACGTCGTGCAGGTCGCGGGCGATCGCGCTGCGTTCCTCGGTGATCGCCTTGGCTACCGCCGCCTTCGCGTCGGCCTGCTCCATCGCCGAGCGCTTCTCCAGTTCGGCGAGGTAGGCGCGGCGGGCGGTGGTGTACCGGCCGACGAGCCACGGCAGCACCGCGATCTTCGCCACCACGAGCGATCCCAGCGTCGGGCCGCCGCCCATCGCGAGCACGCAGACGATCGCGCTCGCCGCGAGCACGCCGAGCGACGCGTACGCCGGTCTGCCGCGCGACCAGGCTCCCGCGCGGTAGCCGGCGATGAGCAGGCCGGCCTCGTTGGCGTACACCCGGTCGCCCATGGTGAACAGGATGATCACCGGCACCGCCGCGTGCACCGCCGCGACCCAGCCGGACAGCTTGGCGGGACCGGCGAGCATCGCGTTCACCGCCAGGGTGATCGCGAGCGCGATGCCGGTCTGCCACGGCGTGGCGGCGGAGAGCAGCACGAAACCGCCGTCCGCGACCATGCACGTGGCCGCGACCAGCCACGACTGGCTCCGCAGGGACAGCTTGATCGGGTACATCGCCTGAGATCTTGCCCCATCCCGCCCCTGAGAACGTCCTGCTTCGCAGGGGTCGGACGTCCCCCGCGCGGGGGATGCGGTTTCCGCCGCGACAGTGACGCTTTCCACCGGCCGTGATCGATACGTTCGGTCGCGATGAAGCGAACTGTTGCGATCCTGCTGCTCGCGCTGGGGGCGGTCCTCGGAGCTGCGGCATCGGCGTCGGCTGACGGCGCCCAGGCCGGCGGCGACATCCACGTCGCGCAGACGCTGGGCGGCCGCGATCTCACGGTGATCATCCGCCGGGTCGCGGAGGTGCCCGGCCCGGTTCACGTCGACGTGGTGACGCACGCCGGTTCGCCGCCGGGGGAGATCACGCTGACCGCGCGCGCCGCCGGTGCCGCGACCAGCACCACCAAGGTGGTTCTCGGTGCCGTGCCCGGCTTCCACTCGGGGGTCGTGCACGTCGACCGGCCCGGCCCGTGGGCGCTGGCGGTCGACGAGGCGACCATTCCGTTCGTCGTTCCGGCGCTCGTGTCGTCGCCGTGGGAGAACGCCACGTACGGTGGGTTCATTGCGGCGGGCGTGTTGTTGTTGGTGGCGCTGCTGTTCGCTGTGTTCGGCAAGCCGGGTCTCGCGCTCGTGCCCACCGCGGGCATGGTGGCCGCGATCGCCGTCGGGGTCACGGCGGCGTTGCTGTCGCCCAGCATTCCGCCGGTCGCGGCGCCGGGAACGCAGCTGGACCCGACGTACGACAACATCAACGACCCGTACCGGCGAACGCCCGTGGCGGACTTCTCGCGACCGCCGGTGAACCTGGTGCCGAGCATGAAGGGCGAGGACCTCGTCCTCAGCCTGACCGACGGGTCCTCCGGCCGGCCCGTGGACGACCTGCTGGTGCACGACAGCGCGTTCATCCACCTCGTCGTCGTGTCCCCGGCCGGAACTCTCCGCCACCTGCACCCGATCCGGACGGCACCGGGCGAGTACCGCGCCCGGCTGCACGCTCCGGAACAGGGCACCCACGCGATCGCCGCGGAGATCGCCCGGCGCGGCGGGGGAGTGCAGCTGCTGCGGTCGAGCATCGACGTCTCCGGGACGTCAGCCGCTCGCCCGCACGACGGAAAAGCCGATCTGGCAACGGAAATCAGGGAAGCCGGCCGGCCGAGCACGATCAAGGCCCGCTTCGGCGAACGCGATCTGCAGCCGTGGCTGGGCATGCTCGGGCACATGATCGTGGTCGGCCCGCTCTCCGGTGGCGGCCCGGTGAACGCGCCGATCTGGGCGCACGTGCACTCGATGATCCCGCCGACACCCGGCATGCCCGACCAGCCGGACGAGAGCGTCGCCGCGTACGGCCCGGACGTGCCGTTCACCTACTCGTTCCCGTTGCCGGGCAAGTACCTCGTGTGGATTCAGGTCGAACGGGACTACGAGATCGTCACCGTGCCCGCGGTCGTCGACGTCCCCGCGGCGAAGGGGGTCTCCGAGAAGTGAAGCGCTACCTGCTGGGCGCCTCGGCCGCGGTGATCGCCGTGGTGGGCGCGCTGTTCGTGCTCTGGCCGCGCAGCGTCGAGGCACAGCCGCACCTCGCCGAGAGCGGGCAGCTCCGGTTCGTGCTCACCCCCGCCAGCACGAAGAGCGGCGTCAACTCGTTCGACCTGCGGATCACCGATCGCGCGGGAAATCCCGCGCAGGGCGCGGAAGTGGTGGTCGAACCGGCGATGCCGCAGATGGGCCACGCGATCGCGCCGATCACCGCGGGACCGTCGGAACCCGGTCACTACCAGGTCGGCAACGTCGAGCTGTTCATGGCCGGGCAATGGGAAATCACCGTGTCACTCGAGGCGGAGCGGGTGGTCATCCCGCTGCTGCTCACCTGAAGGGGGAGGATCACCAGTGGACATCACGGCGGTGGCACCGTCGACCAGGACAGTCCCGAAAGGACTCGTCCCGGCGAGTCTGGTGCTCGGCGGCACACTCCTGTCACTCGTCGGCCTGACGTGGGACATCCAATGGCATTCCGACGTGGGGCCGGACACGTTCTTCACGATGCCGCACCTGTTCCTGTACGCGGGCAGCGCGCTCTCCGGCCTCGCGAGCCTGGTGGTCGTGCTGATGACGACCGCGGACGCCAAACGCGACAGGACGGTCGATCCGATCGTCGGCGGCCGCGCGGTCGGTGTCTTCGGCCGGACGTTCGCCGCACCGGTCGGCTACCTGATCTCCGGCACAGGCGCGGCGCTGTTCCTGGTGTACGGCCTGTGGGACCAGTGGTGGCACGGCCTGTACGGCTTCGACGCCGTGATCGACTCACCCCCGCACATCGGGCTGCTGCTGTCGATCTCGATCACGATGGTCGGCGCGGTCATGATCTTCGCGGTGGCACGTGACCAGCGCTGGGGAACCTACGGCACCATCGCGGCCGCCGCGGTCCTGCTGGTGTTCAGCATGGTGACCGCGATCGGCCTGCGCGCGGTGCCCGGCGCACTCGCCAACCCGGTCTCCGTGGGCACGGCGTCCCTCTCGGTGATGATCCTGTTCATGGCGTCCCACGCGCTGAGCCGTCGCGGCGGCGCTCTCGCCGTCGGCGTCGCGGTGGCCGTGCTGCAAGCCGTGTTCTGGTGGTTCTCGCCGTGGGCGGCCAAGGTCTACGCGGACGCCACCGGCCTGCCGCTGCGCGACTACACCGACGGCATCCCCGACCTGCCGAACATGATCCCGATGTGCCTGGTCATCGTCGCGGTGGCCGTGGAACTGCTGCACAAGGTGCCCGCGTGGATCCCCGGCGCGCTCGGCGGCGCGATCATCGCGGCGTGCGTGCCGCTCCAGCGCGTCCTCGTGTACGGCGGCACGTTCCCGGTCAACGCCCGGTACCTCACCACCATCGTCCTCGCCGCCGCGTTCGGTGCCGGTGCCGCGGTGCTCGGCAGGCGGTTCGGCCAGATGCTGCGCCACCTCGCACCCGTGAAGGAAGACCGTCATGCGTAGGACACTGTTCGCCCTTCTGGGCACCGCCGCTCTACTGCTCGGCCTCGCCGGCCCGTCGCTCGCCTTCGAACCGGTGAACGTCGTCCACACCGAGAAGGTGCAGGCGGGGCCGTACAACCTGACCGTCGGCTTCAGCACGTGGCCCGTGAAAGCCATGCAGTCGCTGGACTTCACGTTCGTGCCGGAGGACGGCATCGCGGACAAGAAGGGCACCCTGACCATGGTCTGGGGCGGCGAGCTGATGGACGACTCCCCGCTCGCGCGTCACCCCCGCAAGCGCGAGGTCTGGGGACTGGACATCTACGCCCTGCCCGCGCCCGGCGAGTGGACCCTGCGCTTCGACCTCGACGGCCCGGCCGGTCCAGCGACCGGTGAGCTGAAGAACCTGAAGGTGATGGAGCAGCCGGGTCCGCCGATGGGACTGTCCTGGGCCATCAGCACCATCCCGCTGTTCGGGCTGATCGCGTTCATCGTGGTCGCGTGGAGGCGGACCCGTCACGCAGACAGGTGAGTGTCGCGAGCATCGACGATCGTCTCGCGAACGTTGTCGAACTTTTTCAATCAAGAGTCAACATTGTCAATGTGGCCCGGTGTCCGTCATGCTCTCCGCCGTCACTGTCGCGGCGAGCTATGACGGGCGTGGGATCGGGCGGTATGAACTCAACAGGATCGAACATCGCGGCTGATGCGTTCCGACGGCTGCACGGCGCTGCTCCGGCGGGCGTCTGGTCGGCGCCCGGTCGCGTCAATCTCATCGGCGAGCACACCGACTACAACGACGGGTTCGTGCTGCCGTTCGCGATTCCGCACCGGACGTGGGTGGCCGCGTCGCCGCGCGAGGACGGCGTGATCACGCTCGCTTCGGTGCAGGACGGTCAGGTCGAGGTGGCGGAACCCGTGCGCCTCGCCGAGCTCGAACCGGGAACCGCGCAGGGGTGGGTGGCCTACCCGGCCGGGGTGGCATGGGTGTTGCGGCAGCAGGGTGTCGGCGGTGGCGCCGATCTGGTGGTGGCGGGGGATGTGCCGCGGGGTGCCGGGCTGTCGTCCTCGCACTCGCTGGAGGTTGCGACCGCGTTGGCGCTGCTGGGGTTGAGCGGCGCGGATCCGTCCAAAAGCGACATCGCGAAGTGGGTGCAGCAGGCGGAGAACGACTTCGTGGGCGCGCCGACCGGGTTGCTCGACCAGACGGCGTCGCTGTGTTGCACGGACGCCCATGTGCTGTTCCTGGACGTGCGGTCCGGCAGGCAGGAGCAGGTGCCGTTCGACGCCGGCGCACACGGCCTGGAGGTGCTGGTGATCGACACGCGGGTGAGTCACTCGCTGGTCGAGTCCGGGTACGGCGAACGCCGCCGCGGTTGTGAGCGTGCCGCGGACGTGCTCGGCGTCGCTTCGTTGCGGGATGCGGCCGGGGAGGAAGGGCTGCCGGACGAGCTGCGGCCGCTCGCCAGGCACGTGATCACGGAGAACGAGCGCGTGCTGAAGACCGTCGAGCTGTTGAAGCAGGAGCGGTACGCGGAGATCGGGCCGTTGCTGAGCGCGTCGCACGCGAGCTTGCGGGACGACTACCGGGTGTCCTGCGTCGAGCTGGACGTGGCCGCGGAAGCTGCGGAGAAGGCGGGCGCGCTCGGTGCGCGGATGATCGGTGGCGGGTTCGGCGGATCGGCGATCGCGTTGGTGCCACGGGAACTCCGCGAGCGCGTGGAGACGGGCGTGGCGGAAGCCTTTGCCGCGCAGGGCTTTGGCTCGCCGCGGATGTTCGCCGCGGTGCCGGCGGCTGGGGCTGGCCGGGACGTGTAGGTGTCGCAGGTCACGACGGGCGGACTGGGCCAAGCGTACGCATTTGCTGGCGCTGAGTGATCACGACCGTGCATAGTGTCCACAGGAGAATGGGGACTCCAAGGGGGCATTGAATGCACATCACATCCTTGTCTTGTCGTGCGCTCGTCACGGTCGTCGCGACGACCGTCGTGACCGCGCTGCTCGCACCCGTGGCGTCCGCTGCCGCGGACTGCACGTGGCAGCGGGAGAGCCTGCCGATCCTGGACGGCATGAGCTGGAGCAACATCCGGATCACCGGCGTGGACGGCCAGGGCAACGTCAGCGGGTTCTACTCGCCGGGCGGCGACGATCGCGTGCTGGCGCGGTGGACCACGTCCGGTGTGGAGATCGTGCCGAAGCCGGAAGGCGTCGCGAAGTTCGTCACCAGGACCGGTAACGCATCGGGCGTGGTCGGCGCCATCGCGGACCGTTCCGACGGCACCTCCGTTGCGATGACCCACACGCCCGGTTCCGGCTACCGCGAGCTGCCCACCCCGGCCGGGTACCGGGTCTGGGGAGTCGAGGACATCAACAACAGGGGCGACGTGGTCGGCCGGGTGAACCCGACCGGCTCCCACGAGTGGGGTGCCGTGTTGTGGCGTGCCGACGGCAGTGCGCCGGAGGTCATCATGCCGGCCGGGGCGCGCAGCGTGACGCCCGTCGCCCTCGGGGAGGACGGCACCGTCCTGATCGACTCGATGGACGGGAACTTCCTGTGGCGCAACGGTGCCCTCACCCAGTTGCCCGAGGTGCACTACTCGCTGAACCCGCGCGGGCTGACCCGTGACGGCGTGATCTTCAGCAGCTATGAAGAGTCGTGGAAGTGGACCGAGGCGACCGGCGCGGTCGAGAAGTTCGCCGTGAACGGTTACGTCGAGGCGGTCAACGACAGCGGGCTCGCCGTCGGCTACCTCGACGACGGGAACTACACCCCGGTCCTGTGGCAGGGCACCGAGTTCGTCACCCGGCTGCCGCTGTCCGCCGGTACCTACGGTTCCGCGGGCGATGCTGTCAGCGACAGCGGTTTCGCCGCAGGGGTCGACGCCACGTTGCCGGCTCGCTGGGCCTGCCGCTGACTCTCACCGAGGCACGAGCACGATCCGCCCACGCGTGGCGCCTTCGGACTGACGGCGCCACGCGTCGGCGACATCGGCCAGCGGCACGACCTCGTGGTCGACGCCGAGCGCTCCCCGTGCCGCCAGGTGGGCGATGGTGGAAATGGCCTCCGATCGCTGCTGCGGGCTGAGTTCGTTGTTCGTGTAGCCGGACAACCGCAACGACCGGCTGCGCAGGACGGACGACGTGATCGGGCACGTCTCGCCGGCGGAGCCGCCCAGGTTCACCCACCTTCCACCGGGGCGCAGTGCCTGCGCGGCAGCGGCGGCGGGAGGGCCGAAGAGCGGGTCGAGGACGAGATCGGCGTCCGGTGCGGCCTCGCGGAACTGCCCGGCGAGGTCGTCGGCGTCCAGGGCGATCACGGCGTCGGCACCCGCTCGCTTCGCGCGTTCGCGACCCGCCTCAGACCGTGCGGCAGCGACCACGCGGCCGGCACCTGCGGCACGGGCGAGCTGGATCGCGGTCTGCCCGACCGCACCGCAGCCGAGCACGATGACGCACTCACCCGGCGAGAGCTCGCCACGCCACGTCAGCGCCATGTGCGCGGCGACGGCGGAGAGCCCGAGCGCGGCCATCACCACCGGCGGCACGTCGTCCGGCAGGAAGACCAGATCTTGCTGCCGCGCCAGCGCCTTCTCCGCCATGCTGCCGTCGCCCGCGGCCATCCCGGCGACGGTGGGGAACCACACCGCGCGCCCGCCGACCGTCCCGATCCCCTGCACGCCGGGAACGTAGGGTGTCGCGGGGGAGCCGAAGTACGAGGTTCCCGTGGCGCACAACAGGTCCAGCGGGGTGATCGGGGCGGCCAGCACGTCCAGGACGACGTGATCTTCGAGAACGGCAGGTTCGTCCCGGCCGGTCATCAGCGGCGGCCGGCCGAGTTGATCTACGACTGCGGCGCGCATGGCTGCAACACGAAGTCGTAGCGTGCTTCCAGCCACGGCACGTCGCACGTGCCGCCGTCCGGAGCGGGCCCCGGCTCGCGCGGTTCGAACGCGACGACCAGCTCCTGCTTGGTGCCGAACACGACGTCGCTGTCGAGGTACTCCGCGCCCTCCTCGAACAGATGCGTGATCAGCGGCTCGTGCCCGTCGGCCGTGACGAGGAAGTGGACGTGCGCGGGACGGAAGTGGCTGATCTCCGTCTGGCCGATCAGCGCGCCGACCGGGCCGTCCATCGGGATCGAGTACCCCTTCGGCGCGATCGTGCGCACGCAGTACGAGCCGTCCGGCCTGGTCCGGTACTTCGCGCGCAGCCTTGCCTCGTCGACGTCTGGCAGCTGGGCCTCGTAGGCACCCTCGGCGTCGGCCTGCCAGACGTCGAGCACCGCGGCGACCGGTGCGCCGTCGAGCGAACGGACGGTTCCGGTGATGTAGAGCGGAGTTCCGTCGACGTCGTCGGACATGTCGCCGCCGAAGCCGAGATCGGGGGAGCCCTCGATGTGGAACGGGCCGAGCACCGTCGCCGGTGTCGCGGCCGGGTCGAAGCGGTGGTTCATCTGCACGACCAGCATGCTCAGCCCGAGCACGTCGGAGGCGAGGATGAACTCCTCGCGCTTGTCGTCGCTGATCTGCCCGGTCGCGGTGAGCCACTTGACCGCGGCCATCCACTCGTCCTCGGTGAGCCTGACCTCGCGGGCGAAGTCGTGCAGGTGCCGGACGAGCGCGGTGATGAGCTGCGCGGTGCGGGGGTCCTTCGCGGTGGCCCAGCGCTGCTCCGCCAGTGCGGTGATGTTGTCCTCGGTGACCAGCTGCATTGCTCATTCCTCCAGCGGCACGACGGACCGCGTGTTCGAGTCCACGGACAGGAAGATCTGGTTGGCGACGGGGTGTCGCAGCTCCTCGGCGAGCTGGCCGATCAACCCGGCGGTGCGGGCGAGCAACGCGAAGCCGCGCAACAGCTCCAGCGGCAGGCCCAGATCCGCCAGCACGGCACCGCACGTGCCGGCGCCGTTGAGCGGCAGGGTCTTCCCGAGCACCTGCGGGTGGACCCTGCCGATCGCGGCGAAGAGCGACAGGTGCGGGCCGGTCAGTCCTTCCTCCGCCGCGATCTGGAACAGGCGCGGTGTGCGTGGATCGCCGTTCTTGTGCACGTGGTGACCGAGGCCGGGGATTCGGGCTTTCCCCTGTGCCCGCACGGTTTCCAGCGCGAGCGCGTCCCAGCCGGCCTCGTCTTCCGGCAGCTGCGCGGAGCTGACGACGTCGTGCAGGAACCGTCCGCAGTCCTCGGTGACGCCGAGAAACCGGGAGCCGCCGCCGAGCAACCCGGCCGCGAGCGCGCCCTGCACCGAGTCGGGCGCGGAGAGGTAGGTGAGGCGGCTGACGATCGCGGTCGGAGTGAACCCGTGGTCGGCGAGCGCGGCCAGCACGGCCTCGAACAGCCGTGTCTCGCCCGCGCTGGGCCTGCGCTGGGTGGCCAGCCAGAACGCGAGCTCGCCGAACCCGACGGTGCCCATCACGTCGTTCGCCAGGTCCTGTCCCAGCAGCGTGATCGTGTCGGGAGTCGACGCGCCGAGCGCGGTCTCGTAGTGATCAGCCACGGTCCTCCTTCAGCCAGGCACGCAGTTCGTCGCCGTGCTCGTCCAGCTCGGGCGGCGGCAGTTTGTACACGGCGGGTGTCTCCGAGAACCGGATGGGATGCCGGGTCGTCGGCACGTCCCCGACCACGACGACAGGATCCAGCCCGAACCGCTCGGCCATGGCGAACCCGCCGTCGATCGTGTTGATCGGCCCGCACGGCACGCCCGCCGCGACGAGCAGGTCGAACCACTCGACGGCACCGCGGGTGCGCAGCCGCTCGAGGAGGATCGGCCGGAGTTCCTCGCGGTTGCGGGTGCGGTCGGCGTTGCGCGCGAACCGCGGGTCGTCCGGAACCTCCGGCAGTCCGAGCACCTCGCACAGCCTGCGGAACTGGCCGTCGTTCGCGGCCGCGACGATCAGGTCGTTGTCCGCGGTGGGCAGCGGCTCGTAGGGGAACACGCTGGGGTGCGCGTTGCCCATCCGGAACGGCACGACGCCGCCCGCGACGAACGCCGAGCTGTGGTTCACCAGTCCCGTCAACGCCGACGACAGCAGGTTCACCTCCACCAGCTGGCCCTGGCCGGTGGCGTCACGGTGCCGCAGCGCCGCGAGAATGCCGATCACCGCGTGGTTGCCCGCCATGACGTCGAACACCGAGATGCCCGCGCGGTAGGGCGGCCCGTCCGGGTCGCCCGTGAGGCTCATCAGGCCGGAGATCGCCTGCACCATCAGGTCGTAGCCGGGCACGTGCCGGCCGTCGCCAGAGCCGAAGCCGGTGATGGACGCGTAGATCACGCGCGGGTTCGCCGCGCTGACGCTGGGGTGGTCGAGGCCGTACTTGGCGAGGCCACCCGGTTTGAAGTTCTCGATCAGCACGTCCGCGCGCCGGGCCAGCTCGCGGCCCAGCTCGGCGTCGGCCTCGTCGCGCAGATCGAGCGCTATGGACCGCTTGCCGCGGTTGATGCCGAGGTAGTAGGTCGAGACGTCGTCGCGCACGGGCGGCATCCACGTGCGCGTCTCATCTCCCTGCGGGCCTTCGACCTTGATGACCTCCGCGCCCATGTCGGCCAGCAGCATGGTCGCGTACGGTCCCGCGAGCACGCGGGAGAAGTCGGCGACGAGCAGTCCTTCGAGTGGTCCCCCGGGCATCAGACGGATGTCCTGGTGTCGCCGCGGTACTCCGTGTACGTGTAGGGGTTGTCCAGCACCTTCGCGGTGGGGATGTCCGGGTTCATGCCCTTCTCCCACGCCTCCTCGCCGAGCTGTGCGCGCAGGTGCTCGACGGTCTGCTCGACCGCCGCGCGGATGGCTTTGAGGTCGACGCCGATCAGCCGGTGGTCGCGCTTGACGATCCGCCCGTCGACGATCACCGTGTCCACATCGGACCGTTGCGCCTGGAACGCCACGTGGCCGTAGGGGTTGAGCACCGGGAACATGGCGGGTGAGTTGTCGTTGCGCAGCAGGACGATGTCGGCCTTCTTACCGATTTCGATGCTGCCGAGGTCGTCACGCCCCAACGCTTTCGCGCCGCCCATGGTCGCCCACTCGACGACGTGCTCTGCCCGCAACGACGAGTGCGTGACCGTCTCGTTCTTGGCGTGTGCCGCCATGTGTTCTCTTGCCCGGTCGGCGCCCAGAGTGCTGCGCATGGCGGAGAACAGGTCACCGCTCCACCACACCGAGGTGTCCATCGACAGCGACACCGGGATGCCGTGGGCGCGGATCGCCCAGGTGGGCGGGTAACCCTGGCCCGCGCTCTGCTCGCTCTCGGTCGACACGGAGATGGAGCCACCGGTCGCGGCGATGCGGTGGTAGGAGTCGGCGGACAGCGTCGCGGCGTGCACGTAGATCGACTGCGGCGTCATGAAGCCGTTGTCGTGCATCAACCGGATGCCGTCGTCGTTCGTCGCGCCCCACACGCCCGCGTGGGTGGTGACGGGCACGCCCAGTTCACGGGCGACCTCGAACGCGGGCTTCTCCGGGAACGCGGGGTCGCCGGTGACGTCGAACGCGAGCTGGAAGCCGAGCATGTCGTCGTTCGTGATGCGGCGGTTCACGAAGTCGCGGAACTCGGGCTTGGCGGTCCAGTTCGCCGGGCTGTCCTGGATGTTGCCGTAGGCGAGCACGAACCGTCCCGGTACCTGCTGCAGCGCGTCGACGGCCGCGTCCGCGTGGTCGGTCGTCTGCAGCCCGTGCGACCAGTCGACCGTCGTGGTGACGCCGGCGTCGAGTGCCTCGGCGGCACCGAGGATGTTCCCCGCGTAGACGTCCTCCGGCCGGAAGACCATGCCCCACTCGAGGTAGTACCAGACGAAGTACTGCGTGAGCGTCCAGTCGGCGCCGTACCCGCGCATCGCGGTCTGCCACAGGTGCCGGTGCGTGTCGATCATGCCCGGCAGGACGATGCCGCCGGTGGCGTCGACCTCCTCGGTGCCCGGTGGCGCCTCCAGCCGCGGCCCGATGGCGGCGATCCGGTCGCCGACCACCAGCACGTCGTGGTCGGTGAGGATCCTCTTCTGGCCGTCCATGGTGAGGACCGTGCCGTTTCTCAGGACAACAGGACGTCGTTCGCCGACCATCGGGGACCTCCTCGACCGGCATGCGGACAGGTGTCCGTTGAATCCTCAACCTTCACCGGTCGGCCGTCAACCCCGCTCAGGCGACGACGATGTGCGGCACCGTGGCGAGCCGCGCGAAGTCGGCGCTGATGTCGCCGGCGGTCTGCAACAGCAGCGGCAGGTGGTGCTCGACCATGTGCTCGACCGACGTCTCGGACGCGTGGCAGTTGACGTTGATCCCGGCGATGACCGTGCCGTTCCCGTCCCGCAACGGCGCCGCGACCGACCGGATCCCCGGCGCGAGCTGCTGGTCGGTCAACGCCCACCCGCGCGCCCGCACGTCCCTGAGCTCCGCGTCCCGCTCGGCCGCGCCGGGTTGCCACCGCGGCGTGAGCCCGGACCGCGTCGGCTGGGCGAGCACCGCTTCGAGCTCCTCCTGCGGCAGCGCGGCGAGCTGCACCTTGCCCAGCGACGTCGGCAGCGCCGGGAACTTGGTCCCGATCTGCACGGACAGCGTGACGATCTTCGGCACCGCCACCCGCGCCACGTACACGATGTCCGACCCGTCGAGCTGGGCGATCGACACCGACTCGTTGGTCCGTGCCCCCAGCCGTTCCATGTGCGGCCGCGCGACCTCCCACAACCCGGTCGACCGCACGTAGGCGACGCCGAGCTCGAGCACCCGCGGCGTGAGCGCGAACCCGTTCTCGCACTGCCGCGCGTACCCGAGTTCGATGAGCGTGAGCAGGATCCGCCGCGCGGTCGGCCGCGCGAGCCCGGTGGCCGCCGCGATCTCGCTGAGCGGCATCACCGGGCGCAGGGGCTGGAACGCGCGGATCACGTCCAGGCCGCGGGCGAGCGCCTCGATGAAGTCGGGGCCGGTGTCGGGTCGCGCGGGCATAGCGCCAGCGTAGCGGACACTTGTCCGCTGATCGGCTCAAGACCTGCTGATCAGCTGCGTCGAACCTGACCGCTAGCTCTCGAACCGGCCGTGCCTGCCCTCTCCAGCGGTGAACCGGGCAGCACCGGACGCGCCTTCGCGTGCCACGATCGGCACCCCGCCCACGCCCTCGGCCCGCAGCGCCTCCGCCAGCGGCAGGTCGAGCCCGGCGTAGGTGGACGCCCGGTCCGCGAGCACGCACTCGAACGGGAACCCGGCGATCTGCTCGGCCAGCTCGATCGCGGCCGGCACCGCCTGCCCCGGCTCGACCACCCGGTTGGCCAGCCCGATCGCCAGCGCCTCGTCGGCGTGCACCGGACGTCCGGTGAGGATCAGGTCCAGCGCCCGGCCCAGCCCCACGATCCTGGGCAGGCGCACGGTGCCGCCGTCGATCAGCGGCACTCCCCAGCGCCGGCAGAACACGCCGAACACCGCGTCGCTCTCGGCCACCCGCAGGTCGGCGAGCAGGGCCAGTTCCAGCCCGCCCGCGACCGCGTGGCCGCTGACGGCCGCGATCAGCGGTTTGCTCGGCTGCAGCCTGGTCGGACCCATCGGCCCCGCGCCGTCGGGGTCGAGGTCGTTGCGGCGCGCGGGATCGTTGACGGAGGTCAGATCGGCGCCCGCGCAGAACGTGCCGCCCGCGCCCGCGAGCACCGCCACGCGCTGGGTCTCGTCCGCCTCGAACGCCAGGAAGGCGTCGCGGAGCCGGCGGGCCATCGGGCCGTCGACCGCGTTGCGCCGGTCAGGGCGGTTCATCCAGATCACCGTGGTGGTGCCCGTCGTCTCGACCCGCACGTCGTCCATCCGCGCCTCCTTGGCGAAATCCGGCTGGTCAGCGTCCCGTCAGGCCGACCGCGAGCGTCAGCTCCAGAACCCGTTGCGGCGAACCGAGATCGGGAAACAGCTCACGCAGCTGCGACATCCGGTACCGCACCGTCTGAGGGTGCACGAACAACGCCGTCGCCACCTCCTCCCGCCGCCCGTGATGCAGCAACCACGCCCGCAACGTCTCCTCCAGCCGGCGAGCGGTGCTCGCCGACAACGTGCGGAGCGGTGCGAGCGCGCGGGCTCGGAGGTCCGCGTACGCGTCGGGGTCGGCGCTCAGCACCAGCTCTGGCAGGTGGTCCTCGGTATCCCGGATGTCGGGGGAGAGGGAGCGCGCGCGTACGGCTCGTGCGTAGGAGGCAGACGCACGGGTCCATGGGCGCGCCGGGCCGACGACGGCGTTGCGACCCGTCAGCTGGCGTAGCAGGTGTGCGCGGTCGGCGTCGGGCACCAGCAGCACGCCGAGGGCGTCCGGCAGGTCGTCGAGGACCAGGGTGCTGGGATCGAGCGAGCGGTACGCGGGGCGAGCCTGGGCGGCGGGCAGCAGAACGGCGGTCAGCGACGTGGGCGGTTGCCAGCCGGCTCGCTGGGCGGCGGCGAGCAGGACGTCGGCGCCCGCGCCCGCCAGGAGGTCGCGGGCCAGCTGTTCCAGGTGACGCTCATGGGCCAGGCCTCGTGCGGCCAGCTCGTCGGCGTGGCCCGCGGCGCTGGCGGCGGAGAGCTCGTCGATGTAGGCGAAGGTCAGCTCGGCGAACTTCGCCACCTCCTCGGCCGGGAGGCCCGCCGAGACCGCGCCCGCTGCCAGGCCGCGCCACGCCACGCGCGCGCCGACGCGGTAGGCACTCAGCAGGGCGTCCATCGAGCGGCCGTCGCGGACCTCGCCGCGGCCCAGCTCGTAGGCCGCGTCGCCCGCGTCGACACCGGTCGCCAGGCCGCCCGCGAGGTCGAGGTAGTGTCCGAGCGCCGTGCGGACGGCGCGGCGGATGGTGCCGCCCATGCGTCCGGTCAGCGCGTTGGCGTAGCTCGGAACCTCGTCGATGATGGCCTCGACGACCTCGTCGGCGGTGGTCTTCAGGGCGGCCCTGAGCGCCATGACCGTCGTCTCATCCAGGGCCAGTTCGGTGGCCCTCCGCATTGCATGACTCACGATTTGTTCCCTGCGAACAATCCAGCCGGGCAGATTCACGTCCTGCGGACAGGACTTTACGCCCTGAGGCGCATCAAGCTGGAGTCATGACGAGTGCCGCCCTCCGCAGCAGGGCGTGGAAACTGCTGGAACTGGTCACGACGCCGCTGCTGCCGTCGGACTACCTCGACCTGGTCAGCCCGCTGCGTGCGGGCGCTGACCTGCGCGGACGCATCGAGGCCGTGCACAAGGAGACCGCCGACGCCGCGACCATCGTGATCCGGCCCGGACGGGGCTGGCGCGGCCACACTGCCGGTCAGTACATCCGGATCGGTGTCGACGTCGACGGGGTGCGCCTGTGGCGTGCCTACTCGGTGACATCGCCCTCGAACCGGACGGACGGCCACATCACCATCACGGTGAAGGCCATCCCGGACGGCAAGGTCAGCAACCACCTGGTCCGCAAGGTCAAGCCGGGCACGGTGATCCAGCTCGACCAGGCCTGCGGTGAGTTCGTGCTGCCGAAGACCAAGCCTGCCAAGGTGCTCTACCTGACGGCGGGAAGCGGCATCACGCCCGTGATGGGCATGCTGCGCGACACCGAGCTGGCCGACGCCGTCATGGTCCACTCCGCGCCGCGCCAGGAAGACGTGATCTTCCGCAACGACCTGCACGACCTCGTCGCGGACGAGAAGCTGCGGCTCGTCGAGCTGCACACCGACACGCACGGCATGCTCGACGTCGCCCGCCTCCACGAGCTGGTGCCCGACTGGGCCGAGCGCGAGACCTGGGCCTGCGGGCCCACCGGCCTGCTCGACGCGGCCGAACAGCACTGGGCCGAGCACGACCTGGCCGACCGGCTGCACACCGAACGCTTCCGCCCCAGCGTGGTCGTGGCGGGCGACGGTGGCGAGGTCACGTTCAGCACCACGGGCAAGACCGTCGACGCCGACGGCGCCACGCCGTTGCTGGACGTCGGCGAGGAGGCCGGCGTGCTGATGCCGTCCGGCTGCCGCATGGGCATCTGCTTCGGCTGCGTCACGCCTCTCAAGGCGGGCGCCGTCCGCGACCTGCGCACCGGCGAGATCACCGAGGCCGAGCCGGGCGTCCTCATCCAGACCTGTGTGTCCGCCGCGGCGGGCCCCTGCGACATCGAACGCTAGCCCCGCGCGGGCACCCTCCACCCCTCGACTCCCCCCCGCGAAAGCGAGCTACATGAGCGCCATCGACCCCACCGCCCACCTGACCGCCGAGCAGATCGAGGAGCTCGGCCGCGAGCTCGACGCGATCCGCGACGAGGTGATGTCCAGCCGTGGTGAGAAGGACGCCGCCTACATCCGCAAGGTCATCTCGGTGCAGCGCAAGCTGGAGCTGGCCAGCAGGGGCGTGCTGCTGTTCTCGATCTTCCCGCCCGCGTGGCTGGTCGGCACCGCCGGCCTGTCCGTGGCGAAGATCCTGGAGAACATGGAGATCGGCCACAACGTCCTGCACGGCCAGTGGGACTGGATGCGCGACCCGAAGATCCACTCCACCACCTGGGAGTGGGACCACGTCTCGCCCGCCGAGCAGTGGAAGCACTCGCACAACGAGCTGCACCACACGTACACCAACGTGATCGGCAAGGACAACGACCTCGGCTACGGCATCATGCGCGTCGACGAGGACCAGAAGTGGCACCCGATGCACCTCGGCCAGCCGCTGTGGAACTTCATCAACGCGTGCTTCTTCGAGTACGGCATCGCCGCCTACGACCTGGAGCTCGGCAAGAACCTGCACAAGCGCCGCCGCAAGAACCCCGAGTTCCGCGCGCGGGCCAAGGCGGTCGGCCGCAAGATCCGCCGTCAGGTGCTCAAGGACTACGTGATCCACCCGCTGCTGTCCGGGCCGTCGTTCCTCACGACGCTCGCCGCGACGTTCACCGCGAACCTCGTCCGCAACCTGTGGTCGCACTCGGTGATCATGTGCGGTCACTTCCCAGAGGGCGTGCAGGTCTTCGAGCGCCGCTCGATCAAGGGCGAGACGCGCGGCCAGTGGTACCTGCGCCAGATGATGGGTTCGGCGAACATCAGCGGCAGCAAGCTGATGCACATCATGACCGGCAACCTGTCGCACCAGATCGAGCACCACCTGTTCCCGGACCTGCCGAGCAACCGCTACGCCGAGGTCGCGGTGAAGGTGCGTGCGCTGTTCGAGAAGTACGAGCTGGAGTACGTCACCGGCTCGATGCCCAAGCAGGTCTTCTCCGCGTGGCACAAGGTCTTCCGGCTCTCGCTGCCGAACAAGAAGCCGAAGACGAAGACCCCCGCCCGCGACAAGGAGCTCGTCGCCGCCTGAAACCGGTAATTGTTCAGACCTTTCGGCCGTACCGGTGACATCGCCGGATTCGGTGAGATCCGTTCGAGGGGCCCGATTCCCTACCCCTGCTGCTGGACCGGGCCCTCCAAACGGAGGATCTCATGCGAAGGGTCAGCCTCGTCGCGGCCACCCTGCTGACGGTCGCGACGATCATCACGCCCACCTCTCACGCGGCTCCTGCCGCGATCACCGGATCGCCTCGAACCGCCCCTCGATCCCGCTCACCGCGCTGCTCGTGGACTACGGCCCCGAGCACGCAGGCCGTGCTCACCGACCGCTCGCCACTGCAGCTGTCCACGGAAACCTGCACCCGCACGGACCTGCGTGAGCGCACCGGCTGCGCCCGCCCGCCGGCCGTCTCCGTGCAGGCGGTCACCGCGACGATGCTGACCCGCGGCGCGATCGACGCGAAGAACCGCGAGTCGCTGGAGTCGTCGACTCCCTTGCCCGCCAACGCGACTGCGGACGTCACCTGGCGGTTGCACGCCAGGGACGCGGTCATCCCTGCCGGGCACCGCATCGGCGTCGTGATCGTGACCAACCACGGTGGCTACATCAACCAGGACACCGGGGCCAACGGGATCGCGCTGCAGGTGTCGCTCGGTGCCAGCAAGGTCGTGCTGCCGATCGTCGGGGGAGCGGTGATCACCTGACCGTTGCCGGCCGTTCTGGGCGCCTCAACGCGACTCGTTGAGGCGCTCCACGGGCCGGTCGGCGCGGCTGCGGGAGAACCGCAGCTCGTCGTCCTCAACAGGCAGGCGCCGCAACAGCTTCACGTCGCTGAAGTAGCTCATCGAGGTGAGCCACGGCGCCCGCTCGCCCTGGCGCGGCAGCTGGTCCAGGACGCGCCTGACGTATCCCGCGCCGAAGTCCAGGAACGGGCGGGTCGGCGCACCGGGATCGGCCACCACGGGGCGGGCCGTGTCGTAGCCGTGCTCGTCCATGTGGGCGAGCAGCCGGCAGAAGTGCTCGCACAGCAGGCCGACCTTGAGCGTCCACGACGAGTTCGTGTAGCCGATGGCGTAGGCGAAGTTCGGCACGCCGGACAGCATCATCCCCTTGTACGCCAAGGTGTCCGGGAGGTGCACCGGCTCTCCGTCGACGGTCAGGGTCATTCCGCCGAACGCCTGGACGTTGAGGCCGGTCGCGGTGATGACGATGTCGGCTTCCAGCGTGCGGCCGGACTCCAGCAGCACGCCGGTCTCGGTGAACGTGGTGATCCGGTCCGTCACGACGGATGCTTTGCCGCTGCGGATCGCGGTGAACAGGTCGCCGTCCGGGACCACGCACAGCCGCTGGTCCCAGGGGTTGTACGGCGGGTTGAAGTGTTCGTCGACCGGATAGCCCTCGGGCAGCAGCCTGGCGTTGAACCGCCGGATCAGCCGCCGCGCCGCGTTCGGGAACCTCCGCGAGAAACGCCAGGTCAGTTGCTGCTGCAGGATGTTCTTGCGGCGCGTGATCGCGAACGAGCGCTCGGGGCTCAGCAGCTTGCGCAGCGCGTTGCCGATCGGATCGCGGGCCGGCACCGGCAGCACGTACGTCGGGGTGCGCTGAAGCATGGTCACATGCCCGGCGGCCGGGGCCATGGCGGGCACGATCGTCACCGCGGTCGCGCCGCTGCCGATCACGAGCACGCGCTTGCCCGCGTAGTCGAGATCCTCCGGCCAGTGCTGCGGGTGGATCAGCTGACCGCGGAAGCGTTCCCTGCCCTCGAAGTGCGGTGTGAAGCCCTCGTCGTAGCGGAAGTAGCCGCCCGCGCAGAACAGCCACGAGCACGTCAGCGTCTCGCGTTCGCCGTCCTTCTCGACCTCCACCGTCCAGTGCGCGTCCGGCGACGACCACTCGGCGGCGATCACCCTGGTGTGGAACCGGACGGCACGGTCGATGTCGTGTTCCTCCGCCGTCTCGCGCAGGTAGGCGAGGATCTTGTCCGCAGCGGCGATCGAGTCCTCGTCGCGCCACGGCTTGAACTCGTAGCCGAACGTGTGCAGGTCCGAGTCCGACCGGATGCCGGGGTAGCGGAACAGGTCCCACGTGCCGCCGATCGCCCCGCGTGCCTCGAGGATCGCGTACGTCTTCCGCGGGTGCTCGCGCTGCAGGTAGTACGCGGCGCCGAGGCCGGAGATCCCGGCGCCGACGATGAGGACGTCGAGGTCAGCCATGTGTTCATGGTGACCGGGGTGACGCCGGTCACGAAAGCACGAAGTGCACCTGTTCACCAGTTCGGTGGTGCAATCTGCACCATGCCGTGGGAGCGCCCGTCACCGCGCGTGCGTGAGCTCATCCGGCGCGGCGCGGAGATCGCGCTGGATCCGCCCGCCGAGTGGCTGGCCGAGCTGGACACCGCGACGCTGTCCGGCCCGAACCGCCAGCAGGTCGCCGAGGATCCCGTGCTCGCCGCCGCGCTGAAGCGCACGAACCGGTCGAACCTGCTGGGCTGGGCGTCGGCCAACATCCGGGCGCCGGGGGAACGCGTGCCGGCGGACCTGGGGGAGGCGCCGCTGGCGTTCGCGCGCGACCTGATCCGGCGCGGGCTCGACGAGTCGGCGCTCGACGCCTACCGCTCCGGACAGGGCGTCGCACTGCGGCTGTGGATGCAGATCGCGTTCTCGCTGACGTCCGACCACGAGGAGCTGCGCGAGCTGATCGACGTGTCGTGCCGGTCGATCTCGGCGTTCGTCGACGACACCGTGGCCGCGGTCTCGGCGCAGATGGCGCGCGAGCGCGAGGAGCTCACACGCGGCACGCACGCCGAACGCCTGGAGACGGTGACGCTGCTGCTCGACGGCGCGCCGATCACCGTGTCCCGTGCTGAGCAACGCCTCGGCTATCGGCTCTCCGGGGACCACACGGCGGCGATCGTGTGGAGCGACGACGCGTTGGGCGACCTCGACCGCGTGGCCGACGTGCTCGCGACGGCCGCCGGAGATCCGCGTCCGCTGACCGTGCTGGCCAGCGCCGCCACCCGGTGGGTGTGGGTGCACGGCACGCCGGACGACGCTGTGCTCCGCGCCGGCGTCGCGCGATTCCCCGCCGCACGGGTGGCGCTGGGATCGAGCGGTTCCGGCGCGGACGGGTTCCGGCGCAGCCACCTCGACGCGCTCACGGTCCAGCGCATGGTCGCGAGGCTCGCGTCACCGCAACAGCTCGCGACGCACGAGGAGGTCGAGCTCGTCGCGCTGCTCACCACGGACGCTGAGCGAGCCGACCGGTTCGTCAGGCGCACCCTCGGCCCGCTCGCGACGGCCGATCCGGAGGTGATCGAAGCCGTGCGGGCGTTCATCGCCGCGAGCTGCAACGCGACGACGGCGGCGGCACGGCTCTACACGCACCGCAACACCCTGCTGCGCCGGCTGGCGCGCGCGTCCAAGCTGTTGCCGCGGCCGCTGGAGCACAACCTGGTGCACGTCGGCGTCGCTCTGGAGGTACATCGGTGGCGCGCACAGTGACGCAGCTGACGAGCAGGAATGCCCGTGCGCCCTGTTGCGTTCCGCAGGACATGAAGAAGATCGGGTTCCTGTCGTTCGGTCACTGGTCGGACAGCCCGCACTCGCAGACGAGGTCCGCCTCGGACACGCTGCTGCAGTCCATCGACCTGGCGGTGGCCGCGGAGGAACTGGGCGCGGACGGCGCCTACTTCCGGGTGCACCACTTCGCCCAGCAGCTCGCGTCGCCGTTCCCGCTGCTCGCGGCGATCGGCGCGAAGACGGAGCGCATCGAGATCGGTACCGGTGTGATCGACATGCGGTACGAGAACCCGATGTACATGGCCGAGGACGCCGGCGCCGCCGACCTCATCGCGGGCGGCAGGCTGCAGCTCGGCATTTCCAGGGGATCGCCCGAGCAGGTCATCGACGGGTGGAGGCACTTCGGCTACCAGCCCGCGGAGGGGGAGACCGACGCCGACATGGCCCGCAGGCACTCCGAGGTGTTCCTGAAGCTGCTGGAGGGCAAGGGTTTCGCTCGGCCCAATCCGCGGCCGATGTTCCCGAACCCTCCCGGCCTGCTGCGGCTCGAGCCGCACTCGCCGGGCCTGCGCGACCGGATCTGGTGGGGCGCGGGTTCCAACGGCACCGCCGTGCAGGCGGCCGAGCAGGGCATGAACCTGATGAGCTCGACCCTGAAGTTCGACGAGGGCGGGGCGCCCTTCCACGTGCAGCAGGCCGAGCAGATCCGGGCGTTCCGCAAGGCCTGGACGGAGGCCGGCCATCCGCGCGAGCCGCGGGTCTCGGTGTCGCGCAGCATCTTCGCGATCACCACCGACCTCGACGACGCCTACTTCGGCGGTGAGGGCGAGAGCACCGACCAGGTCGGCTTCATCGACGGCCCGAACAGGGCGATCTTCGGGCGCTCGTACGCCGCCGAACCCGAGGTGCTGGTCGAGCAGCTGGCAGGGGACGAGGCGATCGCCGAAGCCGACACGCTGCTGCTCACCGTGCCCAACCAGCTGGGCGCCGACTACTGCGCGCACGTCATCGAGAACATCCTCGTGCACGTCGCGCCGGCGCTCGGCTGGCGCTGACCGGCGAGCCCGGCCGGCGCCAGCGCTTCACGGCGGAGAACCGGGTCAACGAGCTGCCGCTAACCCCCGCGGTGACCGGCAGCTCGGCGAACGCCTCACGCAGTTCACCCGGCCTGATCATGGTCGCGGTGCCGAGCCCGAGCAGCTCGACCGGGCGGGTGCGCACGATGACGTAGCCGACGAACCGGCCGCCGGGCCGCAGCACGCGCACGACCTCGGCCAGCGCCGTCCGCCAGTCGCCGACGTGGTGCAGCATCCCGCAGGACAGCACCACGTCGAACCGGCCGTCCTCGAACGGCAACGCCGTGGCGTCGGCCTGCCGCGCGGTCGCCCGTGCGCCGAACGGTGCGAGGACTCGCTGAGCGGACTCGACCATCCGCGGGTCGAAGTCGGTCACCACGGCGGTGAGGTCGCCGTGGCGGGCGAGCAACTCGGCGGACATGGCGCCGCTACCCGCGCCGATCTCCAGCAGGGATCCGGCGGGCCGCACCTGACCCAGCACCCACGGCAGCACGATCCGGCGCGCGGCCAGCCGGTAGACGCCGCTGACGCTGACGGACCGCAGGACGTTCGACATCGAGGCCATGGCTCACTCCGGAGGTCGGTTGTAGGACTCCTTGCGGTTCAGCGAGTTGCGGATCTTGACTCTGGCCAAGGGATCAGTAGGGGCCGACGAGCCGGTACTTGGGCCACAGCTCGGTCCACGGTGCCCGCAGACCGCGGCACACCGCGACGGACCGGCCCTGCTCCCTGGTCTCCAGCCCGTACCCGTTGTCGATACGCGCCACCACCGAGCACTCGCGGAAGTCACGCGTCAGCCGTTCGTCGTCCACGGCCACCGTGATCACCACGTCCGCCGTCTCTGGCGGCGGACCCCACGAGTACAGCTCGTTGTGTCCGCTGTAGACCCGAGGGAGCGGGCGGTCGTCGTGCAGCCAGCGCAGCGCGCCCGCTTCGCCGAAGTTCTGCACCAGCACCACGGCGCGTGATCGCTCGTCGGCCGGCAGCTCGGCGTAGGCGTCGGTGACCTGCCCGACCAGCCGGGGCCAGCCGATGGTCTCGGTGGTCAGGCTGGTCGTCGGGTACTGCGCGTACATCCGTTCCGGCACCACCGGCAGGGTCATCACCACCTGGCCCAAGGCGAACAGCGACAGCACCGACACCGCCACGGGCAAACGCACCGGGTGCTGGGCCAGCCATCCGTCCGCGACCACGCATCCCGCGGCGACGAGCGGTACCAGGTAGCCCTCGGTGTAGTCGATGCCGCTCGGTGCGACGACGAGCACCAGTGCCGTGCCGACGAGGTAGGCCACGGCCAGGGTCCGCGCCGGCCGCCAGCCCTGGCGGCGCAGCAGGCTGACCAGGCCAGCCAGCAGGATCGGGGCCACCGCCGGCCCGATCAGGACTGCCACGTCGAAGGGGAACAGCGCCGCGTCCGACCACTGGCCCTCAGCCAGCGATCGCGCCATGACGAGCTGCGGCCAGCCGTTGACCGCCTGGTAGACCAGGTTCGGCGCGCCGATCACGAGGGTCAGCCCGGCACCGGCCCACAGCCAGCGGCTGCGCAGTTCCCGGCGCGGCCCCACCAGCACCAGCGCGACCAGCAGTGTCAGCGGCAGCAGGAGCACGACGTACTTGGCGTACGTCGCCACCCCGCACGTGACGCCGGCGGCCAGCCACCACCGGCCGTCCCCGCGCAGCAGTGCCCGCAGCGCGAACAGCGCCACCGCGCACCAGGCGACCAGGTCCGGGCTGTTGGTCAGCAGGAAGTGCCCGATGGTGAGCACGGTGACCGACGTGGCCACTGCCGCTGCCGCGAGCACCTGTGCGCGTCGCCCGCCGCCCAGCTCCGCGGCGGTCAGTGCTGCGAGCACCACGACCGCCACGCCGCACAGCACGGCCGGGAGCCGGATGCCCCAGATCGTGTCGCCCAGCAGCAACGCACCCGCCTTCGCGAGCAGCGGTGCCAGCGGTGGCTGGTCGAAGTAGCCCCAGCGCGGCACGTCACCCAGCAGCCGGAAGTACAGCTCGTCGGCCGAGAGCCCGTAGTTCGCGGCTACCGCGAACATCAGGGCCGCGTAGAGCGCCGCGACCACTGCCACCGGACGCCGGGCCAGCGGCACGGCCACACCGGTCCGCGTTGCCATGCCCTCCGCTGTCAACACCAACGCTGCTCCCCCTCCTGGTCGCGGACGATCGACCGAGGCCAGCCTCGTCCGCAACACGAACGTCACGCCGCACAGGTGTGGTGATCCCAGGTCGCCGGCAACTGGCCGATCACGTTGTTCCGGGACACCGCATTTGGCGATGCTATCGACATGATCGGCTCGGCTTATTGCTCCGATCGGCAGCAATCGTCCCCAGTTGCGGCATTCACGACTGGACGATTGATAGCCGATGGAAAGATCGGCGGTCGGCTAGTAGCACATCGCGGAGGTGTACCGCGGAGGGTTGACCGTCGAATGCTGAGAGGAAGTCTCGGAAACGAAAGATGACCGCGGGGGTCGCCAATAGCGCACTCCGGGCAGAAATGTGGCGCGTTGGCGCGACTTGGTCAGCGCGGTGGCGCGGATACGCCCAAAGGCTGGCCGACTCGCGCCATCGACCAGTCGAGTCGGTGGAAGGAGCTGCTTCAGAGTTCCACCCGGCCTTTGGGTTGTTTTAGAGCAGCCTTAAAGTCGGTAATTGAAATTTTGTCATGTTTGCTCGCTGACCTGCGGGGTCTACCGGAATGTGGGCGCGCTCCCAGTCCTGGTCAGGGGGTGGCCAGGGTGCCGGTGTTGATCACGGCGTGTGTTTGCGCAGGTGCAACAGGTGACGGAAGGCGCGGTGCCGAGATAGTTGGTTGATGGTTTGTCGAAATGCGTAGTGCACCAGTTCGACTGTTTGGTGGATTCGTGTGTGTTGCAGGTGTGGCTAATCTGCGGTCAGTCGCTTCAAGCGACACGGGGGTTAGTGGTGTGGTCGCTCCGGTGGCTGGCTGATTCACGTGTGGGTGCGGTGAATCGGTGAGTTGGCGGATCACGCAGGGGGTGTCATGGCGGTTGTACGTGAATTGGTGCTGAAGTCGCCCGCGGGCTGGATGTCCGTGAGTGCGCCGATCGGCTGCCCTGCCGGTTGTCGTCCCAGCTCGCGTCGGTGAAACCGCACATCGCCCAGCGCTGCCCACATTGGTGCGGCTCGGACGCGGTACTCGTAATTCACCACTGTCGCGGCAGCGTTCCTCGATCCGCTGTATCTGCGACTTCTGCAGTCTCACTGTTCCGCTGTGGCGGAACGGTTTCGCACGTCCCGTCACAGCGGCACGCCAAGCCGGTTCGTGAGTGGCGGGGGCATCGGTAAGGGGGAGCGGTTCTGTGGTTGGACGGCGTGAGCCTGGCGTTCGGTACTCGCTGACCGCGGCGCAGCTGGACATGTGGCTGTCGGCTGAGCTGCTCGGGGACACCCCGGAGTTCAACCCGGCCCAGTACGTGGTGCTCCGCGGACCGGTCGACGACGAGCTCCTGCGGGGCAGTGCGCTGGTGGCGGCCAGGGAAACCGACGCCTACAGGCTGTTCTTCGGCGAGCACGCGGACGGTGCGCCGTGGCAGGCGCTCGCCGACGGACTGCCTGCCGACGTGATGCCGGTGGTGGATCTCCGCGGTGAGGATGATCCGGCGGCTGCGGCCGCGGCGTGGATGCACGCCGACGGCGCCCGCCCGATCGACCACCGGGTGGCGCCGCTGTGGCGTTGGGCGCTGCTGCGCGTCGCCGCCGACGAGAGCTGGTGGTACCACCGGTCGCACCACCTGATCTGCGACATCTTCTCGTTCAACCTGCTCACGCAACGCGTGGCGGAGATCTACAGCGGTGCGCACCGGCCCCGCTACTTCGGCTCCTGGGCCGATGTCGTGGCCGAGGACCAGGCCTACCAGCGGTCCGCCGACCGGGTCGCCGACGAGCGGTACTGGCTGGACTCGGTCGCGGAAGCGGTGCAAAGCCGCCAGGACGAACACCGTCCCGAGCGGCAGCGGCCGTCACGGCGGCGCACGGTCGCGGTCGACGCGGCGTTGCGCGGCGCCGTCCTCGATCGGTGCGCCGACCTGGGCCTGCGCGTCCCGCACTTCCTCGTTGCGGCTTTCGCCGCCTACCAGCGGCAGCTGACGGACCGGGACGACGTGCTGTTCAGCCTCCCCACGGCAGCCCGGCGCAGCCTGCTGGCCCGCAGCACCCCGGGGTTGCTGGCCAACGTCGCCCCCGTCGTCCTGCACCTGCCGGACGGCACGACGGTCCGGCAGCTGACCGGCGCCACCACCGCGCGGCTGGCCGAGATCACCGCCAGGTCGCGCTACCGGGGCGAGGACCTGGCCCGCAAGCTCGGGGTCGCCGGCAACGGCGCGTGGTTCGGTCCCGTGCTCAACGTGGTCGACTTCAACCGGCCGGTGCGCTTCGGCGCGGCCGTGCAGGCCGACGTGCCCCGCAACCTGTCGGTCGGTCCGGTCCGCGATCTCACCGTCACCACCTACGGCTGGTCTCGTGGTGATCACTCGTGGCTGGACATCGACGTCGAGGACGGCGTGGCCGCCGGTGCCGAGCTGGCACTGCACGAGGAGCGGTTCCTGGAACTGCTCGACCGGCTTGCCCGCGGACCGGTGGACGGTGCGACGCCGTCGTCCACCGTGGACTTGCGGCTCACCGGGCAGTGGGGAGCGGGGGCGGCGCCAGGTGCGACCGCGAGCGTGCCCGACCTCATCGCGAGCCACACCGTCGCCTGGCCCGACCGGACCGCGGTCGTGTGCGGTCAGGACCAACTCTCGTTCGGCGAGCTCGGAAAGCGCGCCGACGCACTCGCCGTCCGCCTGCGGCAGGTCGGCGTGACCGTGGAGTCCGCGGTGGCGGTGCTCGTGCCGCGTGGGCTTGAGCTGGCCGTCGCCTTCCAGGGTGTGCTGCGCAGCGGTGGCGTGTACGTGCCGGTCAATCCTGGGCTGCCCGCGGAACGCCTGGCGTTCCTGCTGGCCGACGTCGGCGCGACGGTCGCGGTCACGACTGCGGCTCTGGCCGGCGAGCTGGCGGGGTTCGCGGGCGAAGTGCTGGTGCTGGATGGCTCTTCTCCGGCTGCTGACGCGGCGCTGGTGCGCATCAACCCCGATGCGCTGGCGTATGTGGCCTACACGTCGGGCTCGACGGGACGGCCGAAGGGTGTGGCGGTCACGCACGCCGCGTTGTCGTCCTATGTGGACGGCTGGCGGCAGGCGCTCGCTCCGCTGGGCGGGGCGGGCACCGTGCTGTCGATGTCGGGTCCTGGTTTTGACGTGTCCATCGGTGACATGACCCGTGCTCTGGCATTCGGTCAGACCGTGGTGTTCCTGCCGCACGACGAGGCCGTGTCGGTCGACTCCCTGCACCGCACGCTGGCCGACCACGAGGTCGAGATCGCCGAGATCGTGCCCGGCATGCTCCTGCGCGATCTCGCCGCTCACTGCCGTGCGGCGGGTCCGGTCGAGTCCCTGCGCCTGGTGATCTCGGGCACCGACATGTGGACGTACGACGCACTCGTGTCCGCGGTCGCGGCCGTGGCGCCCAACGCCGTGCCCGGCAACGTCTTCGGCGTGACCGAGGCCGCGATCGACTCGATCTTCCACCCGGTCACGGCGCGGCCGGAGCACGAGGGCGAGGTGGTGCCGATCGGCGGGCCACTGGCCGGCGTCGACGCGTTCGTCGTCGACGGCTGGCTGCGGCCGGTGCCCGTCGGCGTCGAGGGTGAGCTGCTGGTCGGTGGTGCGGGACTGGCTCGGGGCTACGCCGGGCGCCCGGACCTGACCGCCGAGCGGCTCCTGCCCGATGTGTTCGGTGGATCCGGCGGGCGGTTGTACCGGACCGGTGACCGGGCCCGGTGGCGTGCCGACGGTGTGCTCGAGTTCCTGGGCCGGGTCGACGAGCAGGTGAAGATCCGCGGCTATCGGGTCGAGCCCGGTGAGGTCGAGGTCGTCATCGGTGATCACCCGGACGTGCGTGATGTCGTCGTGGTGGCTCGGGATGGTGGCCCGCACGGCGGCAAGCGCCTGGTCGCCTACGTGGTGGCCGAGAACCAGAACCTCGCTGGTGTGCAACTGAGGTCCTGGTTGCGAGAGCGTGTGCCGGACTACCTGGTGCCGTCGGTGTTCGTGACGCTGGATCGGCTGCCGCTGACGCCGAACGGGAAGGTCGACCGCCGGGGTCTGCCCGACCCCGAGCCCGGGACGGCCGAAGCCTACGAGGCACCTCGGACGTCCACTGAGGACACGCTGGCGACGGTGTGGTCGCAGGTGCTGGGCGTCGAACGTGTTGGCGTGCACGACAACTTCTTCGAGCTGGGCGGCGACTCGATCCTGAGCCTGCAGATCGTGGCGCGCGCTCGCGCCGCGGGTCTGGGCGTCGACGTGGCCGACGTGCTGTCCCACCAGACCGTCGCCGAGCTGGCGGCCGTGGTGCGTGACGCTCCCGCGGTGACAACGGCCGAGCAGGGTGTGGTCACCGGTCCGGTGCCGTTCACGCCGATTCAGCGGTGGTTCCTGGCTCAGGACATCCCGGACCGGGATCACTGGAACTGGTCGGGTGTGTTCGAGCTGGCGCCGGGCACCGACGCCGATTGCCTTGCGTCGGCCCTCAACGCTGTGGTGGCGCACCACGACGCGTTGCGCATCCGGTTCACGCCGGAGGGCCAGTACAACGCGGGCATTGAGCATGCTGGCCTGCGTGTCGTTGCTGTGCACGACGACGAAGTGCCTGCGGAGATGTCGACGGCGCAGAAGTCGTTGCGGTTGGCCGATGGTCCGCTCGTGGCAGCGGTGTTCTTCGACCGTGGTTCGCAGCCTGCGTGGCTGGGTCTGGTCGTTCATCACGTGGTGATGGATGGTGTGTCGTGGAACGTGTTGCTGGAGGATCTCGACACCGCGTACCGCTCGGAGGCGTTGGGAGCGAAGACGTCCTCGTTCCAGCAGTGGGCCGAGCACCTGCTGGAGCTGGAGGTCGGCGGGGAACGGGAGCACTGGGTCGCGGCGACGTCGGACGTGGTCGCGCTGCCGGTCGACCACGACGGGCCCAACAACGAGCGCTCCGCCCGGATTCACACGACATGGCTGGACGCCGGGACGACCGCCGTGCTGCTGGGCGACGCGCACAAGGCGTATCGCACGCAGGGCAACGATCTGCTGCTGGCCGCACTGGTGCGCACGCTGGGTCCGTGGGCGGGCACCGATGAGCTGACCATCGACCTGGAGAGCCACGGCCGCGAGGGTCTGGATCTGTCGCGCACAGTCGGCTGGTTCACGTCGATCTTCCCGGTGCGGTTGAGCCGGCACGCTGATCTCGGCACCACCGTGAAGACGGTCAAGGAACAGCTGCGGGCGGTGCCGCGTCGCGGTGTCGGCTATGGCGTGTTGCGGTGGCTGCGGGGTGAGTTGACCGATGCGCCGGATCGTCCGGTGCTGTTCAACTACCTGGGATCCGCCGCGGGCACCGGGGATCTGCTGCGCCGCGAGCTGCCCGCGACCCTGCGAGGTGCCGCGACAGCCGGCCGCGGCACCCGGTCCCACGTGCTCAACCTGGAGGTGACCCGCACCGCCGGCGGGCAGCTGCAGGTCGAGTGGCACTACAGCGCCGACCTGCACGACGCGGCGACCGTCGAGCGGCTGGCCGAGACCTACCAGCGGGAGCTGGAGGAGCTGGTCGAGCACTGCCGGTCCGGGGTCTCGGGTCTCACGCCGTCGGACTTCCCCTTGGCGTCGTTGGCGCAGAACGAGGTCGACCGGCTCGCGGCACGGTTCCCCGAGCTGGTGGACGTGTACCGCTTGGCGCCCGTGCAGTCGGGCATGCTGTTCGGGGTCGTGGGCGCGCCGGCCGACGGTGACGGGCTCTACTGGGGACAGGGGATCTACGAGCTCACCGGCACCGTGGACGCCGACCGGCTCGCCGGCGCGTGGCGGACGGTGATCGCGCGCCAGCCGGCGCTGCGGAGCGGGTTCGTCTGGGAAGGCGTCAGCGAGCCGGTGCAGGTCGTGCTGGCCGATGTCGACGTTCCGCTGCAGCTGCGCGACTGGTCCGGGCTCGACGGCGACACCCAGCAGGAACGGTTGCGGGAGCTGCTGGCGCAGGACCGCGCGCTCGGCTTCGACCTGGCGGCGCCGCCGTTGACGCGCCTGTACCTCGTCGACCGGGGCTGCGGGCAGTACTGGCTTGTTTGGGGCCTGTACCAGGGTTTGTGCGACGGGTGGAGCCTGCCCGTCGTGATGGACGAGGTGTCCGCCGTCTACCAGGGCGAGGCACTCGCCCCGGTGCGGTCGTACCGCGAGTTCATCGCCTGGCTGGACCGACGTGATCCGGCCGAGCCCGAGCGGTTCTGGCGCACGTACCTGGACGGGTTCGAGGCACCCACGCCGTTGCCGGTGGATCGCCAGGCGGCCAGCCACTACGCGCAGGACCGCCGCAGAACGGCGCTGTCCGCGGATGTCACGGCCAAGATCGTCGACCTGGCCCGCCGGGAGCGCGTGACGTTGTCGGCGGTGGTGCAGGCCGCGTGGGCCAAGGTGCTGTCGGCGTCCTCCGGCGAGGACGAGGTGGTGTTCGGCCTGACCGTGTCGGGCCGCCCGCCCGAGCTGGCCGGTGTCGAGTCGACCGTGGGCCTGTTCATCAACACGTTGCCGGTGCGGGCCGTTGTCCCCTCGGACGTGCCGTTCACGTCGTGGCTGCGTGAGTTGCGGGACAACCAGGTTGCGCTGCAACGGTTCGAGTGCTCGCCGCTGGTCGACGTGCAGCGCTGGTCGGCTGTGCCCGCCGGCCGCGCGCTGTTCGACAGCATCGTGGTGCTGCGCAACTATCCCGGCGGCCGGACGCGGGTCGCCGACTTCGAGCTGTCGCCGCTGCTCGACTCGGTGGAGCAGGGCAACTACCCGCTCACCTTCGCGGTGGACGTCGATGCCACGCTGCGCATCGAGGCGGAGTACTCGACGGCGGCGTTCGACGCGGTCACGGTCGAGCGGATCCTCCACCAGCTCACCGTCGTGCTGGCGGCCGTGGCGGAGCAGCCTGAGCTGGCGGTGCGGGACGTGCCGTTGCAACGGCCGGAGCAGGCGGCGGCGTTGGTGGCGTGGGGTGCCGGCCCGGTGCCTGCTGCCGAGCGGCCGGTGCCGGACCTGATCGACGGGTGGGCGCGGACCTCGGCCGAGGTCGCGGTGATCTGCGGCGAGGAGCGGCTGACGTTCGCCGAGCTGGGTGCTCGGGCCGATGCTTTGGCCGGGCGGCTGCGTCGCCGCGGTGTGACGACCGAGTCGCCGGTGGCGGTGTTGGTGCCGCGGGGGCTTGAGCTGGCGGTGGCGTTCCAGGGTGTTTTGCGCAGTGGTGGCGTGTATGTGCCGGTCAATCCTGGTCTGCCTGCTGAGCGTTTGGCGTTTTTGCTGGCTGATGCGGGTGTGGTTGCTGCTGTGACGACGTCGGTTCTGGCGGGGGAGTTGTCCGGGTTCGCGGGTGAAGTCCTGCTGCTGGACGAGATGTGCGGGGTCTCGGACGAGCCGCTCGCGCCGGTCGACCCCAACGCGTTGGCGTACATCGCCTACACGTCGGGCTCGACGGGTCGGCCCAAGGGCGTGGCGGTGACGCATCGCGCGTTGTCGTCGTACGTGGCCGGTTGGCGTGACGGTCTCGCCGCGTTGGGTGGTCCGGGCACCGTGCTGTCCATGTCCGGCCCTGGCTTTGACGTGT
>NZ_BAABBE010000017.1:0-199666 GCF_039537795.1 Lentzea roselyniae
ACGCTGCTTCAACCGGCTCAAACAGTTCCGCGCGATCGCCACCCGCTACGACAAGACCGCCCTGTCCTACCAAGCCATGATCGACCTGGCCACCCTCACCCTCTGGCTTTGAGGACGGGCCCTAGCAGCGCTCGTCGGTCTGGCCCCAGTAGACGTTGCCGTCACCCCACACCTCGCCGTACGCCCTGGTGCACTTGGTGAGCGAGTTGGTGCCCTTGGACCAGACGTCCTGCTTGTTGCGCCCGTTGACGTTGCTGTTGAAGTCGCGGTCACCGTTGACGACCATCGCGGCGCTGGAGCTGAAGCCGCCCGGCTGGGAGGCGTACGAGTCCCACACGTAGGTGTAGGCCCAGTTCTTGCCGCAGCCCTTGAACTGCTTCACCGACGCGATGATCGTGCTGCCCTTCTTCACGTGCCCGGTGGAGCCGATCTGCACGGTGTCGGCGCAGCCTGGCGCCCGCTCGGCCTGGGCGGTGCCCGTCAGCGCGAGCACCGAGAGGGCCACCGCGGGCAGGATCAACATCGTTTTGCGCATGCCTCACGGTGGCGCCGGCCGGTTAGGCACCGGTAAATCATGGAGCGCTGGTTCCACTTCGAGCGGCAATCACGGTTTCCGCCATTTTTCTGGCCCGCGGGATCGCCTCCTCCGGCGGGGACCCGAGCAGCATCCGGACCAGGACGCCCTCGTAGAGGATCGCGACGTCCTCGGCGACCTCGCGCACCCCGGTCAGGCCTGCGGCCAGCTCGGTGAGCCGGCGCATCAGGTGCTCCTTGTGGGTGCGTGCCACCGCGACCGCTGGATGTCCCGCCGGCAGTTGCAGTAAACCCGCGACCTGCGCACAGCCCTGGTCCGCAGCCTGGTCGCGGCACCACTCGAGCAGGGCGTCGAACACGGAGAGGACGCGCTCGCGCGGGGTCGCGGCGTCAGCGGCGACCCGTTCCCACAATGCGCGCCACAGGTGGTCGCGCCGCCGCAGGTACGCCTCGACCAGCCCGTCCTTGCCGCCGAAGTTGTTGTAGACCGAGCCGAGCGCGACCCCCGCCCGGTCCACGACGGTGTCCACGCCGGTGGTCGCGATGCCGTCGCCGTAGAACAGCTCGTCGGCCGCGGTGAGGATGCGCTCTCGCGCCGTGAGGGACACGTGGCTATGGTAGGACTAGAACCACGGTTCTACTTGGTGGAGGACCATGCGTACAGGACTGGTATCGCTGATCTGCGCGGGTACGGCACTCATCGGTGTGTGCTACGGCTTCGCGCGATTCGCTTACGGCCTGTTCGCGCCCGTGTTTCAGCGCCAGTTCGCGTTGGACGCCACGCTGCTCGGCGTGATCGCGGCGGGTGGCTACGTCGGCTATGGGATCGCGATCATCGCCGGGTTCGTGTTGACGAACCGGTTCGGGCCGCGTGTGGTGGCGGCCGCGGCCGGGGTGGTCGCGGCGGCCGGCACGGCGTTGGTCGCGGTGTCGGTCAACGGCGTGATGCTCGCGGTCGGGATTCTGGTCGCTGGGGCGAGCACCGGCCTTGCGTCGCCGCCGATGGCCGAGGCGATCGCCCGTGCCGCCGACAGGTCGCGGCAGGACCGGGCGCAGTCGGTGGTGAACGCGGGGACCGGCGTCGGTGTGCTGTTGTCCGGGCCGATCGCGATGGCGCTGCTCGACGACTGGCGGTTCGCGTGGGCGACGTTCGCGGTGCTGTCCGCCGCCGTGACGTGGTGGATCATCGCGACGGTGCCGCGCGGCCGCGCTGACGTGCGTGGTGAGCAGGGGAGCCTGCTGCCGGCGGGTGCGCCGGTGATGCTCGTCGCCGCGTTCCTGCTGGGCCTCGCGAGCTCGGCCGTCTGGACGTTCGGGCGGGACGTGGTGCAGGCGGGCCCGGCCGTGGCGACGATCATGTGGTCGCTGATCGGGCTGGCCGGGATGCTCGGCGCGTTCAGCGGGCACCTGGCCGGCGGCATCGGGCTGCGCACCTCGTGGACGCTCGTGCTCGTCCTGCTCTCCGCGGCGACCGCGGCACTCGCGTTGTGGCCGGCGAGCGTGGCACTGACGCTCGTGGCCGCCGCTCTGTTCGGTGGGGCCTACATCGCGCTGTGCGGGCTGGTCCTGGTGTGGAGCACGAGGGTGCACGCCGGCCGGCCCGCCACCGGTGTCGGCACGTCCTTCCTGATGATCGCCGCCGGACAGGCCGCAGGCGCGCCGCTGACCGGCGCGGTCGTCGACCACGCCGGCCACCTCACCGCTTTCCTCGCCTGTGCCGCCGTCGGACTGCTCGGGGCAGCGGTCCGGCCCAGCGGAAGGATCAGCTCGTGCAGTGGGCCGTCCAGTTCGTCCGGGACTTCCTCGCCGGTGTCCACGCCGGAAACGGTGTGCTCCACGGCGTCACACCCGCCGCGAGCGCGAGGATCACGCCACTAGTGGTGCGGCAGTGCGCTCGCGCACCGTCTCCTCGGTCACGCCCGGCGCGAGCTCGACGAGCCGCAGACCGTCCGGCGTCACGTCGAACACGCCCAGGTCGGTGATCACCCGATCGACGCATCCCTTGCCGGTCAGCGGAAGCGTGCACTCCTCGACGAGCTTCGGGCTGCCGTCCTTCGCGGTGTGGGTCATGACGACGATCACGCGGCGAGCACCGTGCACGAGGTCCATCGCGCCACCGATGCCCGTGACGAGCTTGCCGGGCACCGCCCAGTTCGCCAGGTCACCGCGCGCCGACACCTCCATCGCGCCGAGCACCGCCACGTTGACGTGGCCGCCGCGGATCATGCCGAACGACAGCGCCGAGTCGAAGAACGACGCTCCCGGCAGCACGGTCACGGTCTCCTTGCCCGCGTTGATCAGGTCGGGATCGACCTCGTCGTCGAGCGGGTAGGGACCGACGCCGAGGATGCCGTTCTCGGACTCCAGCACCACCTCGACGCCCGGCGGCAGGTGGTTCGGGATCAGCGTGGGCACGCCGATGCCGAGGTTGACGTACTCGCCGTCGCGCAGTTCCGCGGCGGCGCGGGCGGCCATCTCGTCACGACTCCACACGGCGCACCGTCCTGAACTCCACGCTCTTGTCCGTTGCCTCGTCAGGACTCAGCGCCACCACCCGTTGCACGAAGATGCCGGGCAGGTGCACGTCGTCGGGGTCGATGACGTCGACGAGCTCTTCGGCCTCGGCGATCGTGACCCGGCCGGCCATCGCGGCGAGCGGGTTGAAGTTGCGGGCCGACTTCTCGAACACCAGGTTGCCGAACCGGTCCGCGCGCGCCGCCCGCACCAGCGCGAAGTCGGTGCGGATGCTGTGTTCCAGCACGTACTCGCGGCCGTCGAACTCGCGCACCTCCTTGGGAGGCGAGGCGATCGCGACGGTGCCGTCCGGGTGGTATCGCCACGGCAGGCCGCCGTCCGCGACGAGCGTGCCGACGCCGGCGGGCGTGTAGAAGGCGGGAATGCCGGTGCCGCCCGCGCGCAGGCGTTCCGCGAGCGTGCCCTGCGGGATCAGCTCCACCTCGATCTCGCCCGCGAGGTACTGGCGGGCGAACTCCTTGTTCTGGCCGATGTACGAGCCGGTGACGCGGGCGATCCGGCCGGCGGACAGCAGCACGGCGAGGCCCTGGTCCATGGCGCCGCAGTTGTTCGACACGATGCCGAGCGAGCCGGCACCCTTGTCGTACAAGGCGTTGATGAGCACCTTCGGCACACCGCACAGCCCGAAGCCGCCCACGGCGATGGTCGCGCCGTCGTCCACATCGGACACGGCGTCCGCGGCGGAGGCCACGACCTTGTTCATGACACCCTCTCGAAGACCGCCGCGAGCCCCTGCCCGCCACCGATGCACATGGTTTCCAGCGCGTACCTGCCGTCACGGCGCTCCAGCTCGCGCAGCATCGTCGCGAGAATCCGCGCACCCGTCGCGCCGACGGGATGCCCGAGCGCGATGCCGGAACCGTTGACGTTGAGCCGCTCGAAGTCGGAGAGACCCCACTCGCGCGTCACCGCGAGCACCTGCGCGGCGAACGCCTCGTTCAGCTCGATCAGGTCCATGTCGCCGAGCTTCAGGCCGGCGATCTGCAAGGCCCGTGCGGACGACGGCACCGGCCCGATCCCCATCCGCGCCGGTTCGACCCCCGCCGACGCCCACGAAACCAGGCGCGCCAGCGGACGCAGGCCCAGCTCGGCGGCACGATCGGAGTGCGTGACGACGCAGAGCGCGGCGCCGTCGTTCTGCCCGCTCGCGTTGCCCGCGGTGACGGTCGCGCCCTCGACGTCCATGACGGTCTTCAACGACGCGAGCTTCTCCAGCGTCGAACCCGGCCGCGGGTGCTCGTCCGCCACGAAGTCCCCGACAGCGACCAGCTCGTCCGCGAAACGATCCCGCGCCGCCACCGCACGCTCATGGCTGCGCAACGCCAGTTCATCCTGCTCGGTGCGGGAGATGTCGTACTCGCGCCGGAGGTTCTCCGCGGTCTCCAGCATGCCGCCGGGCACCGGGAAGTTGACGCCACCGGCGGTCACCCGGCCGCGAGCCAGAGCCTCGGTCCCGGCGTTCGACATGCTCTCCACGCCGCCCGCGAGCACGAGGTCCTGCGCACCGGTCTGCACCGCCATGGCAGCGTTGATCACGGCCTGCAGCCCGGAGCCGCAACGGCGGTCGAGCTGCACACCCGGCACGCCGACACCGAGACCCGCGTCCAGCGCGATGACGCGGCCGATCGCCGGGGCGTCCATGGTGGGGTAGCAGTGGCCGAGCACCAGATCGTCCACATCGGACGGATCCAGGCCGGTGCGGCGCATCAGCTCCTGGACCACGATGGCGCCCAGCTCCTGGGCCGTGCGCTCCTTGATCGCACCGTTGTAGCGGCCCACCGGGGTGCGGATGGGCTCGCAGATGACGGCGTCACGCATGAATTCTCCTTTTAGCTGTTTTCGCGCACGGCCGTCATGGCTGGGCCGCCAGGTCGGAGGGGTGCTGTGCCAGCGGCGTCACCTCGACCCGCATGAACTCCCACAGCGGTAACGACGAGAGGAGCGCGTGCAGCTCGTCGTTGGACGGCACGTCGAAGACGCAGATGGTGCTGTGGTGCCCGACGACCCGCCACAGGTGCGGCCACACACCCAGTTTCTGCAGTTCCAGCGCCCGGTCCTTTTCGGCGGCGATGAGTTCGGCACGCCGGTTGTGGTCGAGGTCGTGGGGGAGCGAGACGTCCATGCGCACGTGGAAGAGCAACGGTCACCTCCTGGTGAAGGCCGCGACGGCGGCGTGGGCAGCAGCTCCTCGCGCCTGGACAACCGGCGTGGCGGTCGATCGAGGTGCCACCGTGAGCGGGAATACCCGCCGTCGCGCGGTGCCGAACCCGTGCGGTGATCAAGCGACATCTCCGCTCTTCTGTACGCTATGCGTACAAGTTGTACGCGATGCGGTTACATTGAGGGTGCCCTGCCTTCGTGGCGCTGTCAACGGGAGGATGAGGCGATGGTGAGCGATCCGGACGAGCGCGACTTCATCCAGAGCATCGAGCGCGGGTTCGCGGTGCTGCTCGCGTTCGACGAGGAGCGGGTCAACCCGAACCTCGCGGAGCTGGCCGCCGCCACCGGCCTGTCGCGTCCCGCGGTCCGCAGGATCCTCCTCACGCTGCAGCGACTCGGGTACGTGCGTGCGTCCGGCAGCAGGTGGTCGCTGACGCCGCGGGTGCTGAGCATCGGGCAGCACTACTCGGCGTCGCACGCGATGATCGAAGTCGCGCACCCGCACCTGCTGGACCTGTCGGTGAAAACCGGCGAGTCGGCGTCGCTCGCGGAGCTGGACGGGCGGGACGCGGTGTACGTCGCGCGCGTGCCGGTGCGGCGGATCATGAGCATCAACGTGTCGATCGGCACCCGGATCCCGGCCTTCGCGACGTCGATGGGCCGGGTGCTGCTCGCGTGGGCACCGGACGCCGTGGTCGGCGAGATCATCGCGGCCGGGCTGCCCGCGCTCACCAGGCACACGGTCACCGACGCCGACGCCTTCCGCGGCGTGCTGCGGCAGGTTCGGTCGGACGGGTGGTCGATCGTCGCGGAGGAGCTGGAGATCGGCCTGCTCTCGGTGTCCGCGCCCGTCCGCGACCGGTCCGGTGAGGTGGTGGCGGCGCTCGCGTCCTCCACGTCCGTCGGGCGATCGTCGGTTGAGGCGATCCGGCGTGATGTGGTGCCATTGCTGCTGGACGCCGCGAAACGGATCAGCGCCGATCTGGGGTACCGGAGCTCCGCGCAGGCGGATCGGGCCGTCACGCCCCCGTGACGCCGTCGATGCCCTCGCGCAGGAAGTCCGCATGGCCGTTGTGGCGCGCGTACTCGTGACAGAGGTGGTGCATGACCAGGCGCAGCGACACCTGCTCGGACCACCGCGGCTGGTAGCCCGTCACATCGAGCGACTCGGCCTCGCGCTCGATCCGGCGCGCGTGCTCGACCTCGTTCTGCCAGGCCGCGAAAGCCTCGCTGCGGCTTGACTTCGAGGCGTCGTAGGCGACCTGGTAGTCGTTGTCGTCCGACCACACCAGCGGGATGTCCTCGCCGTTGATCACCTTGCGGAACCAGGTGCGCTCCACCTCCGCCATGTGCCGCACGAGGCCGAGCAACGTCAGCGTGGACGGCGGCATCGAGCGGCGGCGCAGGTCGTCGTCGGAGAGACCTTCGCACTTCATCGCGAGGGTGGCGCGGTGGAAGTCGAGGAACGCGCGCAGCGTCTCGCGTTCGCCCGCCTGCAGCGGCGGGCCGATTCGTTCTGCGGTCACCCGGCCAGTCTGGCATCTCGATCGTCCTATGTGGCCGGTGCGATCGGTTGCCACTGGGCCGTTCGAGTGGTGCTCCCCACTGTCGGAACCGTGCGCGGGCAGGAGGTGTGAAGATCATGTCCTCGACTGATTCTGGGGGAATCACATGCGCAAACTCGCGCTCGTCGCAGCGCTGGGCCTCGCCTGCACCACTGTTTCCGTTCCGGCGATGGCAGCCGACGACCCATCGCAGTGCACCTGGGCCGTGTCGAAGGTGCCGGCGCCGTCCGGCTACGACCCGGCGTTCACCAGGGTGAAGGGCACCGACAGCCACGGCAACTACGCGGGCACGTCGCGCCGGCCGGGGACGAACACCAACGACGTCGTGCTCTGGACCAACGGGCAACCGCACGTGGTGCAGGAGCTCGCACACCTGGGCGGTCTGGAGGTGAGAGGCGAGAACTCCGCGGGAACCGTGCTGGTCAGCGGCCGCATCCCCGGCCAGCAGCGCTTGCTGGTGCTGCTGTACTCGGGTGGCCACCAGGGCACGGGCACGATCACCGAGCTCGTCGCGCCGGAGGGCTACCAGCTCTCCGCCCCGGACACTCTCAACGAACGCGGTGACGTGCTGGGCGGCGCCGTGCGGCTCGCGGACGGCGCAAGCGTGGGGCTGGTGTGGTCCACGGTCGCGGCCGCGCCTCGGATCATCGAGAGGTCCGACGGCATTCCGGAGGACCTCGACGACGACGGCACGGTGTTGCTCAGGCGCGACGGCGGGGGATACCTGTGGCGCGACGGTCAGCTGACGCGGCTGGCGGACGAGGGCCGGCAGATCTATCCCCAGGCGATCCGGGGCGGCAAGGTGGTCGGCTACCGGCTCGACGGGTCGTGGCCTTCGTCGCAGTCGCTGTTGTGGGACAGCAACGGCAACGTCCAGAACATCCAGGACGGCGGAACCGCGTACGCCGTCAACGCGGGCGGACTGATCACCGGTGAGCGGTCCGACATCATGGGCCGCGCGTCGGTCTGGCGGGACACGGCCTTCCAGAGCGAACTGCCCTATCCCGACGGTGTCACCGGCGTCTTCGAGTTGTTCGTCGTGGGCAACGACGACAGCCTCTTCAGCCACGCGTACAGCCACGGGCCACTGCGCTGGACGTGCGCCTGACCCCACGTGCGGGGCGCCACATCATCCCCTCGTCCGATCGGCGCTAACGTGGCGGTCTGACGAGGGGAGCGGTGGCATGACACAGCTGGAGCAGGCCGAGTCGGCGTTCGCGGCGGCTCGGCCGAGGCTGTTCGGCATCGCCTACCGCATGACCGGCAGCGTGGCCGACGCGGAGGACCTCCTGCAGGAGGTCTGGCTGCGCTGGCAGCTCGCGGACCGCGCGTCGGTGGTCAACCCCGAGGCCTACCTGGCGACGGCGATCACCCGGCTCGCGATCAACGAGTCGCAGACCGCGCGGGCCCGGCGGGAGACCTACGTCGGCCCGTGGCTGCCGGAGCCGGTGGACACGGCCGCCGATCCGCAGCTCGGTGCCGAGCAGGGTGCTGTGCTGGAGCTCGCGGTGCTGATGCTGCTGGAGAAGCTCACGCCGACCGAGCGCGCCGCGTACGTGCTGCGCGAGGCGTTCGACTACCCGTACCGGGAGATCGCAGAGATCGTGCAGACCAGCGAGGTCGCGGCGCGGCAGCTGGTCAGCAGGGCGCGCAAGCACCTGGCCGACGAGCGCAGGGTCCCCGTCGAGCGCGCCGAGCAGCGCAGGCTCCTGGAAGCGTTCGTGGCGGCCGCGCAGGCCGGTGACCTGGCCGCGCTCGAGAAGCTGTTCGCGCAGGACGTGGTGAGCTACTCCGACAGCAACGGCGCGGTGCGGGCGGCGGGCCGGCCGCTGTTCGGCGCGGCGGCGCTGGCGAAGATCTTCGCGGCGTGGGCACCGGGGTTCTGGGCGGGTGCCGAGGTCGGTTACGTCGACGCGAACGGCCTGAGCGCCGTCCGGTTGCGCAAGGACGGCACGACCTACGCGGTGATCACCGTGACGGCCTCCGCGGAGGGCATCGACCAGGTGATGTGGCTGGTCAACCCGGAAAAGCTGAACGCGTTCCAGTAGGCCTGTCACAACGGCGCGGGCTGTCCTGTCTTAGCTCGTGAACACCCGCACCGGGCGGGCTCACGAGAGGGACGGACCCATGAGGATCGTTGTCATCGGCGGCACCGGGTTGATCGGCAGCCAGGTCGTGAAGCGGCTCGGTGAGCACGGCCACGACGCCGTGCCCGCGTCACCGAACAGCGGCGTCAACACGGTCACCGGCGAAGGCGTCGAGGAGGTCCTGCAGGGCGCCGACGTGCTCGTCGACGTGTCGAACTCGCCGTCGTTCGCCGACGACGACGTCATGAACTTCTTCACCGCCGCCACCACCAACCTGACGAACGCCGCCAAGAAGGCAGGCGTCGGTCACTACGTCGCGCTGTCGATCGTCGGCACGGACGAGCTGCCCGACTCCGGCTACCTGCGGGCGAAGGCGGCGCAGGAGAAGCTCATCAAGGAGTCCGGCCTCACGTACTCCATCATCCGCGCCACCCAGTTCTTCGAGTTCGCGGGCGCCATCGCGAACTCGGCGGACGTCGGCGGCGTCGTGCACCTCCCGCACGGTGGTGTGCAGCCGATCGCGGCCTCGGACGTCGCCGCGGTGGTCGGCAGGACCGCCGCGACCGAGCCGGTCAACGGCGTGCTGGAGATCGGCGGGCCGGAGGAGTTCACCATGGACGGCTGGATTCGCACGGTGCTGACCCAGCGCAAGGACGAGCGCGAGGTCGTGAGCGACCCGCAGGCCAAGTACTTCGGCACGTTCCTGACGGGCAGGCAGCTCGTGCCCAACGAGGGCGCGCAGCTGCAGCCGACCAGCCTGCAGGACTGGTTCGCTGCGGGGAACTGAGCCTACGAGCCACCAGCGGGTAGTGCACTGACGGCCGCATTCCCGAACGGGCGTTCAAGCGGGTCGTCAGCCAGGCAGCGGAAACGTGGCGTCGCGGAGCTGTCTCCGCGACGTCACACCGAGCTTGCCGAACACCTTGCGCAGGTGCCATTCCACGGTGCGCGGGCTGATGAACAGGCGCGTGCCGATCTCCGGGTTCGAGAAGCCCTCGCGGGCCAGCCGGGCGATCTGGTACTCCTGCGCGGTCAGCTCGTCGGTCGGCTCCGCGGTGCGCTTGCGAGCCGTTTCGCCGGTGGCTTGCAGTTCACGCAGAGCGCGGTCGGCGAACGTGGGCATGCCACAGGACGTCAGCATCTCGTGGGCCGTGCGGAGGTGATCGCGCGCCTCGACGCGTTGGCCCTCGCGGCGCAGCCACTCGCCGTACAGCAGATGGCCGCGAGCCAGTTCCGGCCGCAGACCCGTGCGGGCGAAGAAGTCGATCGACTCCCGGAAGCCGTCGGGAGAACCGTTCAACGCGCGCAAGCGGGCCTTGAGGCCCGACGACCAGTCGGTGTCGACCCACGCCGATGAACGTTCCAAAGCCTCAGTCACCAGGCCGGTGTCTCCGGTGCGGGACGCGGCCTCGGCCAGCTCGGTGGTGGCCAGGCAGCTGTAGACGAGGGCATCGGAGTTGACCACGCGCGCCGCGGCGTCGCGGGCCAGGTCGTGCCTGCCCAGTCCGTTGTGGAGGATCACGAGGGTCCAGTCCGCGATGACCGCGAGGCGTCCCTGGCCTTCCGAACGTGCTTGCGCGCCAACGGCGGTGGCCAGGTCCTCGCCTCGGTGGGCGGCCTGCAGCAGGACGGCGTAGGCGACCGGCGGTGTGCCGGTGACCTCGGAGATGCGCCTGTCCTCCTCGATCAGTGCCTGCGCGGCGGCCGGATCACCGGCCATGAGTTCGTTGTCCGCCAAGAAGTTCAACGCGAACTGCAGCTGTACGAGGGCGCCGGATTCGCGTGCCAGGCGCACCTGTTGCTGGGCGAACGCGTGGCGTGTCTCGAAGTCGAACATCTCGGTCGCGACGATGCCGCCGGCGCGGTAGCCGAAGAGCCACGGCAGACGGCTGATGTCCTCGGTGGCGACCTTCAGCGCGCGTACCTCTTCCAGCGCACGGGTCATGTGCGGTACGGACGCCGCGTAGCCGGACGTGATGCGGGTGCTGAGCGCCTCCAGGACCAGGTCGATCGCGGACGGCGGGGTGCGCGGAGGGGGAGCGGTGCGGGCCGCGTCGGCCAGCGGCGCACCGGCCCAGATCGTCGCGGAGAGGGCTTCCAGGTGGGTTTCGCGGGCCAGGTCGGGGTCGAACGGGGTGAGCCGGCGGGCCGCGCTGAACAGCAGGGGAGCGGCCTCGCCGACACGGCGCCGGTCGAACGCGATGTGCCCGCGCAGGTGCTCGACCTCGGCACTGCGGCGCTCGTCCGGCGGACCGGCTTCGACGGCCGACAACAACCGCAGCGCCGCGTCCAGTGCACCGGCGTCGCGTTTGGCGCGCGCGGCGGCGAGCTCGCGGGAAGCGCGGAGGCCGGGTTCCGGGGTGAGCACCGCGGCCTGTTCGAGGAACGCCGCCGCGGCCAGCAGCCCGCCCCTGGCCTGGGCGCGTGACGCGGTGTTCTCCAGGTCGGCCGCGACCTCCTCGTCGGGCGCGGCGGTGCCCTGGGCGCGGTGCCACGCGCGGCGGTCCGGGTCGATCGCCGGGTCGGTCACGTCGGCGAGCGCCCGGTGCACGCGCTGACGGTCCACAGTGGACGCTGACCGGTACACGGCCGACCGCACCAGCGGGTGCCGGAACTGGACCCGTGTCCCGAACTCGATCAGCCCGGTGCCCACCGCGGCGGCCGCCGGGTCGGCACCGAGCCCGAGGAGCCCGGCCGCGCGCCACAGCAGGGTCGCGTCACCGAGCGGCTCGGCGGCCGCTGTCAGCATGAGCAGGCGCGTGTCGGCGGGCAGGGCTTCGATCTGGCGGACGAAGGCCTGTTCGATCCTGCTGGTCAGCGGCCCGGCGTCGAGCCCGTCGGCCACCTCGCGCGGCAGCTCCAGCAACGCGAGGGGGTTGCCGCGAGCCTCGGCGACGATCCGGTCGCGCACCCGGCCGTCGACCGGCCCCTTGATCACCGAGTCGAGCAACGCGCGGGCGTCGGTGTCGTCGAGGCCGCGCACGAGCAGCTCCGGCAGCCCGTCCAGGTGGTCGTTGCCCTCGCGCAGGCCGAAGACCAGCACGATCCGTTCCGCGAGCAGCCTGCGGGCGACGAAGCCGAGCACCGCGGACGACATCGAGTCGAGCCACTGCGCGTCGTCGACCAGGCACACCAGCGGCTGTTCGTCCGCGACCTCGGCGAGCAGCGTCAGCACCGCCAGCCCCACCATGAACCGCGTCGGCCGGGGTCCGGACGTCAGGCCGAACGCGGTGCCGAGGGCCTCGCGCTGGGGTGCGGGCAGCTTGTCGAGCCGGTCGAGGAACGGCACGCACAGCTGGTGCAGGCCGGCGTACGGGAACGCGCTCTCCGCCTCCACGCCCGCGGCCCGCGTGACCCGGAACCCCGACGCCCGCGCCGACACGTGGTCGAGCAGCGCCGTCTTGCCGATTCCCGCCTCACCGCGCAGCACCAGCACCTGGCCGCTGCCCGACTTCGCCCGCGTCAGCAGGCGGTCCAGCGCCTCGCCCTCAGCGCGTCTGCCCAGGAGATCGTCCGACACGGCCCCGAGCCTACGTGCCAGGGAGTGACCAGGGTGTTCCACGGGTTCGAGCGGCCCCCTGGCGCGAGCAGTCTCGTGTCATCGACAACGAAGGAGATGGTCCTGATGGACTTCAAGCTCGAAGTGGTGGTCATCCCGGTCGCCGACGTGGACCGCGCGGAGCACTTCTACAAGACGCTGGGCTGGCGCCTGGACGCCGACTTCACCGCCGAGGACGGCCTGCGCGTCGCGCAGCTCACCCCGCCGGGATCCGGAGCGTCGGTGATCTTCGGCAGCGGCGTGTCCGACGCCGAGCCGGGCAGCGCGCAGGGCCTGTACCTGATCGTCGACGACGTCGTGGCCGCGCGGGCGGAGCTGGCGAGCCGTGGGGTGCAGATCAGCGAGGTGTTCCACGACAAGGGCGGTGTGTTCCACCACGCGGGAACCAAGGCGCGGGTGGAGGGCCCTGACCCGGAGCGCCGCAGCTACTCCTCGTACGCCTCGTTCAGCGACCCCGACGGCAACGGCTGGATCCTGCAGGAAGTCACGACGCGTCTGCCGGGACGGGTGTGATGACCCACTACGACGTCATCGTCATCGGCGGCGGGTCACCCGGCGAGCACTTCGCCGCCGCCGTCGCCGACGGAGGTCTCCGCGTCGCGCTGGTCGAGCGCGAGCTGCTCGGCGGTGAGTGCACCTTCTACGCGTGCATCCCGTCGAAGACGCTGCTGCGCGCGGGCGAGGCCGTCGCCAGCGCGCGGGACGTGCCCGGCGCACGGGAGGCGGTCACCGGTCAGGTCGACGCCAGGGCGGCGTTGGCGTGGCGGGACTTCATGGTCTCGTCCTACGACGACGCGGGTGCCGAGAAGTGGGCCCGTGACACCGGTATCGACGTGCTGCGCGGCGACGGCCGGATCGCCGGGCCGAAGACCGTCGCGGTGGGCGACGAGACCCACACGGCCGACCACATCGTGATCGCCACGGGCTCGGAAGCGTTCATCCCGCCGATCCCCGGCCTGCGCGAGCTGGACGTGTGGACGAACCGCGAGGCCACCGGTGCCGAGGAGATCCCCGCCAGGCTGCTGATCCTCGGCGGTGGGCCGACGGGTGTCGAGATGGCCCAGGCGTTCACCCGCCTCGGCGCATCGGTCGCGCTGGTCGACGGCGCGGACCACCTGCTGCCCCGCGAACCGGAGGCGGTCGGCCGTGCGCTCGGCGAGGCGCTGGCCGCCGACGGCGTCGAGCTCCACCTCGGCGCGCACGCCACCGCCGCCGCCAAGGAGGGTGACGAGTACGTGCTCGACCTTCCGGACGGCACGCGGCTGCGCGGCGACAGGCTCCTCGTCGCCACCGGCAGGCGTCCGCGGGTCGAGGGCATCGGGCTCGAAACCGTTGGTGTCGAACCGAATCCGCACGGGCTGGGCACCGACGAGCGGATGAACGTGGCCGACGGCATCTGGGCGGTCGGCGACGTCACCGGTCAGTGGAACCTGACCCACGTCGGCAAGTACCAGGGCCGCGTCGCCGCCGCGAACATCCTCGGCAGGCCGGCCAGTGTCAACTACGACGCGGTGCCACGGGTCGTGTTCACCGATCCGCAGGTCGCCGCAGTTGGTGCGGCAGAAGGAAAGTACACCGCAACCGTCCACCTGTCCGGCGTCGCGCGCACGGCCACCTACACCCGTGAGTACGACACGCGACCCGGCTTCCTGACCCTCGTCTCCGACGGCGAAGTCCTCACGGGCGCCTACGCCATCGGCCCCGAGGCGGGCGAATGGCTCCAGCAGGCCACCGTCGCGATCCGCGCGAAGGTCCCGCTGTCCGTGCTGCTCGACGTCGTCCAACCGTTCCCCACCTTCTCCGAGGCCTTCCTGAACGGCCTCCGCGATCTGGCAAAGGAAACAGCGAAGTGAAGAAGTTGACAGAGATCGACATGAAGATCGAGGTCACGGTCATCCCCGTCACCGACGTGGAGCGCGCCAAGGAGTTCTACAGCCGCCTCGGCTGGCGCCTGGACGTCACCCCGCCGTGGGTCGTGCAGTTCACTCCGTACGGCTCCGGCGCGTCCATCCACTTCGGCGAGGGCGTCACGACCGCCGCACCCGGTTCCGGCCGGCACTTCCTGATCGTCTCGGACATCGTCGAGACGCACGAGGCCCTTCTCGCCGCAGGGATCAAGGTCGGCCCGCTCTACCACGGCGGCCCGGACGGTCCCGTCGAGGGCGCCGACCCGGAACGCCGGAGCTACTTCACCCGCGCCGAGTTCGCCGACCCGGACGGCAACACGTGGATCCTGCAGGAGGTGACCACTCGTCTTCCCGGCCGGGTCGACGCCGACGACACGTCCTACACGTCGATCGCCGATCTGGCCTCGGCGTTGCGCAGGGCAGCGCTGGCGCACGGTGAGTACGAGAAGCGCAACGGCGGCGAGTACGACGAGAACTGGCCCGACTGGTACGCCGAGTACATGGTCAAGGAGCAGACGGGCGAGGTCCGGTGACATCGGGCCACGCCACTAGGGGTCGTCCCTGATGTGGATGTGCGTTGCCACGGCTTAACTTCCTGCCAACGAGGGAGGCCGCGATGAAGGCGATCGTGCAGGACAGGTACGGCTCGGCGGACGTGCTGGAACTCAGAGAGGTCGAACGGCCCGTGCCCGGCGCCGGGGAGGTGCTCGTGCGCGTGCGCGCGTCGTCGGTGAACGCCGCCGACTGGCACGTGATGCGGGGCGACCCGTACTTCGCACGGCTGTTCCTGGGGCTGCGCGGGCCGAAGACCCGGATCAGGGGGCTCGACTTCGCGGGCGTGGTCGAGGCAGTCGGGCCCGGTGTGAACGGGCTGCTGCAGGTGGGGGACGAGGTGTTCGGTGAGGTCGAGGGCGCCTTCGCCGAGTACGTGTGCGTGCCGCAGCACCTGGTGGAACACAAGCCGTCGAACCTCACGTTCGAGCAGGCGGCGACGCTGCCGTTGGCGGGAAACACCGCGTGGATGGGCCTGCGCGACCTGCAGAGCGGGCAGAAGGTGCTGATCAACGGCGCGTCCGGCGGCGTCGGGCTGATGGCGGTGCAGATCGCCAAGGCGCGCAAGGCGATCGTGACCGGGGTGTGCAGCACGCGCAACGTCGAGCAGGTGCGGGCGGCCGGCGCGGATCACGTCATCGACTACAGGACCGACGACTTCGCCCGCGCCGGTGAACGCTACGACCTGATCTTCGACCTCGTGGGCAACCGGTCGATGAGCGAGCTGCGGGGCGCCCTCACCCCGGACGGGACGCTCGTGCTGTCCGGGGGAGGCAGCTTCACCGGCGGTGTCCTGTTCGGCCCGTACCGGCTGATCATCCAGGGCAAGGTGCTCGGGCCGTTCGCCCGGCAGCGGCTCGTGGTGCTGGAGGCCAAGCCCGGCAAGGAGAACCTGGCCGCGCTGCGGGAGCTCGCCGAGTCGGGACAGCTGGTGCCGGTGATCGAGCGGATCTACCCGCTGACCGACGTGCCGGACGCGATCCGGCACGTCGAGAAGGAGCACGCGCGGGCGAAGGTCGTGGTCACGGCCTGACCGCCGTAATTGCGTGGCGCCCGGCGGGCAGGGCGGCAAGGATCCGCGCATGGTCGAGGCGCGCGTGAGCGGTGGAATGGTTCGAGGCACTGTGGAATCGGGCGTCGCCGTCTTTCGCGGCATCCCGTTCGCCGCGCCCCCGGTGGGAGATCTGCGGTTCGCCGCGCCCCAGCCGGCCGCGGCGTGGGACGGTGTGCGGGACGCGTCGGCCTTCGGCCCGCCACCGCCGCAGTTGGGGATGTTCGGCATGGACGCGATGGGCGACAAGGGCGACGACTGGTTGACCGTCAACGTCTGGTCGCCCGATCTCGCCGCGAACCTGCCCGTCATGGTGTGGATCCAGGGCGGCGCCTACCTGTTCGGCACGTCGGGTCTCCCCGAGTACGACGGCACCCGGCTCGCCGGGGACGGCGTGGTCGTGGTGACGTTCAACTACCGCGTCGGCATGGAGGGCTTCGGCTTCATCGACGGTGCTCCCGCTCAAGCGAACCGCGGCCTGCTGGACCAGGTCGCGGCCCTGGAATGGGTGCAGGACAACATTCGCGCGTTCGGCGGCGACCCCGCCCGCGTGACGATCTTCGGTCAGTCGGCGGGCGGTGGCTCGGTGGCCTCGTTGCTCGCCATGCCGCGGGCCGCCGGGTTGTTCCACCGGGCGATCGCGAGCAGCGTGCAGGGCACGTACTTCACACCCAGGATGGCCTTCGGCATCGCCGCGGTGTGCGCGGCCGGACTGGGGTGGATCCCCGTCCTGGAGGATCTGTCCACTGTGGATCCTTCTGACCTGCCGGTCGTCGGCGACGACATGCTGGAAGTGATGGCCGGCTCGCCCGGTTCCTGGGGGCCGGCCGGATACAAGCGGATCCCGTTCGCGCCGATCGTCGACGGTGAGGTCCTGCCGGTCACACCGTGGGAGGCGGTGGCCGGGGGCGCGGCGAAGCACGTCGACCTGATCGTCGGCCACACCCGGCACGAGCAACGGATCCTCACCGCGCTCGACGGCATGCTCGGCGAGGTGACGGACGAGCAGGCGGCCAACGCGCTGGACTTCCTCGCGCCCGGCCCGGACGGTGCCCGCCGCTACCGGGAGAGCTTCCCGGACGCGGGCCCGGAGGAGCTGTACGACCTGGTCTGCTCGGACTGGCTGTTCCGGATGCCGTCGTTGCGGCTGGCCGAGGCACAGGCCGCGGCGGGCGGTCGTGCGCACCTGTACGTGCTGGCGTGGCCCGCGCCAGGCATGGGAGGCGCGCTGGGAGCGTGCCACGGCCTCGACGTGCCGCTGATGTTCGGCAACCTCGATCGCGGCCAGCCCGCGATGCTGATCGGCGACGTGACACCCGAGGCGGAGCAGCTGTCTGACCGCATGCGCGGCGCGTGGACGGCGTTCGCGACCGGCCGCGATCTCGGCTGGCCCGCCTACGACTCCGCCGACCGCCTCACGAGGGTCTTCGACTCTCATGACCAGGTGACCGCGTACCCCGAGGAGGAGTCCCGGCTGATCTGGCAGGACCAATCGTTCGAGCCGCTCCACTGGCAGCCGTAGGATCCGCTGGGACACAGCGACCTGGGGGAGTGGGAATGTCGTCGTTGAACCGCAGATCCGTGCTGGCCGCGTTCGCCGCGGTACCGTTGGCCGGCTCGGTGCCCGCCCGTGCCGAGGGTCCGGTGGCGGCCGCGGCAGCAGCCGAGGGAGGCGCGATGACGTTCGCGCGCCACCGCATTCCGGGCTTGATCGCGTTCGGGGACGCCGAGTGGTTCCCGGACCCGGTGCGCGGACCGCTCACCGTCGAGGCGTTGCCGGGCGGGCGCACCGGGGTGTCCGACGCGAAAGGCACGCTGGCCGTGCTCACCGCGGGCGCCCGCACTGTCGCCGTCCGGGGACCGCGGCGCTCCTTCAGCGAGCAGAAGCGGCCGTTCTCCGACGTGTTCGACCGCACGGTCGGCGGGGGCTGGGGCATGTCGCCGGGCGGCGGCACGTGGACGACGGCGAACGGCGAGCCCGCGAACTACTCGGTGCAACCGGGCAGCGGCGTGATCTCGTTGTCGCAGAACAACTCCAGCTACTTCGTGACGCTGAACGACCCGGCGATCGGCGACTTCGACGCCACGGCGACGGTCGCGCTGGACACGGCACCGGCGGGTGCGGACACGTCGATCGCGCTGACGTTCGGCCACCAGAACTTCGACAACCACTACCGGGCCCGGCTCGCGTTCAGCCCGAGCGGCTCCGTGCGGCTGAGCGTCGAGCGCGAACAGGCCGATCTCGTCACCACCCTGGCGTCCGCCATCGAGGTGGGCGCGGGGACCGGGCGCTGGCGCGTCCGCGTCGCCCGGTCCGGCAGCACCTCGCAGGTGAAGGCGTGGCGGGACGGTGCGGCCGAGCCCGGCTGGACGCACGTGGTCCAGGACCCCACGTTCGGCGCGGGCAGGCTCGGGATCCGCGCGATCGCGTCGAAGGGCAGCACCGCCGTGCCGAGCCGGGCGCTGGTGCACCAGTTCGCGGCGACCGGCACGTGGACCAGGCCGCCGGTCGTCACGCACGACACCTGGGTGCGCCTGCTGCCCGCACCGTTCCAGGGCTGGAACACCGAAACCGACGTGCGCGTCCGTGCCTGGGCGACCGATGTCTCGCCGGACGTGCTGGCGTACTGCGCCATGCTCCAGACGGGCGCGGCCCCGTACCACGAGGGCGGCGTGCAGGTGCTCGGCGAGTCCGGCTACGGGCCGCTGAACCCCGACGGCGCCCGTGTCGAGGGCGCGGACTTCCACGAGTACATGGGCATCGAGTGGACGTTCCCCGGCGGTGAGCACAAGCCCGCGCCGTCGTCCCGGTGGCATCGCACGCTCGACTGCTCCGGCATGGTGCGCATGGTGTTCGGCTACCACCTCGGCGTGCCGATGGTCTACGACGACACCGCCGACTTCGACGGCACAGTGCTCCCGCGCAGGTCGCGCGACATCGGCCCGAGCGGTCCCGGTGTGATCGTGCACGGTGACGGGACGTTCGCCGACATCCAGGTGGGTGACCTGGTGCTCTTCGACGCCGACGAGGAGGTGGTCACCGGCAGGCTCGACCACGTGGGCGTGTACGTGGGGCGTGACCAGGACGGCCGGTACCGGTTCGTCTCCAGCCGCAAGACGGTGAACGGGCCGACGATCAGCGACCTCGGCGGCGCCTCCACATTGGACGGAACAGGCACCTACGCGCGCTCGCTCCGCCTCGTCCGCCGGATCTGACGGGAATACCTGCCGCCGGACGACGTTGTACGCGTCCGGAAGGGAGGTTCGATGAGCGACAACTTCAACGCCTACCAGCCGAACGGTGAGGTGGCGGAGGACCGCTGGGTCACCGCGACGCGCCTGTTCGACGCCGGTCACGTGGAGACCGCGGCCGACAAGTGGGAGCGCGCACAGCTGCTGTTCGCGTCCAAGGACTACACCAGGGCCGCGCAGCTGCTGGCCGAGGTCGTGGTGGAGGTGCCGTTCCAGACGGACCTCTGCCTGCTGCTGGCCCGCGCCTACTACCACTCGGCCCAGCTGGCCAAGGCGGAGGCGCAGCTCCGCGCGATCGTGGACCGCGACCCGGTCGAGCACTACGCGCACCTGCTGCTCGGGCGGACGCTGGAGCGGCAGGGACGGCCGGAGGAGGCCGCGCCCTGGCTCCGGCTCGCCGCCGCGTTCAGCGGCGAACTAGCCGACGTCTAGTTTGGCGAACGCGCGCAACAGGCCAGGAGCGACGCGGCTCGCGAGTCGTGCGGCCTTCGCCTCCGCAGTCACCGGGACGACCGGGCGGTTGCGGCGGACGGCGCGGACGATCTCCTCGGCCACGCCCTCCGGCCCGAAGCCGCGCCGCGCGTAGACGCGGGACGCACGGGCCTGCTTGCGGCTCTGTTCCTCGGCGCTGACGCCGGAGAACGTCGTGGTGGCCGTGATGTTCGTGTTCACGAGCCCAGGGCAGATCGCGCTGACGCCGATGGCGTGCGGCGCGAACTCGGCCCGCAGGCAGTCCGAGAGCATGAACACCGCGGCCTTGCTGGTCGCGTACGCGGAGAGGATCTTCGACGGCACGTAGGCCGCCGCCGACGACAGGTTCACGATGTGACCGCCCTCTCCGCGTTCGACCATCAGCTCGCCGAATGCGCGGCAACCGTGCACGACGCCCCAGAGGTTGACGTCCAGCACCCGTTGCCACTGCTCGGTCGACGTGGAGAGGAACGACCCGGAGTGGCCGATGCCGGCGTTGTTGACGACCACGTCGGGCACGCCGTGCTCGTCGGCGACCTGTCGCGCCCAGGCCTTCACCGTTTCCTCGTCGCGCACGTCGACCTCGTAGGCGTGCCCGCCGACCGTGCCCGCGGTCTCCTTGGCCGCGGTGAAGTCCACATCGGACACCACCACCTTCGCGCCGGCCTCGGCGAACGCCACCGCGGTCGCCCTGCCGATGCCGCTGCCGCCACCGGTGATCACGACGAGCTCACGTGGGGGAGCGGAGTCGCCGATGAACTCGCCGATCATCCTGCTGAGCTGCTCCGGATGGCTGAGCGGCGCCCAGTGCCCTGCGGCGATCCTGCGGCGGCGCAGTGACGGCACCCAGCGTTCGAGGTCCAGGGGCTCGGTGCGGATGTAGCGGTCGCGGGTCGGCTGGATGACCTGCACGGGCATGGGTGCGATGCGGTGCCGCGGGTTGCGCATGACCTGCCGGATGTTGGCCCGGTACAACGAGATTCCGCGCACCGCGTCCCGGGTGATCGTCCTCGCGGGCTTGGCTTTGACGCCCTCCAGGCGCCTGAGCACGTCTCCCCAGCGCGGGCCGAGGTAGAGGCGCCAGAACAGCGGCGCGAGCACCGGAAGGTGGAACGCGCCGATGTACCAGGACCTCGCGAACTGCCGGACGTGCGCGACCGACAAGCGTTTGCGCGACCAGTGGCCCATGTGATCGAGGCACGGCCCGGAGATCGAGGTGAACGTGGCGATCCGCGCACCGGGCGTGGTCACCGCCTCCCACGACTGGATCGAGCCCCAGTCGTGGCCGACCAGGTGCACCGGTTCGTCCGGGCTGACCGCGTCGATCACCGCGAACAGGTCGCGCGCCAGGTGTTCGAGCCGGTAACCGTCCTCAGTGGAGGGTGGCGTCGACTCGCCCGCGCCGCGCACGTCGTAGGTGACGACCCGGAAGTCCTTCTCCAGGATCGCCGCCACGCGGTCCCACACGGTGTGCGTGTCGGGATATCCGTGCACCAGGACCACGGTCGGCCCGGCGGTGCCGCGCACCTGAACGGCGAGCTCGACTTCTCCGGAACGCACCTTCACAGTTCCTCCACGACTAGCCGGTCACCGGTTGGCCTGTCCACGCAGATCCGCACGCCGCCGACTTCGCACGTGCCGCAGAACCCCTGCCGGCACGAGTGGGCGACCGACGGCCGGAAGTCCCTGATCACGTCGAGCGCTGACCGGTCGGCGGGCACGTGCAGGGATACCCCGCTGCGGCGCAGCTCCACCGTGAACGGCCGTCCGCCGGCGATCGGCGGCGGGCTGAACCGCTCGAAGTGCAGCCAGCGCCCCGAGAACTCGGCCCTGACCTGGTCGAGCATCGACGCCGGGCCGCAGCAGTAGACCGCACCGCCGGGTTGAGCGTCGTTCAGGAGTGGTCCGCCACGCCCGATCCTGATGTCGACGTGGCCGATGGGCAGTTCGTCGAGGAACGGCATCGCCGTGGTCGACCGCCCGCAGTACACGAGCCGCCAGTCGAGGCCGGCTTTCGCGGCCGCGTGGACCATCGGCAGGATCGGCGTGATCCCGATGCCGCCCGCCACGAACACGACAGGTCCGATGCCGGCGAACGGAAAGGCGTTGCGCGGTCCTCGTACCCGGATCCGGTCGCCGACGTGCAGCGCCTGCACCTCGCGTGACCCCGCGCCGACCTCGCGGACCGCGATCCGGTACGTGTCGTCTTCCGGGTTTCCGCACAGCGAGTACTGGCGACGCAGCCCGGACGGCAGGTGCAGATCGAGGTGGCAACCGGGCTGCCACGCGGGCAGCCCGGTTCCTCCGAGTCTGAGGCTCACGACGCCGTCCGCGACCCGTTGGCGTTCGACCACGTTGAGCCACAACGCATCCCGCGCCGTGCCCGGACGCGCCCTGCCGCCGATCCTGAGCACCGCGGCGTCGTAGAAGGTGCCGAACCAGGTCAGCCCGCGCAGCATCAGTGCGCCTCCCGTGCGGCGGGGGAGGAGGCCAGATAGGCGATGGCCTGGCTCGTCGATCCCTCCTGCTTCGGGTGGTAGGCGGGGTGGAAGTACCGCAGGAACGCCCGGAGGATCTCCGACAGCTTCGGCAGCAACCCACGCCGCCCGGCCCGCATCGCCTCCCGCCAGGTGAGCCGCGCTTTCGTGGTCTTGTCGGCCTCGACCATGAACCGCGCACCCCGCACCCACAGCCAGAACAGCACGGGCGCCACCAGCAGCATCGTCCGCGCCCGGCGCACGTAGCGGCGGTCGAGGTGGCACATCAGGTCGTACGCGACGCTGCGGTGCTCGACCTCCTCGGCGGCGTGCCAGCGCAGCAGGTCCAGCATCACGGGGTGGATGCCTGCCCGGTCGAGCGCGCCGGCGTTCAACATCCAGTCGCCGAGATACGCGGTGAAGTGCTCGACGGCCGCCACGATCGCCACCCGCTCGATGAGCTGCTCGCGCGCCTGTTCCTCGCCGAGCCCGGCCGTGGGACCGAGGATCCGGCGGAACACCTGCTCCATCTGCCGCGTGAACGGCCGCGGGTTCAGCCCGTTGGCGAGCAGGTGGTCGAGCACCTCGCTGTGCGCCTCGGCGTGCATCGCCTCCTGCCCGATGAACCCGAGCACGTCCTCGCGCAACGTGTCGTCCGTGATCAGCGGCACGGCCTGCTGGAACGTCCGCACGAACCACTGCTCGCCCTCGGGCAGCAGCAGGTGCAGGACATTCATGACGTGCGTGGTCACCGGCTCGTCCGGCACCCAGTGCATCGGCAGCGTCGACCAGTCGAATTGCACGTCACGAGGCTGCAGCACGAGGTTGTCCGGCTCCATCGCGTACCTCCAGCAATTACTACGCCCGCGTAGCTTTGTGAAAGCTACGCCACCGTAGCAATATGGACCCGTGAGCACAACGCGCCGGAAGTACGCCCGCCGCCTGCCACCCGAACAGCGCCGCGAGCAGCTGCTGGACGCCGCCCTGAGCCTGATCCCGGCAGGCTTCGACACGGTGACGATGGAATCGGTCGCCAAACAGGCCTCCGTGACCAAACCCGTCCTCTACGACCTCTTCGCCAACCGCTCCTCCCTGATCAGCGCCCTGCTGGAACGCGAGGCGACCCGCGCCACCGAACAGGTCCTCGCCGCCCTCCCGACCGACTTCGCCACCCGCTCCCCGGACGACGCCTTCGCCGACGCCGTCCGCGTCTTCGTGAACGCCGTCGTGGAGGCTCCGGACCGCTGGCGTCTCGTGCTGCTCCCGCCGGAGGGCACGCCACGCGAGTTCCGCGCCCAGGTCGGGCTGGTGCGCGCGGGGGTGCTGGCTCAGATCGAAGACCTGGCGGCTCTGGGGGTGAAGGAGCTGGGCTGTCTGGACGACCTGGACTCGGCTTTGCTGGGTCACGCGATGCTGGCGTTGGCCGAGATGTCCGGTCGTCTTGTGCTGACGGATCCGGAGAAGTTCACGCCTGACCGGCTGGTGGCGTTCGTGACCCGGATCGCGCACGGGCTGCGTTGAGCACCTGACGCATGTGGTGCAGCGCCTCCCGGTCGCTCATCCCCGGCGCGGTCGTCGTGATGCCGCTGACGAGCCGTTCCGCGGCCAGCGCCCCGAAATCGTTGGCGTGCTTGAGATAGCCGAGCATCACAGCCGCTTCCTCGCGCAGCCTCACCTTGGTGATGGCGATGAACTCGACCGCCACCACGCTCGCCGCCACCACGTTGCCGGTCTCCAGCAGCTCGTCGATGTGCTCCGCGAGCAGCTCGAACGCCCGCCGCTCGTCCCCGCGCCGAAACGCCGCCCGAGCCCGGGTCGTCTTGGTGGCCGACAACGTGCCGGGCGGCAGCTCGACGTCCGCCGCCTCGTCGAAGAACGCCTCGGGATCGCGCCCCTGGAACATCGCCGAGTAGCCGAGCGTCTGCAGCGACCAGTGCAGCAGCGTCGGCGGCCCCTGCGCGCGATACCGGGCGGCGAGCTCGGCGACCTTCCTGTCGACGTGCTCGAACTGCCCGACGCCGATGAGCGTGCCCGCGGGCATCAGCTCCAGGAACGCCCTGAGGTCAGGCGAGTCCACCGAGTCCAGGGCCTCGGGCAGGCACCGCGCGAGCTCGTGCCCGTCCCCGGACGAGTAGGCGCGCGCATAGCGGCCGAGCGGGTGGTCCGGCACGCCGGGCAGCGCGGCCGGCCTGGAACCCTGCGTGTTCCGCTCAGCCACCCACACCAGCCAGAACGCGCGCAAGCTCGCCTCGACGCCGCCGGGACTGTCAGACCCACCCGCTATCGTTGATTTTGGGGGAACCCGGCCGACGTCGTGTGTGTGGTGAGCCGCCATAGGGGGCAAGAGCCGCGAGGCCCGGTCACCACCGCTCAGGAGCCGCTCGGCCCAGTCACCGATCTCCCGTCGTCCCCGCAGTGGCAGCTCGGTCACGACCGGCCGGATCAGTGCGGCGGCCAGCCCGAGATCCGCCCGCTCGAACGCCCGGGCCACGGCCACCCGCAGGTTCGGCCACAGCTCGGCGAGCCGCCCGACCCCTTCGGCCTCGCGTGGCCCGGTCAGCAGCTCACCGACGGCCGCAACCTGCCGCAGACACCAGGAAGCGTGCGCGGCCACCGCCTCGGAACGATCACCGAGCTCGGCGGAGGCGAACTGCCGCAGCGGCTCCAGCAACCGGAACCGCCGCCCGAACGGTCCAGCGTGGACAGCAACCATCGAACGCTCGACCAGATCCGCGAGCACGTGATCCTCCGCCACCGCGCTCAGGTCGAACGGCGCCGCGAACACCGACAGCCGGCAGAACAGCGAACGCTCAGCAGTCGACAACAGGCCATAAGACCACTGAATCGCCGACCGCAACGTCCGATGCCGAGCCGCCCCGGTCCGCCGCACCCCGATGTCCAGTCGAGTCAGCAGCTCGGCAGGCCGATGACTCCGCACTCGCGCAGCAGCCAGCTCAATCGCCAACGGAATCCCATCGAGCCGTGCACAGAGCTCGGAAACAAAGGCATCCCGCACGTACGTGGGATCTGCAGCTCGCGCACGTACGTGAAACAGCTCAACGCTCGCAGCGAGGTCCAACGGCTCCACAACAACAACCTGCTCGTCAGCAACAGCAAGCCGCTCTCGAGAAGTAGCCAGAACCTGCACCGAAGAACACACAGCAGCAGCGAACGCCGCCGCCCCGTCAAGCACGTGTTCGCAGTTGTCCAGCACCAACAACGAGGGCCGAGCGGCAACCACCGCCTGCGCCACCGTCAGCCCAGGCCGCTCAACGATCCCCAGCGCATCCGCGACGGCCCGCGGCACGTCAGCAGAAGACGTGATCTCCGCCAACGACACGAACGCCCCGCCAAGGACGGAAGCGAGCCGCGTCTTCCCGATCCCGCCCGGCCCCACCAGCGTCACGACCGGAGACCGCTGCAACGCCTCCGCAACAGCCGCAAGATCACCGGAACGCCCGATCAACACCGGAGCCGGCACCGCAGCATGCGCGAGCACCTGCTGCTCCACCGCACGCAACTCGGCCCCGGGCTCAACCCCGAGCTCATCAACAAGATGCTGCCGAACCCGTTGGTACACCGCGAGAGCGTCGGCCTGCCGACCGGTCCGATAGAGCGCCGTCATCAACAACGCCGCGAGGCGCTCACGTGTCGGATAGTCCGCCATGAAGGACGACAGCTCACCTACAACAGCGCGCGGATCCGCCGCCACACGACGCGAGAAGTCCATCTCGACCGCGCTCAGCCACTCCTCGACCAGCCCGGCTACCGCCGCCGCCAACCCCGGCGCCTCCAGGCCGGCCAGCGGCACCCCGCCCCACTCCGTCAGCGCCCCGGCGGCGTCACCGGCCCGCAGACATGAGCGAAACCGCGACACGTCAGTAGCCGCGTCGAGCCGATAAGCCGCGCCAACCCGCGTGATCACGGAAGCCCCGAGCGACTTCCGCAGCTGCGCAACGTGCCACTGCAACGCCTTCGAAGCCGAAGCGGGCGGCGAATCACCCCACACGAGATCAATCAGCCGTGACACCGGCAACGGCACGCCCGCGGACAACGCCAGCGCCGCCAGCACCGTCTGCGACCTGGGCGAACCGATGTCGACCGGCTCGCCGTCGCCGGTGGTGGCGCGGACACCACCGAGCAAACCGATCCACACTCGCGAATTCTCACACACCACACGCACACCAGCCGCACATCAGCACGAGCCAATCTCAGCGTCATGACAGCACGTGTTGTTGGTTCCCTCTTCATCACCGCCACGGCCGCCGGAGTGGTCAGCGCGTCCACACAAGGCACCACCAGAGGCCTGATGGTGTTCCTCATGGCAGTGGCCATCGCCTTCATCGCACCAACGCTGTTCCCCGTCCTCAAACAACACGGCGAAGGCACCGCGATGGGGTACGTCGTCGCGAGAACGTTGGAAGTCGTGTTCCTGATGACGGCCATAGCACCGATCGCGGGCCTGCAGATCGACGACCTGTGGGGCCACGCCAGCGCCATCTACTTCTGTGTCAGCGTCGTGCTGCTGAACGTTCTCCTGTTCCGGTCGAGGCTGGTGCCGCGGTGGATCTCCATGTGGGCGTTGGTCGCCGTGGTGCCGTATCTGGCCGGTGCCGTGCTCGTGCTGCTCGACGTGCTCACCCCAACGCAGGCTGGCACGCTCTTCGTGCCGTTGGCGGTCAACGAGATGGTGCTCGCGGTCTGGCTGCTGGTGAAGGGGTTCAGCGCCGAGCTCGAACGTGCGTGAGCAGCGCCAGCCCGGTCGGATCAACGCCCACCGACACGTCGCAACCCGGCAGCAGAGCCCGGACGGCGGCCTCGTCGCGCTCGATCAGCGACCACTCCATCAGGTACTCCAACGACCACCGGAACGGGTTCCCCACACCGGTGCAGGAGAAGTAGAACGTGCCGCCCGGACGGCACAGCCGAGTCAGCACGGCCTCGGTCAGACGGACGGCCGCGCGGTCGTTGAAGTAGTCGTACAGGCCGTTCACCAGCACCAGGTCAAACGGCCCGGACTCGGCCAGCGCCGCCAGAGCGCGGAAGACGTTGCCGTGCACAACGGTGGTGAAGTCGTTGAGCAGGCCGAGGCGTTTCTGCGCCAGAGACAACGCGTCCGGGTCCACGTCGGTGAGCACGAACCGGTCGCCCGGCCGCACGGTGCCCGGCGGGATGTGCCGCAGCTCGGGGGCGGCTCCCGACGCGATCAGCAGCACCGAGCGCGGGGCGTTGCGCGGTGCGGTCAGCACGTCGCTGATCAGCCGAGCCTGGTGAATCACCCGGTTGCGCAGCTGCTGGGTGATCGCCGAGCTCTGCAGGCTGGCCTCGACGTGCCAGGCGAGGGTGCCCGGCGCGGCGCCGTTGGCCTGGGCCAGCACGTGCTCGATCAGCTGGTGGTCACCGGGATAGCCGCGAGCCCACTCCTGTTCGCTCCGCATGAACGGGGAGCGGGCGCACGCGGACCGGGCCGGCTGGACGATCGCGGCGATGTCCTCGTCCGGCACGCCCGCGAGCACGCTGGCGCCGATCTGCGTGCCGAGCGTGCGGAACCGGCCGCCGACCAGCATGTGCGTCGCGGGATCGGTGAGGTCGAACTCCTTCTCACTGCGCAGCAAGCCGTCGACGGCGTCGCTGAGCCGGTGCAGGGCGTCCATGCTTTGCGGGAGCACTGTCATCGAACACTTCCTCGCTGCGGCAACCGTTCCAGAGCCTGTCAGCCGGCGCCGCCGACCGACAGAGGCTTTCGGGTAATACGGGGCCAACCCTGCTTTCAGTTCACGGGTTGTCCTCGTGGTCTCGCGGAGCGGTACAGCGAACTCTGGGAGTCACTCGAAAGGAGACGATGATGGAGTGGCTCAACGAGCTCGCCGCGTGGGCGTGGGCACGGCACCACAACGAGCTGAGCTGGTACATCCGGCCGCTGTTCCTGCTGCCGTTCGCGTACTTCAGCTACAGGCGCAGCGGGTGGGGCATCGCGGTCACCCTCGTCGCACTGGCGACGAGCATGGCGTGGTTCCCCGCGCCGGAGCACCCGGCCCCCGGCGCGATCGAGTTCCTCGCCGCCGAGCGCGAGTACCTGCTGGGGGAGTGGACGCTCGCGAAGATCGCCGTGGCTCTCCTCGTCCCGGTGATGCTGGGCGGGCTGGCGGCGGCGTTGTGGCAGAGGTCGCTGATCTGGGCGCTCGTCGCGATCAACGGCGGTGGGCTGTCCAAGATCGTGTGGTCGTTCGTGGTGAGCGACACCGCCGGCGCGATGCAGCTCTTCTACCCCGCGGCGGCAGGACTCGTCGTGGTGAACGCGGTCGTGTTGTTCATGTGGCGGCGCAGGCGGGTCGCGCACGTGGTTCCATCGGCCCATGCGGGTAGCACTGGCTGACGACGCGGCGCTGTTCCGCGAGGGTGTCGCGCGTTTGCTCACCGACGCGGGGTTCGAGGTGGTGGCGAAGACCGGTGACGCGGCCGAGCTCCTGGCTCGGGTGCGCGCCGACCCGCCGGACGTCGTGGTCGTGGACATCCGGATGCCGCCGGGCTTCTCCACCGAAGGGCTCGACGCCGCGCAGGAGATCCGCAGGAACCACCCGGACGTCGGGGTGCTCGTCCTCTCCGCGCACGTCGAGCCGCACTACGCGTTGCAGCTGCTCGACCAGGAGGCGCGTGGCGCCGGCTACCTGCTCAAGGATCGGGTCACCGACCCCGCCGAACTGGCCGACGCGGTGCGCAGGGTCGCGGCGGGCGGGCTCGTGATCGACCCCGGCGTGGTGGCGACGCTGGTGGGACGGCGGCGGGTCGACGACCCGCTGGAGTCGTTGTCGGAACGGGAACGCGAGGTGCTCGCCGTGATGGCCGAGGGACGGTCGAACCAGGCGATCTGCGAGCGGTTGTTCCTGAGCCCCAAGACGGTGGAGGCGTACGTGCGGTCGGTGTTCACGAAGCTCGGCCTGCGGCAGGGGCCCGACGACAACCGGCGCGTGCTGGCAGTGCTCGCCTACCTGCGCCGATGAGAATCCTCTGGCTGAGCACCGGATTCCTCGCGCTGGGCGCGCTCGTCTGGGGCGGCTACGAGGTCTCGGTGCCCGCCGTCGTGCTCAACCTCGCGGTGGGGTTGTCGTTCATCGGCGCGGGCCTGGAGGCGGCGGACCGGCGCCCGGACAGCCGCAGCGGGCAGCTGATGATCGCGGTCGGGCTGGCGTGGTTCGTGCGGCTGGCCGGGGCGATCGAGAACGACGCCGCGTTCGCGATCGGGGTCGCCACCAAGACGTTCTACCTCGCGGTGCTCGGCCACCTGCTGGTCACCTACCCGACCGGACGCATCACGAGTCGTTGGCAGCTCGTGGTGGTGAGCGTCGCCTACTTGCTGACGGTGCCGGTCAACGTGGGCTATCTGCTGGTGACGCCGTTGGAGCCGCAGAACATCGTCGTGATCCGCGAGGTCTCGGCTCCGGACGTCCCCGCGGTCGCGGTCGTCGTCATGACCAGCGGGATCGTGCTGTTCGGTGCACTGCTCGCGCGGATGATCACGCGCTGGCTGCGGTCGGGCAGCGTGGCACGGCGCGATCTGGGGCCGGTCGTGTGGGGTGGCGCGGCGATCGGGCTGACCGTGGTCGTCACGTACCTGGCGGCGTTGCTCGGGTTGCCGCCGGGCGTGCAGGTGGCGTTGCAGTGGTCGACCGAGGTCGTGCTGGTCGGATGGCCGCTGGCGTTGCTCTACGGGCTGCTGCGGGCGCGGCTGGACCGGTCCGCGGTGGGGGAGCTGGCCGTGTCGCTCGGCGCCGGGCTGCCGGACGACCTGCGCTCGGTGCTCGCGAGGACCCTGCACGACCCGTCGCTGGAGATCGTCTACGGCGAGGTGCCGCCTGCTTCGCGCGGTGTCACCTACCTCGAAGCCGGTGGCACGCGGCTGGCGGCGCTCGTGCACGATCCCGCGCTGGATCCCGCTTTCGTGCGGGCGGTCGCGGCGAGCGCGGCGCTGGCCGTGCAGAACGAGCTGCGGCTGCAGCGCATCGTGGCAGCGGCCGACGAGGCACGCCGCCAGGTCGAACGCGATCTCCACGACGGCGCGCAGCAGCGGCTGGTCTCGGTCCTGCTCACGCTGAAGCTGGCCGAAAGCTCACCCGAACTGCTGGCCGCCGCACGCGACGAGCTCGCCAAGGCGCTGGACGAACTGCGTGAGCTGGCCCGCGGCATCTACCCCGTCCTGCTGACCGACGCCGGACTCGGTCCCGCACTGATCTCGCTCGTCGAACGGTCCGCGGTTCCGGCGGTGCTGGTGGGTGTACCGGAGGAACGGCTTTCGCCTGTCGCGGAACGGACCTGCTACTTCGTGATCGCGGAGGCGCTGACGAACGCCATCAGGCATTCACAGGCCCGCGAGGTGAGGATCGAGGTCACCTGCGTGGACGGGCTGGTGACGGTCGACGTGAGTGACAACGGGAGCGGTGGCGCCTCTCGGCTGCGCGGGCTGGACGACCGCGTGGCGGCCGTGGGCGGACGGCTCACCGTGCACTCGCCCGTGGGTGAAGGAACTAGGGTGCGGGCGGAGTTCAGCGACCCGCGGCGGTGACGGCCTCCGCGATCGCCTGGTGGCCCGCGGGCGTCGGGTGCACGTCCGTGCGGTCGCAGAAGTAGGTGAGCGCACACACCTTGGCCACCGAGGCGGGGATCCGGCCGTACTTCGGGTCCTGGGTGAGGTCCGTCAGCGCCCCGTAGCCGCCGGTCGTGTTCGTGACGTCGGCGAACTTCGCGCCGAACTTGGCGTACACGGCGGCGATCTTGCTGTTGAAGTCCTGGAACATCGTGACCGACAGGCGCGCGATGTTCTTGCCGTTCGGGATCGACGGGTTCACCCACGCCCCGAGGAAGATGTCCGGGTAGGTCAACCCGACGATCTTCACGTCCGGCGCGGCCTCGCGGAGCTCGGCGAGCGCCGCGGCGACGTTGGTCGTGATGGCGGTGACGGTCGTGGCCGCGCACTGCAGCGGGTCCTGGGCGATCGCGCACGGCGCCAGGTCGTTGCCGCCGATCACGATGGTGACCAGCCCTGCCTTCGTGGCGCGCAACACCTCCACCGCCGCGTCGAGCTGGGTCCTGCCACCCGCGTCCTGGCCGCACGCGGGTTTGGTGCCGAGGTCGGCGGAGGTGGCGCCGTTGCAGGCGAGGTTGATCAGCTTGAGCCCGGACTGCTTCGCGACGATCTGCGCGAAGCTCTCGCCGGTGCCGCCCGGAGCGAAGCCGGTGGCGTAGGAGTCACCGATCGACACGTAGGTCTGCGGAGGCGGTGGGGTGCTGCTGGACGCAGGCGCCGGGGCGGGTGCCGGCGGGGTCGACGTGCACGCGGTCAGCGCGGTCAGCAACGCCACGACCAGGGCAAACCTCGGCACACCCGCTCCTTCTCATCGGTTCCTGATGTGCCGAGGCTACGAAACCGCCCGTGAGGGTGCTGTCAGCGGATTGCCCCGAGAGCGAACAGCGATCATGGGAGCCCGCATCGGTGTTTAGGTGGTGGCATGACGGAGGATGCCTACCAGCGTTATCTGAACCTCGAGCCGACCACCGAGAGCCCTCACGTCGTGCTGATCGCGGGCATTCCCGGAGCGGGCAAGAGCACGCTCGCGGAGTCGCTCGCCCGCACTCTGCGCAGGCCCATCGTCTCGATGGACTGGTTGCTGGGCACGATGACGCCGTTCGAAGAGCTGGACGGGTTCGCGGTATCGCTGGTGGACCTGAACGTCGCCGCCTCGATCGCCCGGCACGTCCAGCTCGGGATCGACGTGGCCGTCGACGTGGCCGGGCACACCCGCGCGAACCGGGAACGCCTGCGCGAGCTCACCGAACGGCTCGGCGGCGTGTTCGTCGGCGTCGAGTGCGTCTGCTCCGACGAGAACCTGCACCGCGAGCGGATCGAGGGGCGGGACCGGGGCATTCCTGGCTGGCATCCCACGGTTCCGTGGACGCACGTCGAGCGGATGCGCGGCCTGTGGGAGCCGTGGGAGGAAGACCACCTGGTGCTCGACTCGGCCGTGGAAACCCCGGAGTCCTCGCTCAAGCGTGTCCTCGGCGCGATGGGGAAGTGAGCCTGGCGGGCGCTGCGGCCGTGGCTCGGCCGCAGCGCCCGGTGCGGCGTCAGAGGCGGTAGAAGTTCTTGTAGTGGTCCGGCGAGAAGTAGACGTTGCCGTTGGTGCGGTCGACGACGATCCGGTACGCGTCCCGGGAGGCTCCGCAGGCGCGCGGGTAGACGTCGAACTCCTGGTAGCGGTGGCCGGACGGCAGCTGGCCCTCGCGGTTCTGGAAGGTGCCGCCGGCGAAGTTGCACTGGCCGTTCGGCCAGTCGTACCAGTCGCGGACGCTCGGGTACCCCATCGACGACCAGGTCGAGTTGGCGGAGCGCGCCGCGGAACAGCGCGTCTGGGTGCAGGAGCTGTAGACGGCCGCGTCGGCGGCGGGCGTCACGACAGCGGTCACGCCGAGCACGGACGCCACGATGGCGAGAGCGGCGAGCAGACGATGTGCCCAGTGCGGTTGCAGGGTTTGCACTTCAAGACCTCCATCGGCAGGGATCGTGGATGTCATGATCTTGTCCATTGATCACCACGGGCCGGTGAACGGCTGGTGACCAACCGCGCAACGGCGACTGTGGCCTCTGCACGGTCGCACAGTGGGCGGTTTTGGATCAACGTGGCCTCTGAACGCCCGAGTTGATCAACTCCGAACAGCCGATTGCACGCGCTGCCACCGGAGATAGATTTGTCCAATGGCAGCACGGAAGCACTTGGTGGTGCTGTTGGCCCTGTTCGTCACAGCCTGCACGGCCGAGCAGGGCGGCATGCCCTCGCCGGCACCACGAGTGTCCTCCTCGCCGCCTTCGGAAGCGGAGCCGTCCACAAAGGTGCGTGCCGTCATCGACGGCCGCACCGTGGAACTCGCGGACGGCACCCGCGCCCGGATCTCGTTGCTCGCCGAGCCGTCATCGTGCGCTGCAGCTGCGGCGCTGGACTTCACGACGAAGACGTTGCTGGACAAGGAAGTTCGTGTTTCCAGCATCACGCCGGGCGAGGTGTCGCTGGTCCTGCCCGATGGCACCGACTTCGCGTTGCTGGCCGTTCGCGGCGGCATGCTGCGCACCACGGGAGTGGACGGCGGTCCGCTCACCGAGGCGGAAAGCCAGGCGTCGCAGGCGAAACTCGGGCTGTGGGCGCAGGAGTGTCCAACCTCGACACCCGTGCAGGCGCCGCCTTCTCCTTCGCCTTCCTCGACCGCTCCCCCTGCTCCGCCTTGTGTTGTCGTGTACCGGATCAACAGCGAATGGCCCGGTGCGTTCCAGGGCGAGGTGACCGTGCGCAACGCCAGCGGTGCGCTGATCAACGGCTGGACGTTGCGCTGGCGCTACGCCGACGGGCAGACGGTGACGCAGATGTGGAATGCCACGGTGTCTCAGTCGGGCGCGGACGTCACCGTCACGAATGCCGGTTATACCGCGTTGATCGTGCCTGATGGTTCGGTGTCGCTCGGGTTCAACGCCTCTGTCAGCGGTGCCAACTCCGTGCCGGACTCGTTCACGCTGAACGGAGCTGCCTGCACGGTGGGATGATCAGTTCGCCTGCCACCACTCGGTGACGATCCTGGCGTACTCGTCCGCGTTCTCCTCCCACACGAAGTGGCCGGCGTCGACCACGTCGAGCTTGCTGTTCGGCAGCTTGCTGTGCAGGTGTTCGACGTTCGACACCGGGACCACCGGGTCGTGCGCGCCGTTGATCAGCTGGACCGGGGTGGTGATGGCGGGAAGCAGGCCGTTCAGGGTCCGCAGGTCGGTGGGGTAGGCGCGGACGTAGGGCAGCTGCTCCACGAACCGGTGGCCCTGGTAGGCGGCGAGGTAGTCCTGGCGCACCACGTCCGGTAGCTCGTAGCGCTCGATCGCGTCCATGGCGATGGTCACGATGTCCTTGGGGCCCATCGCCTTGTACGGCGCGAGATCCTCGTCGTGCACCCACTCGTGCAGCGGGGTGCCCAGGTCGGTCGGTACGAGGGCACCGCCGCTGCCGATGACGACGCTGCGAAACCGGCCGGGGTGGTTCGCCGCGGCGAACAGGGCCGCGCTGGTGCCGATGTCCGGGCCCACGACGTGGGGCTCGGTCAGGCCGAACTCGTCGGCGATGCGCACGATGAACTCGCCCATCGCGCTGGGGCTGAGGAGGTCTTCGCGCAGTTCGGAGTGGCCGAAGCCGGGGAGGTCGACCGCGATCAGGTGCGCGTGCTCGGCCAGGCGCGACCAGGTGGCGTCGTAGGCGTAGAGGCTCTCCGGCCACGGGCTGAGCAGGAGTGCGGCGGGCTTCTGGTGCGGGCTCTCGGCGTACCGGATCGACAGACCGTCGATGGTGCGGAAGCGGGGCTGGATGTCACTCATGACCTCAATATGACCGGTCGTCTTAGCCTCGTCAAGGATTGAGACGACCGGTCATATTTATTCCCGGTTCAGCCTTACTTCCGGTTCAGTGCAGGACGGTCTCGAACGCGACGGTGAAGAACGCGGCGAACGACGAGCCGTCCTTGGCCGCCCGTTCGCCGACGATGGCGCCTTCCCAGGCGTTGATCAGGAAGCGGCCGAGGGCGCCGGCGTCCTGCTGGGTGGTCAGTGAGCCGTCGGCCTGGGCCTCGCGGATCGCCGCGGTGATCGTCTTCGCCCACTGGTCGAAGGCTGCCGCCACGCCCTCCCGGATGGCGGGGATGTGGTCGGCCGCCTCGGTGCTGAAGTTGCCGTACACGCAGCCGCGCTCGTAGCCGAAGTCCTCGATGTCCTGGGCGAGCGCTTCGAAGTGGCTGCGCAGCCGGACCAGCGCTGGTGCCGACGTATCAGCGAGCTTGTCGAGGTGCCGCGTCTCCCCGTAGCGGTCCATCACGACGAGCGCGAGCGCTTCCTTGCTCTCGAAGTGGTTGTAGAACGAGCCCTTGGGCACACCCGCGCTGTCGGTGATCAGCTTGACGCCGCACGCGTTGTAGCCGTGGCGGTGGAACTGCTCGAATGCGGCTTCGACGATCTGGTCCCGCACGCTGGCCCTGGGCATCCCTTTAATATGGGCGGTCGTCTCGATCGCGTCAAGTCGAGCACGCTTTCCGTTCAGCGGAAGACTTTGGTCGACGGCGTCCGCCACGCGTCCTTAGCGTTTGATCCCGTGACGACCAGTCAGCACGAGATCAGCGACGAGATCGCGAAGATCCATGCCGACGCACCGGCGGGTGCGCCGCTGCTGGACTTCCCGCCGTACCGCAGCACCTTGTTGCGCCACCCGACGAAGGAGCTCCAGCTCGTCGACCCCGAGGGCGCCGAGCTGCTCGCCCCGGTCTTCGGGCACTCCGACGTGGCACCCGTCGAGGCGGACCTGACCGTCCAGCGCGGAGGCGAGCCCATCGGCGAACGCATCCGCGTCCACGGCCGCGTGCTCGACGGCGACGGCCGCCCGGTGCGCCGCCAGCTGGTGGAGATCTGGCAGGCCAACGCCGCCGGCCGCTACTCCCACCAGGGCGACCAGCACCCGGCACCGCTGGACCCGAACTTCACCGGCGTCGGCCGCTGCCTGACCGACGACGACGGCTGGTACTCGTTCACGTCGATCAAGCCGGGCCCCTACCCGTGGCGCAACCACCACAACGCGTGGCGCCCCGCCCACATCCACTTCTCCTTGTTCGGCACGGACTTCACCCAGCGGCTGATCACGCAGATGTACTTCCCCGGCGACCAGCTGCTGGCCCTGGACCCGATCGCCCAGTCGATCACCGACCCGGCCGCTCGGTCGCGCCTGATCGCCTCCTACGACCACTCCCGGTCCGAGCACGAGTGGCTGCTCGGCTACCGCTGGGACATCGTGCTGACCGGAAGCCACGCGACCTACCTGGAGCCGTCCGATGACTGAAGCGACTCCCGGCCAGACCGTCGGCCCGTTCTTCCACCACGCCCTCGCCTATCCGGGCGACTCCGAGCTGGTGCCCTTCGGCGCGGCAGGCTCCGTCGTCCTGCACGGCCACGTCTACGACGGCGCCGGCGACCCGGTGCCCGACGCGATGATCGAGATCCGGCAGGCCGACGCCTCCGGTGTGGTCCCGGCCGTCGGTGGCTCGTTGCGACGCCGCGGGTCCGCGTTCACCGGCTGGGGCCGCTGCTGCACGGACGCGGCCGGGCACTACTGGTTCAGCACGGTGGAGCCGGGTCTGCCGTTCTTCGCGGTGACGGTGTTCGCGCGCGGCCTGCTCGACCGCTTGTTCACGCGGATCTACCTGCCCGACGCCACCGACGCCGTCGACGGCCTGGTGGCCACGCGCGAGACGGACGGTCGTCTTCGCTTCGACATCCACCTGCAGGGCCCGTCCGAGACGGTGTTCTTCACGTTCCCGCGGACCTGATCGTGCTGCCGGGCTCCTATCGCGCCGCCGGACTGGTCGATGACACGGCACTGGTCCGGGCGATGCTGGACGTCGAGGTCGCCTGGGCACGGGTCCTCGGCACGCCGGTGTCGCTGGGTTCCTGGACACCCGTGCTGGACCCGGCCGAGGTCGAGGCCGCCGGGAACCCGGTTCTGCCTCTGGTGTCGGCCGTGCGATCCCAGGTCTCCGGTTCCGTCCACACCGGACTGACCAGTCAGGACGTGCTCGACACGGCGCTGATGCTGCTGGCGCGCGATGTGTTGTCGCGTGTCTCGGCCGATCTGGCGCGAGTCGGTGCCGCGCTCGCCCGGCTGGCTGATGAGCACCGGTCGAGCGTCATGGCCGGACGCACGCTGACCCAGTTCGCCGTGCCGATCACGTTCGGGCTGAAGGCAGCGCGGTGGTTGGTGGGAGTGCTGGACTCTCTCGACGAGTTGGACGCGGTGTCGCGAAACCTGCCCGTGCAGTGCGGGGGTGCGGCGGGCACGTTGTCACGTGCGGCGTCGGTGGTGGACCCGCTTGCGGCGGCTGCTGCGTTCGCCGAGCACCTGGGGCTCGTGTGGCCCGGGATGCCCTGGCACACCTATCGTGCGCCGGTCACGCGTCTCGGGGACGCGCTGGTGCGGACGTGCGACGCGCTGGGCGTGATGGCCGCGGACGTGCTGACCCTGGGGCGGCCGGAGATCGGCGAGGTCCGTGAGGGAGCCGTGGCGGGGCGGGGTGGGTCGTCGACCATGCCGCACAAGCGCAATCCGGTGCTGTCGGTGCTGGTGAACAGTGCCGCTCTGCAGGCTCCGCAGTTCGGGGCGCAGCTGCACCTGTGCTCGGCGCGGGCGGTGGACGAGCGGCCCGACGGGGCCTGGCACGCCGAGTGGCCGGCGCTGCGCGGGTTGATGGAGCTCGCGGTGGTGGCGGCGTCGCAGGCCGCGGAGCTGACCGAAGGGCTTGAGGTGCACGCCGACGTGATGGCGCGCCGGGCCGCCGGGGCGGCTGAGGATCTGCTGGCCGAGCGGGGTGGCGGCACGGATCCGGCCGCGTATCTCGGGATGGCCGAGTCGTTCGTGGACGAGGTGCTCCGTCGGAATCGATCCCGATTCCGCCCCCTCCGGGGGGAGCACGAGGTCCCCACTCCGATCGTCTCAGAGGGGTCTGACAGAAATGGCGACTGAGCTGAGCTTGACGAGGCTGGCCGGTTCGGAGGCCTCGGCGCGGTTGCTGGTGGTCGGGCCCTCGCTGGGCACGTCGGTGGCGTTGCTGTGGCGGGACTGCGCGATGGTGCTGCCCGGCGAGTTCGAGGTGATCGGCTGGGATCTGCCCGGCCACGGCTCCGGCTCGCCTGCCACGGCGCCGTTCACCGTCGAAGACCTCGCCGGAGAGCTGACCACGTGCGTCGAAGCGCTGGCCGGGAATCGGCCGGTTGTGTACGCCGGGGTGTCGTTCGGCGGCGCTGTCGGGTTCGAGCTGGCGACGCGGGCGGAGAGTCCGTTCGAGGCGGTCGTGTGCATCGGGGCGGCGCCGCGGATCGGGGAGCCCGCGATGTGGCGGGAGCGGGCCGCGTTGGTGCGCAGGGCCGGCACGCCGGTGATGGTCGAGGGATCGGCGCAGCGGTGGTTCGCGCCGGGGTTCGTCGAGCGGGCGCCGCGGGTCGCGGGGGCGTTGCTGCGGGCCTTGGCCGATGCGGACAACGAGTCGTACGCGCTGGCTTGTGAGGCGCTGGGCCGGTTCGAAGCGGGCGAGGCCACCACACCGGTGCGGGTGCTGGTGGGAGAGCACGACGTCGTGGTGTCGCCGGAGACGGCTGACGTGGTGCTCGCCGGGTGTGGGCATCTGCCGCCCGCCGAGGATCCGGCGGGAGTGGCGGCGGTGTTGGTGCGGGTGCTCGAGGAGATGCGGTGTCGTACGACGACGGCATGAAGGTTCGGCGTGAGGTGCTCGGGGACGCGCATGTCGATCGGGCCGCGCCGGACGAGTTCACGCGGGACTTCCAGGACTTCATCACGCGCTACGCGTGGGGCGAGATCTGGACGCGGCCAGGGCTCGATCGGCGGATGCGCAGTGCGATCACGCTCACGGCGTTGATCGCGCGGGGGCATTGGGAGGAGCTCGGGCTGCACGTCGCGGCGGCGCGGCGGAACGGGCTCAGCGTGGAGGAGATCGGTGAGGTGATCCTGCAGAGCGCGATCTACTGCGGGGTGCCGGCGGCCAACCACGCGTTCGCGGTGGCGCGGCGGGTGCTGGAGGAGGAAGCGTGAACGCGCGCGAGGCCGTGGCGGGCACCGCCGACGGGGAGACCGTGCTGATCGGTGGCTTCGGGCCCGCCGGGGAGCCGGTGCAGCTGATCGAGGCGTTGCTCGACAGCGGGGCGGAAGGGCTGACGGTCGAGTTCGACCTGGTGCTGCGGGGGAATCTCGCTGAACGGATCAGGGCCGGCGGTGCGGCCATCGGGGCGGGCGCCGGCGAGGGCGCACCGGGCCGGCCGGTTCGGGAACCTCGGCCCGATCATGGCCGCCGCGACGACCACCGTCGTGCAGGTCGGGGAGTTCGGGGAGACCGACCCCGAACACGTTGCGACGCAGGGCATCTACGTCAATCAGATCGTCCACATCGGACGTGCGGAAAACCGAAACTGCTCGAAGAGTGCACGTATCCGCTCACCGGACTGCGGTGCGTCAGCCGCGTGTACGCCGACCTCGCGACCTTCCTGATCACCGAGAACGGTGTCGTCGTGCGCGATCTGCACGGCATCGAGTTCACCGATCTCCAGTCGTTGCTGGACGTCCCGCTCACCAAGGAGCTGTCATGACGCGCACCCAGGTCGGCATCGTCGGCGCGGGGCCGGCCGGACTGATGCTGTCACATCTGTTGTCGCTCAACGGGATCGACAGCGTGGTGGTCGACTGCCGGACCCGCGTGGAGATCGAGAACACGGTCCGCGCCGGCATCCTCGAAGCCGACAGCGCCCGCTTGCTCGTCGACACCGGCGTGTCCGACCGCGTGCTGCGCGACGGCCATCCGCACGAGGGCATCGATCTGCGGTTCGGCGGCGAGAGCCACCGCATCGACTTCCGCGCGCTGGTGGGCGAATCGGTGTGGCTGTACCCGCAGACCGACGTGTTCGTCGACCTCGCCAACGCCCGTGCCCGCGACGGCGGCGACGTGCGGTTCGGCGTCAGCGACACGTCGGTCGACATCAACGGGCCCGCGATCCGTTTCACCGACAGCGACGGCGTCCACCAGGAAGTCCGCTGCGACCTGCTCGTCGGGGCGGACGGCTCGCGGTCGATCTGCCGCGCCGAAGTACCGGAGTCCGTGCGCACGCACAGCTTCCGCGAGTACCCGTTCGCCTGGTTCGGCATCATCACCGAGGCGCCGCGCAGCGCCCCGGAGCTGGTCTACTCGCACTCGCCGCGCGGGTTCGCGTTGATCAGCCAGCGCACCGAGACCCACCAGCGCATGTACTTCCAGTGCGATCCGGAGACCGATCCCGCCGCCTGGTCCTCGGACCGCATCTGGGAGGAGCTGCAGGCTCGGGTGGCGGGCCCCGACGGCTTCACGCTGAACGAGGGCCCGATCACCGAGAAGACGGTGCTGCGCTTCCGCTCGTTCGTCGCGGAACCCATGCGCCACGGCAACCTCCTGCTCGCCGGCGACGCCGCCCACACCGTGCCGCCCACCGGCGCGAAGGGACTCAACCTGGCGCTGCAGGACGTCCGGGTGCTCGCCGAGGTCATCGAACGCGCGTTGCTGAAGAACGACAGCGACGCGCTGGACGAGTACGGGCCGCGCGCGCTGGACCGCGTGTGGAAGGCGCAGCACTTCTCGTACTGGATGACGACGATGCTGCACGCGCTGCCCGGCGCGACCGGCTTCGACGTGCGGCGGCAGCTCGGTGAGCTGGCATCGGTGGTGGGGTCGGAGGCGGGGTCGCGGTACCTGGCGGAGGGCTACACCGGCTGGCCCTCGCGGAAGTAACGGGATCTGTCGCCTTCGACGACAAGGTGTCGAGCGGGAGGCGACATGACTCTGCAGGACTACCTGGCAGCGGGGGCGCTCGCTGCGGGCGTGCTCGCGTTGCCGGCGGCATGGGCAGCTTGGTCGAGCTGGCGAACCGCCAGGCAGGCTGGAGGGAAGGCTCGCTTCCGAGACCAACTGCAGTCGTTGCGCGACAACCAGAGGGCGTTGACACGCCGAATGCTGGCCGCGAGTCCTGAACACCTGCGGCAGTCGAACCTGCCCGTGCTGACCAGGCCGGAGTGGATGCGCCTCGTTCCGTTCGACCTCGCCGACGTCAAGATCGAGTGGCTGGACGAGTCGTTCGACGATGTCGCGAAGTTCCGTCGTGCCTCCGCCAAGGTCTTGGACAAGATCCAGATCGCGCCCATCACCAGGTACAGCACTGCTCTGATTGAGATCGCGGGGTTGACCAGGCTCTTCGACGGCGTGATCTACCGACTGGTCGACGTCGAGCTAACCGCGGACTCGAAACGGATGGTCTTCACCAGATCAACCTACTTCGCGGACCTCGACACGAGTGAGGTGCTCGCGTTCGAAGCCCAGACGTCGCGCCGGCGGTCCTATCGCCGTCGGCTGCGTGACCCGTTCGACTTCCGCAAGCGGGTGGCGGGCCTGGGCATCGACACGCTGACCATTCGGCGCGACGGCGAGCGAGCGGGATTCTTCCTGCTCCAGAGGGATCCGAAGAACGTCGTGAACAACGCCTCCATGATCGGGGTGATACCTGCGGGGGAGTTCACGCCGTCCGACGTGTCGGGTGAGGCCGTGTCCCGTGATCTTGACCTGTGGAAGAACATCATGCGCGAGTACGCCGAGGAGATGCTCGGGGTACCGGACGCACAGGGGCAGGGCGGCCGGTGGATCGACTACGCATCGGAGTCGCCGTACTGGGAGCTCGAAATGGCCCGGGCGACCGGGCAACTGCAGGTCAAAGTGCTCGGATTGGGTGTCGACCCACTCCCGTGGAAGACCGAGCTGCTCACCGTGTGTGTGATCGACGCCGAGGTGTTCGACGAGGTCTTCGCTCCGGTGCCGGCGCGCAACGAGGAGGGGATCATCATCGCCGGCGATCGCAGGAACGGTCTGCCGTTCAACGAAGCCACCGTCGACCGCTACTGCCGCGCGCACAACGTCTCGCCGAACACGGAAGCGTGTCTGAGGCTGGCCTGGCAGCACCGCGCCGAGCTCGGACTCGGCTAGTCACAACGGCAGCAGCTCGACCTCGCCGCCCCGGTGGCCGGGCGGCACGACCGCGAGGGCGTCGGCGAGCGCGGCACCCCACAGCGATCCCGGCCGGTCGTGCCCGACGGGGACGCCGGCTCTGGTGACCGGGACCAGGCGCGTGTCGTGAGGATGTGCGCCGGCGTCGCCCAGCCAGGCGGTGACCGGCGCCCGGATCGCCTGACCGCCGAGGGTGTCGAGCAGCGGCCGGAGCAGGGTGAGGACCGCGGCCAGTGCGGCGAACGGGTTGCCCGGCAGGCCCGCGACACAGCGGCCGTCGGGCAGGACGGCGAGCAGCATCGGGTGGCCAGGGCGGCAGGCGACGCCGCTGACCAGCACCTCGGCGTCCAGGTCGGCCAGCACCCGGCGGAGGTGGTCAGCCGGGCCGACGGACGTGGCGCCACACGTGACGAGCACGTCGGCCTGGTCGAAGGTCAGCGCGTCGGCCAGGGCGGACGGGTCGTCGCGCAGGTGGGTGGTGCCGAACAGGTCGGCTCCGGTGAGCAGGCCGGGGAGCATCGGGCCGATCGCGTCGCGGACCCGGCCGGGGCGGGGCGGGCCGGCGTGGAGGAGCTCGTCGCCGGTCACGACCACGGCGACGCGGGGGCGGCGGTGGACCAGGAGGGTGTCGTGGCCCGCGCCTGCCGCGAGGCCCAGGACGGCGGGGGAGACGAGGGAACCGGCGGGAACGAGCTCGTCGCCCGCTGACCAGTCCTCGCCGCGGCGGCGGATGTGCTTGCCAGGTGGACGGTTCGGCGCCTGGTGGGACTCGCCGTGGTCGCCGGGTGGGCGGTTCGGCGCCTGGCGGGACTCGCCGGGCCGACGGTCCGCTACCCCGCCCGCAGCCTCCCGGAGCACCCCGGCCTCGACCGAGCACAGCTCCACCGGGATCACCGAGTCCGGCCCGTCCGGCACCGGCGCACCCGTCGCCACCCCGAACGCCTCGCCCGCGCGCAGCCGCACCCCCGGCACCGGGTCACCAGCGGCCACCCGTGCCACCACGATCCACGGCCCTGGTCCGGCCACCGCGTAGCGTCCATCGCCGAGGTGTCGCAGGTCGGCTGGCTCGCCAGCGCCCGCACACCGGACGCGAGCGCCAGGCCGAGCGCGTCCGGCAGCGCGACCTCGACGGCCTCCAGCGGCTTGGCCGCTTCCCGCGCCGTCTGGCGGGCGAGATTCCAGGGCATGTTCATCAGGACTCCCGTGGTATAGCCTACCTCATACTGTATGCAATCCTCGGGACGGGGTGAAGGGCATGCCAGTCGCGACTTACCTACGTGATCACGTCGGCAGGCTCTACCGGGTGGGGGAGACCGACGTCGAGGTGTCGGGGCGGTCACGCCGCGCGGTGTTGTGGGCGGCCTGGGCGGCGATGCTCGCGGCCGGCATCGGGCAGTACGGGTTCGGCGCGCTGATCCCTCAGCTGCAGGACCGGTGGAGTGTGCCGGAGTTGTTCTGGGCGCTGGCGCTGTGGACGTTGTGCCAGGCGGGCACGGCGTTTCCGGCGGCCTGGTTGCGGCAGCAGAAGAGACTGACGGCGGCCGGGGCCATGTGGATCGGCGCGGTCCTGTGTGGTGCGGGGCTCGTGACGCTCGGGCAGGGACAGCTCGTCGGGTACTCCGTCCTCGGAGGGATCGGCGCGGGCCTCGTCTACGCGACGTGCCTCGGCACGATCGTGCGGTGGTATCCGGAGCGCGTCACCAGGAAGGTCGCCTTCGTCAGCGGGGCCTTCGCGTACGGGTCGGTGCCGTTCGTGCTCGCCGCCGGGTTCCTGCTCGGCGACGTCGGCGGGTTCCTCACGCAGGCCGCGATCGCGATCACCGCGGTGGTCGCCGTGGCCGGGGTGGTGATGAAGGATCCGCCCGAGCACTGGTGGCCGCCGAACGTGTCGCCGCGCGAGTGGGCGCTGGACCGGGCTCGGGTGCCGAACCGGTTCGCGCTCAAGGAGTTCCGCACGCACGAGGCCATGCGGTGCGGCACGTTCTGGTGGCTGTACGGCGGTGTGGCGTTCGCGGCGGCGGTCTCGCTCTACGACCTGGCCTATCTGCCGTTGTTCGTGGGCGACAAGGTGCTCGGGGCGGTCGCGCTGGCGACCCTCGCGGCGGCCACGGGCACCGGGCGCGTGCTCGTCGGGTGGATCTCCGACCGGATCGGCCGCAGGAAGGCGCTGGTCTGGACGCTGGCGACCGGAGGCCTGGCGCAGTTCGTGCTGCTGTACTCCGGCAACGTCATCGGGTTGCTGGTGGGAGCAACGCTCGCGGGACTGGGCACGGGGTGCTGTTACTCGTTGCTGGTCGGCGTCACGCGGGAGTACTTCGGCGAGACGAACGGGGCGCAGAACTTCGGCGTGCTCTACACGGCGAAGGCGGCCGGAGCGCTCCTCGCGGCGATCGTCCTTGCCTCGCAGGGGCCCGAGTTCGCCTTCGTCGCAGCCGGAGTGCTCGGGCTGGCGGGCGCGGTGCTCACGCGACACCTCTCGCAGCCGGGAAGGCCGCGGCTGTGAGCCGGGTACCGGTCCTGACGAAGGGCTGGCACCGGACGCCCGCCGAGGGGTGTTGCCTGTTGGAGCTGACGTCGGTGCTCGCGGGCGAGGTGTGGTCGGACCGGCCGGCCTGCGTGCACCCGGTGCTGGCCTGTGTGGCGCGGTGCGTGAACGATCAGTCCACAACGGACGGACGACGCAAGCTGCTGCCGTTCGCCGTCAAGATGATCGGCACGGACAAGGCTCCGGCGGCGGAGGAACTGGTCGCCCATTGCGTGCGCAGGAGCGGGATCACCGCGCGGCGGTGGTGGCCGCGCGGCTTGGTGGTGGTCAGGGCGGTGCGGGCGATGAGCGGGGACGAGGTGTTGCGGCGGCTGCTCGGCGAGTGCGTCGCGATCTGCAGGGAGGCAGGCGATGGGACGGGTGACGAGCAGGCGGCGCGTGGTGCGGCTGGTGGACGACGCGGCCATCGCGCGGCCGGACACGCTCGCGGTCGAGGAACCGCTGGAGATCCGGGTGCGGGGCAGGTCGCTCGCCGTGACCATGCGTACGCCCGGTGACGACTTCGACCTCGCCGCGGGCTTCCTGGTCAGCGAGGGCGTGGTGCGCAACCCGTCCGACATCGCGTCGATCCGCTACTGCGCGGGTGCCACGGCGGACGGCACCAACACCTACAACGTGCTCGACGTCGGCCTCGCAGAAGGTGTCGCGCCACCGGATCCGTCGATCGAGCGCAACTTCTACACCACGTCGTCGTGCGGCCTGTGCGGCAAGGCCAGCCTGGATGCCGTGCGCACCACCGCGACCTGGCAGGTGGCGGCCGACCCGATCCGGCTCGACCCGAAGCTGATCACCGAGTTCCCGACCAAACTCCGTGCCGCGCAACGGGTCTTCGACCGGACCGGCGGCCTGCACGCGGCCGGGTTGTTCGACGACCGGGGCAGCCTGCTGTGCCTGCGCGAGGACGTCGGCCGGCACAACGCGGTGGACAAGGTCGTCGGCTGGGCCACCCGCGGCGGACGGCTGCCGCTCACCGGCACCGTGCTGATGGTCAGCGGCCGGGCGTCGTTCGAGCTGGTGCAGAAGGCTGTCATGGCCGGGATTCCGGTGCTCACCGCGGTGTCCGCGCCGTCGTCGCTCGCGGCGGACCTCGCCGAGGAGATGGGCCTGACGCTGGTCGGGTTCCTGCGCGGCACGTCGATGAACGTCTACACAGGAGGCCACCGCCTCGGCGTGACGGTTGGCGCCCGTTAGTCCGTAAGGAGTCCTCCGCGCGGATGATGCCCCGTGGCGGACGCGATCTTGAACGAGGCCGCCTACCGTTCCTCCCATGTTGACTGTGAGGGGGATCAGCCGGAGCTTCGGCGACCACCGCGTCCTCGACGAGGTGAGTTTCGACGTGAAGCCCGGCCGGATGACCGGCTTCCTGGGGGCGAACGGATCCGGCAAGACGACGACGATGCGGATCGTGCTGGGGGTGCTCGCCGCGCACGGGGGCACGGTGAGCTGGCAGGGGGAGCCGGTCACTCCGCAACGCAGGCCGCACTTCGGCTACATGCCGGAGGAGCGCGGGCTGTACCCGAAGATGAAGGTGCGCGAGCAGATCACCTGGCTCGGGCGGTTGCACGGCGTCGACCGGACGGTCGCGGAGCGCAACACCGACCAGCTCCTCGAAGACCTGGAGCTGACCGGACGTGCGAACGACCGGCTGGAGCAGCTGTCGCTCGGCAACCAGCAGCGCGTGCAGATCGCCGCCGCGCTGGTGCACGACCCGGACGTGCTGATCCTCGACGAGCCGTTCTCCGGCCTCGACCCGATCGCCGTCGAGACCGTGCTGGACGTGCTGCGCAAGCGGGCCGCGAACGGCGTGCCGGTGCTGTTCTCCAGCCACCAGCTCGCGATCGTGGAACGGCTCTGCGACGACGTCGTGATCATCTCAAAGGGACGGATCGCGGCGAACGGATCGCGCGAGGAACTGCGCCAGAACCACGCGGGCACCCGCTACGAGATCGTCGTCGCCGAGGACGCGGGCTGGGTCCGCGACGTCCCGGGGGCGACGATCCTGGAGCTCGACGGGCCGCGTGCGGTGTTCGAGGCCGAACCCCAGCGGGTGCTCGCCGAAGCGGTGAAGCGCGGCGAGGTCCGCTCGTTCACGCCGGTCGTCCCCACGCTCGACGAGATCTTCAAGGAAGTGATCTGACATGGCTCGTGCTTCCTTCTCCCAGGCGACCTGGCTCGTCGCCGAACGCGAGATGAAGACCTTCGTCACCACCAAGGGGTTCTGGATCGGGTTCGTCGCCACGATCGTCGGCCTCTTCGCGCTGACCGTGCTGCCGACCGTGTTCGGCGACGACGACCCGAAGGTCGCGGCGGTCGGCTCGGCCGTTCAGGTGGTGCAGGGCAAGGCGCTCGACGTCCGCGAGGTCGCGGACGTCCAGGCGGCTTCGGAACTGGTCAGGGCCGACGAGGTCGAGGCGGCGATCGTGCCGGACGGCAGCGGGATCAAGGTCATCGCGCTGAACGACCCGCCGAACGACGTGATCCGCCAGCTCGTCGCCTCGCCGCCGGTCGAGCTGCTGGACGCCTCCGCGGTGAACTCCGACCAGAGGTTCGTCACCGTGCTCGTGTTCGGGCTGGTGTTCCTGATGTTCGGCATGGGCGGCGCGGCCATCGCGCAGAGCACCGTGACCGAGAAGCAGACCCGGATCGTCGAGATCCTGGTGTCCACGGTGCCGGTGCGGGCGCTGCTCGCCGGCAAGATCCTCGGGCACACGATCCTCACGCTGGGCCAGGTCGTGGTGCTGGCGCTCGCGGCACCGATCGCGCTGCGGGTCGCCGGACTGGGCGAGCTGCTGGCCGTGGTGGTGCCGGCGCTGGGGTGGTTCGTGCCGTTCCTGATGCTCGGGTTCGTGCTGATCTCGTCGATGTGGGCGGTCGCGGGCGCGCTGGTCAGCCGTCAGGAGGACCTCGGTTCGACGATGGGCCTCGTGATGCTCGCGGTGATGGGCCCGTACTTCGGCGTCCAGTTCTTCTTCGACAACGCGGCGGTGCTCGCCGTCATGTCGTACGTGCCGTTCACGGCGGGGGTGGCGATGCCGGTGCGGATGTTCGCGCAGCAGGCGCAACCGTGGGAGGCACTGCTGTCGCTCGGGATCCTGGCGGCCACCGTCGTGGCGATCCTGCTGGTCGCGTCCAGGCTCTACACCGGGTCGCTGTTGCAGACCGGCGCGCGGGTCAAGCTGTCGCGAGCCTGGGCCCCTGCAGAATAGGCACATGACCGCCGATCCGATTCGCCTCGCCGTCGTCGGCCTGGGCGCCATGGGCACCCGGATGCTGACGGCGGCGCGGGCACACCCCGACTACACCGTGGTCGCGGGCGTCGACATCGCACCCCGCACCCTCGGCGTCCCCGTCGTCACCTCGCTCGACGACGTGCTGTCCGAAGTGGACGCGGTGTACATCGCCACCCCGCCCGCGCTGCACGCCGGACTCGCGACCAAGGCGTTCGCCGCGGGCAAGGCGGTGTTCTGCGAGAAACCGCTCGCGGTCGACCTCGACGAGGCGCGGGCGATGGCCGACGCCGCCAGGGGACGGGCGAACGCCGTGAACTTCGCACTGTCGGACATGGTCGCCACACTGGAGATCGAACGCCAGCTGCTGGAGCTCGGCGCACTGCGGGGCGTCGAGATCAGGCTGCAGTTCCCGCGCTGGCCACGTGCGTTCCAGGCGGAAGCGGCATGGCTCGCGCGAGACGAGCAGGGCGGATTCGTCCGCGAGGTGCTGTCGCACTTCATCTACCTCACCGACCGGCTGCTCGGCCCCCTCACCGTCGAGTCGGTGTCGGCGGACTTCCCCGAAACCGGCGCCGCCGAGGTCGCGGCACGCGGCCTGCTGCGGGGCAGCGGCGTGCCGGTGCACGTGTCCGCGTTCTCCGGACTGGCCGGGCCGGAGATCTACGAGTGGACCGTGTGGGGCACCGAACGCTCGCTGCGCCTCGACCAGTGGGCAGACCTGTCCACTTCGGACGGCGGCGCGTGGGAGCCGGTGCCGCTGACGCAGACCGGTTCCGACTACTCGCGGCTCACGCTGTTCGCGCAGGCCGTGCGGGGTGAACACCCGCGCGACCTGGCGAACTTCGACAGCGGCCTGCGCGTGGCCGAGGTGATCGAGGCCTTCCTGCGCTAGCGCAGGCGGATGTGCTCGAGAATCGCGTCCGCCAGCACGGAATGCATCGTGGCCGGGATGCTGTGTCCCATGCCGTCGAGCTCCAGCAGCCGTGCGTCCGGCAGCAGACCTGCCAGGTGACGGCCGAAACCGAGCGGGTAGAACGGATCCTCGCTCGCCTGGAGCACCAGCGTCGGGGTCTCGGCCTTGCGCAGGTCCTCCGCGCCACGCGGCAGCGGCGTGGCTCCGAGCCGCACGTGTCCGGTGGCCGGGAGGAACGTGCCCGCGTGCGCGATCGCGCGTTCCTCCAGCCGCCGGTACTCCGCCGCGTCGAACGGCAGCTTGTCCCCGTGCAGCTCCCGCCAGAGCGCCACCCGGCGTTCCAGCTCGGACTCCACGTCGGCTCCCGGCTCGGCGAGCGCGATCATCCTGCTGATGCGCTCGCCGTTGTCCGGCTGCGTCTCGTCCGTGGTCCCCATGTCGAGGGCACCGGTGAGGGCGAGCGTGAGGGACCGAAGACGCCCGGGGTGGTCCACGGCCAGCAGCTGGCCGATGAGACCGCCCATCGACACGCCGACGACATGAGCCTTGTCGACGCCGTGGGCGTCCAGCACCGCCAGCGCGTCCTGGGTGAGGTCGGTGAAGTCGTAGGTGGCGTCCGGCACCGTCGTCGACTTGCCGGTGTCGCGGTGGTCGTACCTGATCACCCGATACCCGCCGCCGACCAGCAGCTCGACGAACTCGTCCGGCCATCCCATCGCGGACGCGTTGGCGCCCATGATCAGGAAGATCGGCGGAGCCGCCGGATCACCGAGGTCCTCGCTCCACAGCCGGACCTGCCCCGTCTCGACGACACGTTCTGCCACGACGCCCCCTGTACTTGATCAACTCCATCCCACGTTACTCGAGCCCGAAAATGCGTTTGACCGTGTTCGGCAGGATCGGGGAGATGGGGATCCTGTTCGTCACACTCGCTGGACATGGCCACGTCACACCGACCCTCGCGGTGGTCGAGGAGCTCGTGAAACGCGGTGCCGAGGTCGACTACGCGACCGGCGCCGAACACGCGGAAGCCGTGACGGGAGCCGGTGCGCGCTGGGTGGAGCTGCCCGCGCTGCCCGACTTCCGCCCGGTCACCGCCAACCCGATCGACGAGTGGTTTCCGCACTACTTCAGGGCGATGAGCGCCACCTACCCGGTGCTGCTCGACCGCTGCCGGACCACGCGTCCCGACCTGATCTGCTACGACGCGACGAACTGGCCGGCGCGGCTGGTGGCGCGCAAGCTCGGCATCCCGGCGGTGCGCACCATGCCGCACACCGCGTCCAACGAGCACTACAAGGTGATGGACGTCGACCTGGACCGGTACCTCACCGAGGACACCGCGCGGTTCGCGGCCGAACACGGCGTCGAGCTCGACCCGTGGAGCACGGTGGAGGCACCGGAGGCGTGCAGCGTGGTGTTCCTGCCGCGCGAGTTCCAGCCGTTCGGGGAGACGTTCGACGAGTCGTTCCACTTCGTCGGCCCGGTGCTCGGCAGCCGCCTGGACGAGGAGTGGTCACCGCGCCGCACGGATCTGCCGCTGCTGTACATCTCGCTCGGTTCCGTGATGAGCGACGCCGGCTTCTACGCGGCGTGCGTCGACCAGTTCGGCGACGGCACCTGGCAGGTCGCGATGACCGCGCGCGATGTTGGCGCGGTGCCGGAGAACATCGATGTGCGGCCGTGGTTCCCGCAGCCCGCGGTGCTCAAGCACGCCGACGTGTTCATCAGCCACGGCGGCATGAACTCCACCATGGAGGCTCTGCACCAGGGTGTGCCGCTCGTCGTCGTTCCGCAGACGCCGGAACAGGTCCTGAACGCCGATCGCGTGGCAGAACTCGGGCTCGGCGAACGCGTCGACGACCACGCCGGCCTGCGCGCGGCGGTCGAGCGGGTCGCGAAGAGCGGCACGATCCGGCAGAACCTCGACCGGATGCGTGCCGCCATCGCGAACGGCGGTGGCGCCGGAAGGGCCGCCGACGTGATCCTCAGCCGAGCACTTCGCGCAGCTTGACGCCGAACTCCTCGGGCTTGCCCGCGTAGCCGAACTCACCGCCCATGAACCCGCCGTGGTGGCTGGGGAAGACGACGACCTCCTGGCCGAGCAGCTTCGCGGTGTGCACGGCCGTGCGCGCGGTGAACGCGTTGCCCGTCTCCTCGCCCACGGCGATCACGATGCGGGTCGGCGCGGCCGCGAGCGCGTCCACCTTCACCTGGTAGTCGGTGATCGCGAGCGAGTCCCGCGACAGCAACGGGTTGTCGCGGGTGCCGTCGTCCTCGGCCGGCATGCCGAACTGCGCCGGGTCGGCCGGTGGCAGGGCGAAGTACTCGTCGGTGTACTCGCCCTGCCACGACGACATCACCATGAACTGCGCCATGCCCGCACCGGTTCCGCCGGCGAAGTAGGCGTCGATGAACCCGTCGCGGGCACGTCGGGCGGCCTCCGCGTCGGGCAGCACGTCGATGATCGGCGGCTCGTGCGCGACCAGCGTGACCACGTCGTCCGGGTAGGTCGCCACGAGTTCGAGCGCCGTGACCGCGCCACCGCTGGACGCGAACATGTCGACCGGCCCGCCGACCGCCTGGATCACCGCGTGCACGTCGGCGGCCTGCGTCTCCGGGTTGTTGTCGGTGCGGCCGTCCGACCTCGTGCTGCGGCCGAGTCCGCGGGGGTCGTAGGTGATCACCGTGCGGTCGGGGAACTGGGCGCGCAGCGCGGTGAAACCGCTCGCGTCCATGGGCTGGCCGATCATCATCAACGGGCGGCCGCCCTCGCCGTGCACGTCGTACGTGATGGCCGCGCCGTCGGTTTCCAGAACGTGAGTTGTCATTGAAAAACTCCCCAGTTGTGCTGACCTGAGCAGCCTAGTCACACACGTGAACCCCGATGGGCTGACAGGCCGATCGACCTGCATGTCTTCGACTGTTATCAAAGATCGCATGACACGAACAGCAGTGGTGACCGGCGGCGGCACGGGCATCGGCAGGGCGGTGGCGGCCCGGCTCGTGGAGCAGGGCCTGGACGTGGTGATCACGGGCAGGCGGGAGGACGTCCTGAAGGCGGCGGCCGAGGAGATCGGCGCGCGGGCGGTGGTGGTGTTCGACGCGTCCGACCCGGACGCCGTCCAGGCGGCGCTCAGCGACCTGCCGTCCTCAGTGGACGTGCTGGTGAACAACGCGGGAGGCAACATGACCCGGCGCCTGCCCGCGCCGGAGAACCTGGCGGACGTGAAGAACCTGTGGTTCGCCAACTACGAGTCCAACGTGATCAGCGCCGTGCTGGTGACGACCGCGCTGGAACCGCGACTCGCCGACAACGCCAGGGTTGTGACGCTCGGGTCGATCGCGGGCCGGCGCGGCTCGGGTGCCTACGGCGCGGCGAAGGCGGCGGTGGAGGCGTGGACGGCAGATCTCGCGTTCGCGCTGGGCGGGCGGGGGATCACGGTCAACGTGGTCTCGCCTGGCGTCACCGAGGACACCGAGTTCTTCGGCGGAACCCTCAGCGAGGAACGGCGCAAGAAGCTCGTCGGCAACCCGGCCAACGGGCGCGCGGGCACCCCGGCCGACGTCGCCGCCGCGGTGACGTTCCTGACCTCGCCCGAGGCCGGGCACATCACCGCGCAGGTCATCGGGGTGAACGGCGGAGCCGGGCTCGGACGCTGAACCCGATCACCGCGAGCAGCACGACGAGCAGCGCGACCCAGGAGAACTCGGCGAGGTAGTGCTCGGCCGCCTCGCCCGCGAAGTAGACCACCGCCGTCGTGCCACCGGCCCACGCGATGCCGCCAGCAGCGTTGGCCAGCAGGAACTTCCCGTAGTGCATGCCCATCGTGGCGGCGAGCGGACCGGACAGGATCCGCAGCAACGCCACGAACCGGCCGAAGAAGACCGCCCAGGCGCCGTACCGTTCGAACAGCGCCTGGGCGCGGCCGACCCTGTCCTCGCTGAAGTGCCGGGGAAACTTCTCGCCCGCCCACCCGAACACGCGAGGCCCGAACCGCTTGCCCAGCGCGTACCCGGCGCTGTCGCCGGCGATCGCGCCCGCCGAGGCCACCGCGCCGACGACGATCGGTGAGATGCCGTCGTGGTGCGAGGCCATGAGCGCGGCGGTGACGAGGACGATCTCGCCCGGCAACGGGATCCCGACGCTTTCGAGACCGACGACCAGGCCTACGACGATGTAGACCAGCAGCGGTGGAACGGTGTGGAGCCACTGGGTCAGCACATCGCCGATCTTCCTCTCGCGGCGGGATCCGTGCAGTGAACGCGTGCGTCTCGAAGGTGTGGATCACCGGGACGAGGGGGCGTCGTGACCAGCCAGTTCGGCGTGCTGCTGCGTCGGTGGACGATCTGCAGCGGTTCTACCGGGCACTGCTGGGCGGGCAGGTCGTCTCACCCGCCGCGCTGGCCGAGATGAAGCGGACGTGGGGCCCGGCCGACGCCTGCGGGCTCGCGCTGGTCAAGCTGCCGCTGGCGTGCGGCGGCGTGGCGTGGGGGCACAACGGTGCCCTGCCCACGGGCCACCACTCGTTCACGCTGGTCACCGAGGACGGCCGGTTCGCGTCGGTCGTGACCAACACGAACCGGATGGACTCGAAGCCCTCCTCGTTCGACGTGGCGGACAAGGCCCTTTGTTCTAACTGGTCAGGATCGCCCTGGCCAGCGCGGCGGTCTCCGACGGCGTCCTGCCGACCTTGATCCCGACCGCCTCCATGGCCTGCTTCTTGGCTTCCGCCGTGCCCGAGGACCCCGAGACGATGGCGCCCGCGTGGCCCATCGTCTTGCCCTCGGGCGCGGTGAAGCCGGCGACGTAGCCCACCACCGGCTTGGACACGTTGTCCCGCACGAACTCCGCGGCTCGTTCCTCCGCGTCGCCACCGATCTCGCCGATCACCACGATGAGCTCGGTCTCGGGGTCGGCCTCGAACGCCGCGATCGCGTCGATGTGCGTGGTGCCGACGATCGGGTCGCCGCCGATGCCGACGCACGTGGTGAAGCCGAAGTCCTTGAGCTCGTGCATCAGCTGGTAGGTCAGGGTTCCCGACTTCGACACCAGCCCGATCGAGCCCGGCTTCGTGATGTCGGCGGGGATGATGCCCGCGTTCGACTTGCCGGGGCTGATGATGCCGGGACAGTTCGGCCCGATGATCCGCGTCGACTTGCCCTGCGCGTGCGCCCAGAACTGGGCCGTGTCGTGGACCGGGACGCCCTCGGTGATCACCACGGCGAGCCCGATCCCGGCGTCGACCGCCTCGATGACCGCGTCCTTGGTGAACGCGGGCGGGACGAAGAGCACCGACACGTTCGCGCCGGTTTCCGCCATCGCCTCGGCGACCGTGCCGAACACCGGCAGCGTCACCTCGTCGAAGTCCACGGACGTGCCGGCCTTGCGCGCGTTGACACCGCCGACGACCCGGGTGCCGGCCGCCAGCATGCGGCGGGTGTGCTTGGAGCCCTCCGACCCGGTCATGCCCTGCACGACCACGCGGCTGCTCTCGTCGAGGAAGATCGCCATCAGGACTCCTTACCGGCGCCGGCGAGCGCGGCGGCACGGCCCGCAGCGTCGTCCATCGTGTGCGCCACGGTGATCAGCGGGTGCCGGGCTTCGTCGAGGATGCGGTGGCCGGCCTCGGCGTTGTTGCCGTCGAGCCGCACCACCAGCGGTTTGTCGGCGCGGTCGCCGAGCAGGCCGAGTGCTTGCACGATTCCGTTGGCCACCGCGTCGCACGCGGTGATGCCGCCGAACACGTTCACGAACACGCTGCGCACCGACGGGTCGGAGAGGATGACGTCGAGGCCGTCGGCCATGACCTGGGCCGAGGCGCCGCCGCCGATGTCGAGGAAGTTCGCGGGCGCGGCACCGGCCAGCGCTACGACGTCCAATGTGGACATCACGAGGCCGGCGCCGTTGCCGATGACGCCGACCGTGCCGTCGAGCTTGACGTAGTTGAGGCCCTTCTCGGCCGCACGGACCTCCAGCGGGTCACCCTCCGCGCCTGAATCGGTGCGGGAATGCCTGAAGGAGGCGTTGTCGTCGAGCGTCACCTTGCCGTCCAGTGCGACGATCCTGCCGGATTTCGTGAGCGCCAACGGGTTCACCTCGACGAGAGTGGCGTCCTCGGAAACGAAGGCCTTCCACAAAGCGGAAGCGACGGCGTTCACTTCGCCGGCAATCGAAGCTGGAAACACCGCAGCTGCGTCGAAGGACGAAGCTGGCATTCGAGTGATGGAGTCGGCCATCTCCTCGATCTCCATGCCCCCGGTGGCCGACGCCATGCCGATGAACGTCCTGTTGGCACGATCGAGAAGAAACGACAGGTAGAACTCCTCGGCGATCTCGCTCGCCTCGGTCACCAGCACCTTGTGCACGGTGTGACCCTTGATGTCCATCCCCAGGATGGCGGTGGCGGCAGCAGCCGCGTCGTCGGGCGATGCAGCCAGTTTGATGCCACCGGCCTTGCCGCGCCCGCCGGTCTTCACCTGAGCCTTCACGACGACGGTGCCGCCCAGTTTCACGGCCGCCTCGCGCGCGGATTCAGGAGTGTCCGCCACGAAACCGCGCGGAACGGGGACCCCGTACCGCTCGAAGAGGTCCCGGGCCTCGTGTTCGAAAAGATCCACCGTCTACGTCCTCTCGCCGAAAACTTAGGGCCATCTATGGACATCCGGTTGGTAGCGGAGTAACGATATGCCTACCTCATACGGTATGCAATCTACAGTCGAGCGCTAGGGGAGCTGATCGCCGATGACGAGTTCCGCGGAGGCTGGGTCGGATTCTGGGTCGATCTCTGGCGGCCATCTGGTCGCCAAAGCGCTCAAGGCCGAGGGCGTCGACACCATCTTCACGCTGTGCGGTGGACACATCATCGACATCTACGACGGCTGCGTGGACGAGGGCATCGCCGTCGTCGACGTACGACACGAACAAGTAGCCGCGCACGCCGCGGACGGCTACGCACGCATCACCGGCAAGCCCGGTTGCGCGGTCGTGACCGCGGGACCCGGCACCACCGACGCCGTCACGGGCGTCGCCAACGCCTTCCGCGCGGAGAGCCCGATGCTGCTGATCGGCGGCCAGGGTGCGTTGAGCCAGCACAAGATGGGCTCACTGCAGGACCTCCCGCACGTCGACATGATGACGCCGATCACCAAGTTCGCCGCGAACGTCCCGCACACCGCGCGCATCGCCGACATGGTGTCGATGGCGTTCCGCGAGGCGAACGCCGGCGCGCCCGGCCCGTCGTTCCTGGAGATCCCGCGCGACGTCCTGGACGCCAAGGTCCCGCTCAGCACGGCCCGCATCCCGCAGGCCGGTCACTACCGCGCGTCCACGCGCAGCGCCGGCGACCCGAGGGACATCGAGAAGCTCGCAGACCTGTTGGTGCACGCCAAGAAGCCGGCGATCCTGCTGGGCAGCCAGGTGTGGACGACGCGCGCCACGGACTCCGCGATCGAGCTCGTGCGGACGTTGAACATCCCCGCCTACATGAACGGCGCGGGCCGCGGCACCCTGCCGCCCGGCGACCCGCACCACTTCCAGCTGTCGCGCCGCTACGCCTTCGACAACGCCGACGTGATCGTCATCGTCGGTACCCCGTTCGACTTCCGGATGGGCTACGGCCGCAGGCTTTCCGCGAACGCGACGGTCGTGCAGATTGATCTCGACTACCGCACCGTCGGCAAGAACCGCGACATCGACCTCGGCATCGTCGGTGACGCGGACCTGGTGCTGTCCAGCGTCGCGCAGGCCGCCTCCGGCCGGGAGGACAACGGCGCGATGGGCCGCAAGGTGTGGCTGGAGGAGCTGCAGGCGGTCGAGGAGAAGGCCCGGCAGAAGCGCCTGGAGCACCTGCGCTCCGATGACATGCCGATCCACCCGTACCGGCTGGTGAGCGAGATCAACGACTTCCTCACCGAGGACTCCATCTACATCGGCGACGGCGGCGACGTCGTCACGTTCTCCGGCCAGGTGGTGCAGCCCAAGTCGCCGGGCCACTGGATGGATCCCGGTCCACTCGGGACGCTCGGCGTCGGTGTGCCGTTCGTGCTCGCCGCGAAGCTCGCGCGGCCGGACAAGGAGGTCGTGGCTCTCTTCGGTGACGGAGCGTTCAGCCTCACCGGCTGGGACTTCGAGACGCTCGTCCGCTACAACCTGCCGTTCGTCGGCATCGTCGGCAACAACTCCTCCATGAACCAGATCCGCTACGGCCAGGCCGCCAAGTACGGCCTGGAACGCGAGCGCGTCGGCAACACGCTCGGCGACGTCAAGTACGACCAGTTCGCCAAGATGCTCGGCGGCTACGGCGAGGAAGTGCGCGATCCCAAGGACATCGGCCCCGCGTTGCAGCGCGCCCGCGAGTCCGGCAAGCCCTCGCTGATCAACGTGTGGATCGACCCCGACGTGTACGCGCCAGGAACCATGAACCAGACGATGTACAAGTAGGTGAGCCAGCCAATGGGAATCACTGCCGGCAAGGCCTTGGAAGGCGTCAAAGTCCTCGACATGACGCACGTGCAGTCCGGACCGTCGTCGACCCAGCTGCTCGCCTGGCTGGGCGCGGACGTCATCAAGCTGGAAACGCCGGGACGGGGCGACATCACCCGCGGCCAGCTGCGGGATCTGCCCGATGTGGACAGTCTCTACTTCACGATGCTCAACTGCAACAAGCGGAGCATCACGCTCAACATGAAGGCCCCGGAGGGCAAGGAGATCTTCGAGAAGCTCGTCGGCGAGGTGGACATCCTCGTCGAGAACTTCGGCCCCGGCGTCGTCGAGCGTTTCGGCTACCCGTGGGAGAAGCTGCACGAGCTCAACTCCAAGCTCATCTACGCCTCCATCAAGGGCTTCGGCCCCGGCCGCTACGCCGACTTCAAGGCCTACGAGGTGATCGCGCAGGCCATGGGCGGCTCGATGAGCACCACCGGGTTCGAGAACGGGCCACCGCTCGCCACCGGCGCGCAGATCGGTGACTCCGGCACCGGAATCCACCTGGTGGCCGCGATCCTGGCCGCGCTGTACCAGCGGACGAACACCGGGCGCGGGCAGCGCGTCCAGGTGGCCATGCAGGACGCCGTCCTGAACCTGTGCCGGGTGAAGCTGCGCGACCAGCAGCGGCTCGCCCACGGGCCGCTGGGGGAGTACCCGAACGAGCAGTTCGGGGACGAGGTTCCCCGCTCCGGCAACGCATCCGGTGGTGGCCAGCCCGGCTGGGCGGTGCGCTGTGCCCCCGGCGGCCCGAACGACTACATCTACGTGATCATCCAGCCGGTCGGGTGGAAGCCGCTGACCGAGCTGATCGGCAAGCCCGAGCTCGCCGACGACCCGGCCTGGGCGACGCCAGAGGTCCGGCTCTCCAAGCTGGACAAGGCGTTCGCGCTGATCGAGGAGTGGACGGAGAAGCACACCAAGTGGGAGGTGATGGACAAGCTCAACGCCCACAACATCCCGTGCGGACCCATCCTGTCCACCAAGGAGATCATCGAGGACGAGACGCTGGCCGAGCTGGAGACCGTCGTCGAGGTCGAGCACCCCGAGCGCGGCACGTTCAAGACGGTCGGCTGCCCGCTCAAGCTCTCCGACTCTCCGGTCGAGGTGCACCGCTCGCCGTTGCTCGGTGAGCACAACGACGAGGTCCTCGGCGCCTTGGGCTACAGCAGCGAACGACTGGCCGAACTCCGCACCGCCGGCGTCATCTGATACCTCTAGGGAGACGAGATCTCATGCCGGACAACGGCTACGACCGCGCCGCGGTCGAGAACGTGCTCGCGAAGGTGCGGGCGGAGGGACGGTCGTCGCTCACCGCGCCGGAGGGCAAGCGGGTCTGCGACGCCTACGGGATCGCGACCCCGGCCGAAGCGCTGGCGAAGTCGTCCGAGGGCGCCGTCGCGTTCGCCGAGGAGATCGGCTACCCGGTCGTGCTCAAGATCGTCTCACCGGACATCCTGCACAAGACCGAGGCCGGTGGCGTGCTGGTGGGCCTCCGCAGCGCGAACGAGGTCGCCGAGGGCTACCGCACGATCATCCACAACGCGAAGAACTACAAGGCGGACGCCGACATCACCGGTGTCCAGGTCCAGCAGCAGCTGCCGACCGGGAACGACGTCCACGAGGTGATCGTGGGCGCCACCACCGACGAGACGTTCGGCAAGATCGTCGCGTTCGGCCTCGGCGGGGTGCTCGTCGAGGTGCTCAAGGACGTCACGTTCCGGCTGGCGCCCACGAGCGCGTCCGAGGCGCTCTCGATGGTCAACGGCATCGCGGCCGCGGAGATCCTGCGCGGTGTCCGCGGCGCGCAGGGCGTCGACGCGCACAAGCTCGCCGACCTGATCCACCGCGTCTCCGACCTGGTCACGGACTTCCCGCAGCTCGCGGAGGTCGACCTCAACCCGGTGCTCGCCACTCCGGGTGGTGCCACCGCGGTCGACGTGCGGATCCTGGTCGACGAGAACGCCGCGAAGGAACCGCACCGGTTCACGCAGGACGAGATCCTGACCGCGATGAACCGCATCATGAAGCCGGCCGCCGTCGCCGTGATCGGTGCCTCCAACGAAGAGGGCAAGATCGGCAACTCGGTGATGAAGAACCTCGTCAACGGCGGGTTCCAGGGCGAGATCCACCCGATCAACCCCAAGGCCGACGAGATCCTCGAGCGCAAGGCGTTCGCGAGCATCGGCGACGTCCCGGGTGACGTCGACGTCGCGGTGTTCGCGATCCCGGCCAAGTTCGTGCCCGCCGCCCTCGAAGAGGTCGGCAGGAAGGGCGTCGCCGGCGCGATCATGATCCCGTCCGGCTTCGGCGAGACGGGCAACCAGGAGCTGCAGGACGAGATCGTCTCGATCGCGCGCAAGCACGGTGTGCGCATCCTCGGCCCGAACATCTACGGCTACTACTACACGCCGGAGAACCTCTCGGCGACGTTCTGCACGCCGTACGACGTCAAGGGCGGTGTCGCGCTGTCGTCGCAGAGCGGCGGAATCGGCATGGCGATCCTCGGCTTCAGCCGTTCCGCGGGCATGGGCGTCAGCGCGATCGTGGGTGTGGGCAACAAGGCCGACATCGACGAGGACGACCTGCTGACGTTCTTCGAGCAGGACCCGAACACCCAGCTCGTCGCGATGCACCTGGAAGACCTGAAGGACGGCCGTTCCTTCGCGGAGACGGCGAAGCGCGTCTCGGAAAAGAAACCGGTCGTCGTGCTGAAGGCCGGGCGAACCGACCAGGGCGCCAAGGCGGCCAGCTCGCACACCGGCGCACTGGCCGGCAACGACCGGGTCTACGACGACATCCTCAAGCAGAGCGGCGTGATCCGGGCACCCGGCCTGAACGACCTGCTGGAGTACGCGCGGGGCATTCCGCTGCTGGCCACGCCCAAGGGCGAGAACGTCGTCATCATCACCGGCGCGGGCGGTTCGGGCGTGCTGCTCTCGGACGCCTGTGTGGACAACGGGTTGTCGCTGATGAGCATTCCGGACGATCTGGACGCGGCGTTCCGGAAGTTCATCCCGCCGTTCGGCGCGGCGGGCAACCCGGTCGACATCACCGGCGGGGAACCGCCCTCGACGTACCGGAACACGATCGCGCTCGGACTCGCGGACGACCGCATCCACTCGCTGATCCTCGGCTACTGGCACACCATCGTCACGCCACCGATGGTGTTCGCGAAGCTCGTGGTCGACGTGGTGGAGGAGTACCGGGCGAACGGCATCCACAAGCCCGTCGTCGCCTCGCTCGCCGGCGACGTCGAGGTGGAGGAGGCCAGCGAGTACCTGTACCGGAACGGAGTGGTTGCGTATCCGTACACAACGGAGAAACCTGTCGCAGTGCTGGGCGCGAAGTATCGGTGGGCAAGGGCCGCCGGCTTGCTCGGTTAGCGGCAGGACGCTCTAGCAAGGGAGAGATGGCCCGTCCGCGACCGTGTCACGCCCACGGTCGCGAACCCGCCAGGGAGGTCAACGAAGACAGCCGGTCCTCTGGAGGTTGTTAACCGTGGATGATCCAAATCTGGTCGCCCGCACGGACGTGTCAGCACCGCCCCAAAGAGAGTCACAGAAAGAACCACAGGGGGAGCGTGTCTGGCCCGCGGGCAGGCTGGAAGCGATGCCCATCAGGAAACTGCCCGACGCGCCACCGTCGATTCACCTGCTGGGCCCCACCGTCTTCCTGGTGGCACTCGGCGTGGGCATGGGCGAGGCCTACATGTGGCCCCGGCTCGTGCTGCTCTTCGGGCCGGACATCCGATGGCTGTTCCTGATCGGCGTGACCCTGCAGGCCGTCGTGATGCTGGAGATGGCCCGCTACGCCATGGCGACGGGCGAGAGCATCTTCTTCGGCGCGGCACGCGTGTTCAAGCCGATCATGTGGTTCTTCTTCATCGTGGCGATGGCCGTCTACATCTGGCCGGGCCATCTCTCCGCGGGCGCGGCGGCGCTCGAGCGGATCACCGGCATACCGTGGACGGTGTCGGCCTGCGTGGGCCTGATCCTGGTCGGCGTGCTCTTCAGCCTGGCGAAGGTCATCTACAACCTGCTGGAGAACCTGCTGTCCATCCTCATCGGACTGCTGGTCGTCAGCACCGCGATCGTCGCTGCGATGGTCGGCACGTGGCAGGACCTGGTCAGCACCGTCACCGGCATGTTCCAGTTCGGCTACCTGCCGGCGGACGCCCTGTCGGCGACGTGGTTCCCGGTCATCGTCGGCTCGATCGCGTTCGCCGGACCGTCCGGCATGCAGCAGATGTGGTACACGCTGCACCTGCGCGACAGCGGCGCCGGCATGGGCGCGCACATCCCGAAGGTGCGCGGGTTGCGGCACGCGGGCAAGGAAGAGCAGATGCCCAGCCGCGGCTTCATGTTCGACACCTCGGATCCCGCCGAGATGGCGAAGTGGAAGGGCTGGCGGCGCTGGGTCACGTTCGACGCCCTGCTGCTCTTCTGGGGCATCACGATGCTGGTCACGATCTCGTTCACCGTGCTCGCCCAGGCTGCGAACCGGGAGAGCCCGAACGTGAAGGCGCTGATCGAGGCCGGTGAACGGGAAGCGGCGCTCAACGGCATGTCGGACGCCTTCGCCTCGGCGGGCGGCCCGGTGCTCGGTGCGGTGTTCCTCGGGTTCATCGCGCTGATCGGCCTGAACGCCACGCTGGGCCTGTTCGACTCGTTCTCCCGCGGCCAGGCCGACATGGCGTACCACTTCGTGCCCGGTGCGAAGCGGTTCCGGATGTCGCACCTCTACGCGGGATTCCTGTGGGGCGTCATCACGTTCGGCATCATCATCCTGCTGTGGGGACCGGCGGACGGACCGGGAGCGATCCTCGACGTCCTGGCGTTCCTCTCCACGTTCGCGATGGGTGCCTACTGCGTCGTGCTGCTGCTCGTGAACAACCGGATGCTGCCCAAACCCATCCGGCCCAAGCTGGTCACGAACATCATCATCGGGCTGGGCGCCGTGTTCTACCTCGGCATGCTGTTCTACAGCCTGGTCCGCTTCGGCGTCGTGGTGGACTGATGGAGATCCGAGAGGCAATACCCGGTGCGGCGGTCGGTCTCGCCGCCGGTGTGGTTGCGGGCGGGCTGGCGGCCTTGGTCGGCCAGCCCCTCTCGTGGGCGTTGGTGACGATGCTCGCGCTCGGTGTGCCGCTGGCGTTGCTCGGCGGCGGTCTCGGCGTGCTCGTCGCGTCGGGCCGGCTGCCGCGCGGGCGGTTCGCTCCCGTCGCGCTGTTCTGGCTGGCGGGCTTCCCGCTCGCCCGCCTGGTGCACGAGATCTCCGTGAGCCTGGTGCTCACCGGCCAGGTCCGGCTGCCCTCGGACCTGGCCAGTTTCCTCGCCTACCAGGGACTCGTGAGCATGGGCTGGGCGATCGGATTCCTGTGGCTGCACGAGCGCATCGCGCTGCGCATGCGCACCGCTGGTGCCACTTCTGGCGCCGCCACGTCCCGCTGACCTTCCGCCGGAGGAGCGAGAATGCTGGATCTTCCTGTCTGGGTGTGGATCGCGACCATGGGCGGCATCGCCGCCGTGATCGCGTTCGACTTCTACCTGGTGGCACGAAAACCGCACGAGCCGTCGTTCCGCGAGTCGCTGTACTGGGTGCTGTTCTACGTCGGCCTGGCCGTCCTCTTCGGACTCGGCATCACGTTCCTCGCCGGGCCGTCGTACGGTGGCGAGTTCTTCGCCGGCTGGATCACCGAGTACTCGCTGAGCGTCGACAACCTGTTCGTGTTCGTGCTCATCATGGCCAGGTTCGCGGTGCCGCGGGAGTACCGGCAGAAGGTGCTCATCGTCGGCATCGTCCTGGCCCTGTTGCTCCGGGCCGTGTTCATCGCGCTGGGCGCGCAGGCGATCGCGCGGTTCGACTGGCTGTTCTACCTCTTCGGTGCCTTCCTGATCTACACCGCGTGGAAGCTGTTGCGGCAGGAGGAAACCGAGGAGGCCGAGTTCTCCGAGAACGCCGCGTTGCGCGCCGTGAAGAAGGTCGTCCCGGCGACGACGACCTACCACGGCGCCGCCCTGACGACGCGCGTCGACGGTCGCCGCGTGGTGACGCCGATGCTGATCGTCATGGTCGCGGTGGGCACCACGGACCTGCTGTTCGCGGTGGACTCGATCCCGGCGATCTTCGGTCTCACCAAGGAGCCCTACCTGGTGCTGACCGCCAACGCGTTCGCGTTGATGGGCCTGCGCCAGCTCTTCTTCCTGGTGGGCGGCCTGCTGGATCGCCTGGTGCACCTGAGCAAGGGCCTCGCGGTGGTGCTCGCGTTCATCGGGCTCAAGCTCATCTTCGAGGCGCTGCACCACCACGGTGTCTCGTGGGCTCCGGAGATCCCGATCGTGGTGTCTCTCGGGGTGATCGTGGTGACGCTCGCCATCACCACGGTGTGGAGCCTGCACACCTCCAGGCGGGCCGCCCAGTCCGCCGTGGAGGGAGCGGAGAGTGCACAGAGGAGCGAGGACGCTCCCGTCAAGGACACTCAGCCGTGAATCGTGTGGCCTTCGGCGTCTTTGCCCTGAGAGCTGGGGCGCAGCGTCTTGGCCACGGCCGCTACGGCCTCGGCGTCCTTGCGCTGCTCGTTCAGCGCGGTGGCCAGTCCGAGGCCGAGCGTGCGGCCGTCGGCGGAGAATCCCTGGCGCGGCCTGGTGAGCGCGTTCACGAGGTTCTTCCAACGAGGCATGGTCTTCCTTCTCTTCCTGTCGATGGTCACCCCCGAGGCGCGCAGAAGCCCTGCAGGCACTGTCGCACGGGGGAAGCAGGGTTGCGGCCGGGGCTCTTTCCATCGGATACCCACTCCGGGTCCTCATCGACCCCGTCCCTGCCCACATTCAGCATACTGCGTTTTGTATGCAATCTGCGGCCATCGTGTCGGGGATCACCCGTGCGGCACCAAATGACCGATTTCGGGTGATCTGAGCGTGATGGCTCAGTTACCTTCGGTGGTCTTCTGGTCGTGATAGGTCTGCCGGGTCTGCTCCGCATGATGGTGCATGACCTCGCCGGCTCGCTCTGCGTCACCGTCGGCGATGGCGGCGATCAGCTCAGCGTGTTCGTTCCACGAGTCACGGCTCCGTGGGCGGGCGATCGGGGTGTAGTACCAGCGCACCCGGCGGTCGACCAGTCCGATCATCTCGGACAGGACCTTGTTGCGGCCGATCGACGCGACAGCGGCGTGCAGGTTGGCGTTCGCCTCGACCAGCCGGTCCACGTCGGCGGCGGCCAGCGCGTCCTCGCCGGCCTTCTGCAGCTTCTTGAGCTGCTTGACGTCCTGTGCGGTGGCGTGCTCGGCGGCGAGCTTGGCGGAGTAGGTCTCGAGCACGCTGCGCACGGCGAGCAGCTGGTCGGCCTCCTCCTCGGTCGGGGTGTGCACGAAGGCGCCCTGGGCGGGGCGCAGGTCGACCCAGCCGTCGGTCTGCAGCCGCTGCAGGGCCTCGCGCACCGGCTGCCTGCTCACGCCCAGGTACTCGGCGAGCTCGGCCTCGACCAGGTGCTGGCCGGGCGCGAGGGTCCGGTTGACGATGAGCTCGAGCAAGGCGTCGTAGACGGCTTGTCGCAGCGGTGCCGGCCGTTCGACGCGGCGGCTCGCGGCGGCACTGAGTGGACCGCGGGCGGCACGGCGGCCACTGGGCAAAGAGGTCATGTCAGACAGAATACAGCTTTTGGTATGCAAAAAGCACTTCTAGAGCTTTGGTCATGTTGTCCGTATACTGTATGCAATCTTGCCGGTGTGTCTGGCGGAGCGGGGCGTGACATGAAGATCGCTGTTCTCGGAGCCGGAGCGATCGGTGCCTACGTCGGTGCGGCCTTGCATCGTGCGGGCGTGGAGGTCCACCTGATCGCACGTGGAGCTCATCTCGCCGCGATGCGGGAGCACGGCGTGCGGGTGCTGAGTCCTCGTGGTGACTTCACCGCGCATCCACACGCGACCTCCGATCCCGCCGAGGTGGGCGAGGTCGACTACGTCTTCCTCGGCCTGAAGGCGTACTCGTACGCGTCGTCGGGTGATCTGCTGGCACCGCTGCTGGGCCGCGACACCGCCGTGATCGCGGCGCAGAACGGCATCCCGTGGTGGTACTTCCACGGCATGACCGGCCACCCTCTGGAAGGTCAGCGGATCGAGGCCGTGGACCCCGGTGGCTCGGTGACGGCCGTTCTGCCGATGGAGCGGGCGATCGGCTGCGTTGTCTACTGCTCGACCGAGATCGAGTCGCCGGGCGTGATCCGGCACCTCGAAGGCACGCGCTTCTCGATCGGCGAGCCCGACCGGTCGATCTCGCCGCGCTGCGTGGCGCTGAGCGAGGCGATGGTCGCGGGCGGCCTGAAGTGCCCGGTGGAGAAGGACGTCCGCGAGGACATCTGGATCAAGCTGATGGGCAACGTGGCGTTCAACCCGTTGAGCGCACTGACCCGCGCGACGATGGTGGAGATCTGCGACCACTCGGACAGCCGCGACCTGGTGGCCGAGATGATGGCCGAGACGCTGACCATCGCGCGGGCGGCGGGCTGCGACCCGCAGATCTCGATCGACAAGCGCATCGACGGCGCCCGGCGGGTCGGGCACCACAAGACGTCGATGCTGCAGGACCTGGAGGCCGGCAAGCGACTGGAGATCGACGCGATCATCGGCGCGGTGGTGGAGATCGCTTCGTTGACACGGGTGCCCGCGCCCACGTTGCGGCACGTCTACGCGGCGATCGACCTCCTGTCGCGCACGTCGCTGGTGTCGTAGTTGTTGCTGCGAGAGCTGGAGTACCTGGTCGCTCTGGCGCGCGAACGCCACTTCGCCCGCGCGGCGGAGTCCTGTCACGTGTCCCAGCCGTCGCTGTCGGCGGCGATCAGCAAGCTCGAACGCGAGCTCGGGGTGCCGATCGTGTCCCGCGGCCGCCGTTTCGAGTCGCTGACGCCGGAGGGGGAACGGGTCCTGCTGTGGGCGCATCGCATGCTGGCGGACCGCGATGCCCTGCGGCAGGACCTTTCGCGCATGCGCGAGTCGCTGTCCGGTGTGCTGCGGATCGGCGCGATACCGACCGCGTTGCCCGCGGCTCCGCTGCTGACAACGCCGTTCTGCGAGCGGCACCCGCATGTTCGTGTCGTGCTGGAGTCGCTGTCGTCGTCGGAGATCGAGCGAGGACTCGCCGAGTTCGAGCTCGACGTCGCGATGACCTACGTGGACAGCTCGGTGCGCGCTTTGCCGTTGTACGAGGAACGATATGTGCTGCTCACTCCTGACGACGAGGAGATCGCTTCCCGTCCGGTGGCGCGGTGGGCGGACGTGGCGGCGCTGCCGTTGTGCCTGCTGACCTCGAAGATGCGGAACCGCCGGATCCTCGACGGGATCTTCGCCGACGCCGGCGTGCAGCCAGTGCCGGTGATCGAGGCCGACACGGTGGCGACGCTGTACGCCCACGTGGCCACCCGGAAGTGGTCGAGCGTCATCGCGCACGCCTGGCTGCAGATGTTCGGAACGCCGGAGGGGATGCGTGTCGTCCGGATCGAGGACCCGCAACGCGTGCCGCGGATCGGCCTCGTGGTCGGCGACCAGGAGCCGGTGTCGATGCTCGCGCGGGCGATGCTGGACCTGACGCGCGGCCTCGACGTGCGTGGCGAGCTGGATCGGCTGCTGCACAAGCATCTTGATAGACGCGACCTATGACGGGATAGGAACTTTCGCTTGGACGCGGTGCCGGTGTCCCTTCGATGCTGGAGGGCATGAAGATCCTGTGCGTCCTCTACGACGACCCGGTGACCGGCTACCCGGCCACCTACGCCCGCGACGACCTGCCGGCGCTGCCCGGCTACCCGGGCGGCCAGACGCTGCCGACTCCGTCCTCAGTGGACTTCACCCCCGGCCACCTGCTCGGCAGCGTGTCCGGCGAGCTGGGTCTGCGTGCCTTCCTGGAAGCAGCCGGCCACGAGCTGGTCGTGACGTCCGACAAGGAGAGCGAGGAGTTCGAACGGCACCTGGCCGACGCGGACGTCGTGATCTCCCAGCCGTTCTGGCCCGCCTACCTGACCGCGGACCGAATCGCCCGCGCTCCCAGGTTGAAGCTCGCCGTCACCGCCGGAATCGGCTCCGACCACGTCGACCTCGACGCGGCCATCGCCCACGGCGTGACCGTCGCGGAGGTGACCTACTGCAACAGCATCAGCGTCGCCGAACACGTGGTGATGTCGATCCTGAACCTGGTCCGCAACTTCGTTCCCTCACACCAGACCGTGCTGAACGGCGGCTGGAACATCGCCGACTGCGTGGCCCGCTCCTACGACGTCGAGGGCATGCACATCGGCACCGTGGCCGCCGGCCGCATCGGCCTGGCGGTCCTCAAACGCTTGGCCCCGTTCGACGTGCACCTGCACTACACCGACCGGCACCGCCTGCCTCGCGAGGTGGAGCAGGAACTCGGCCTGACGTTCCACACCTCGGCCGCGGACATGGTGCCGCACTGCGACGTCGTCACGGTCAACGCACCACTGCACCCGGAGACAGAGGGCCTGTTCGACGACTCGCTCATCGGTTCCATGAAGCGCGGCGCCTACCTCATCAACACCGCGCGGGCTCGGATCGCCGACCGCGACGCCGTGGTGCGGGCGTTGCAGAGCGGCCGCCTGGCGGGGTACGCGGGCGACGTGTGGTTCCCGCAGCCCGCGCCCGCCGACCACCCGTGGCGGACGATGCCTCATCACGGCATGACGCCGCACATCTCGGGCAGTTCGTTGTCCGCGCAGGCCCGCTATGCCGCCGGTACCAGGGAGATCCTGGAGTCGTTCTTCGCCGGCACGCCGATCCGGGACGAGTATCTGATCGTGGACGGCGGCAAGCTCGCGGGCACGGGCGCTCACTCGTACGCGGTCAGGGGGTAGCGAGCGACCTTCCCGTAGACCGGCCCGCCTTGCGTAGGCGGTCGCCTTGCGATGGTGGCCTTGCGTTGGCTGCCCCGGTTCCAGCGGAGGGGCACTTGGCTTGCGGGGCGTCACCTTGCGTAGGTGGTTGCGCGGGCCTTGACGGGCCGGGTCATTTCATCGCCGCTTCGCGACGATTGCGATTGGGGCTTGACTTCGGGGCCCTTGCGAGGCGCTGGTCGGCCTGTAAAAGCCGGGCATGTAAAGCGCCCGGCCGATCCGAACACGGTAGCACCTCGCACCCAAAGTCAAGCCCCAATCGCAAGCGTACGTGGGCACGTAGGGCGGTCGGGTGCGGTAATTACCGGTTGAACGGTGTGGCATTGCCCTGTCCGGCTCGGCTTCGCCATCGCGGTTGAGGAGAGGACGCCACGATTTCACCTGGCGGTTTCTTCCGGGGCCTCGGCGTCGCCTTTGCGGCTGGTTCCGGGGCTGCGACTTTGCCTTGCGGCTGGTTCCGGAGGCCTCGGCTTCGCCATCGCGGTTGCTTTGCGGACCTCCACCTCGCCTTTGCCGCGCGCCGGGTATTCCGGCGCGCGGCGGTGTCACCGACCCAAGGTCAGGCGGCGGTGTGGATGAGGTTGCGTCTGGGTTTTCGCAGCGGATCCAGTCAGCGCGGCGGATAGAACACCGGGATGCCCTGCACCATTGTCACCGTCCAGCCGCTGTGGTGGATGAGCCTGTGGTGGTGGCGGCAGAGCAGGACGCCGTTGCCGACGGAGGTGTCGCCGCCGTCGGCCCAGTGGTGGATGTGGTGGGCGTCGCAGTGTTTGGGTGGTCGGCCGCAGCCGGGGAAGGCGCAGCCGTGGTCGCGGGCGACCAGGGCGCGCCGCATTCCGGCGGTGAAGGTGCGGGACTTGCGGCCGACGTTGAGCGGCTGCGACTTCGCTCCCATGACCATCGGGATGATCCCGGCGTTGCAGGCCAGCTGGCGGACCTGGTCGGCAGGCACGCGTTCGCGGTTGTCCAGCATGGCCTGGCCGACCTGGTCGGCGAGGTCGTCGTAGCGCATGGTCAGGGTGAGGGTGACCGGTTCGCCGCCGTGCTCGGGCAGCTGGTCGGCGCGCAGCATCAGGTCCACGAGGTCGGCCAGGGCGTCGCCTTCGCGCTCAGCCCGCGACCGGAGATCGGGGCCTTCGTCGGCGGTGGTCGGGCGGGGCTTGGCCAGCGGGTCGAGCAAGGCCTCGTACTTGGCGCCGGTGATGGTGTCCAGCTTCGCCCAGATCTCCAGGTAGCCGTTCTTCCACCGCATCACGTGCTGGTTGACCGGCGGAGCGGGTTCGGCGTCGCGGGGTTCGGGGTCGTTCTGGAACAGCCGGTAGGCCAGTTCTTTGCCGAACGCCCGCACCGCACTCGGCTCATGCTCACGGGCGAAACCCACGACAGGCTCTTCGGCCTCGGCGGGCAGCGCCTTCATGACCTCGGCCACCACACCAACATGCTCGACCGACAGCGCCCCCTCGGCCGCCGCCTCGGCGACCACAGGAAGTGCGGGCGCGAGCACACTGCCGGTCGGCGTGATCTCGCGACTCAGCAGTGCGGCGTGGGTGACCCATTTCCTGGCGGTTTTCCGGTCCCAGCGGACCGCGTGCCGCAACACGTGCGGCAAATCCTTGTAGCCGAGTTCGGCCGCGGCCCCGCGCCGATCCAACTCTGCGATCTTCTGCATGACCGAATGTTCGCGAATCCGGATTTCCGTCACCTCGTCGACGATGCCGCGTAGCAGCTCGTCGGTGGAGAGGAGTCGGGTGTCGCTCACGTGTTCTAATCTACCGCAAGATCACGAGAAAATAACAGGTCACGGTATACACAATCGAGTTAACAGTCTGAGCCAACCACCCTCGTGGCGAAGCGGAGCGAGCCGTACAGGGCAATTATCCGCCGTGCTAGCGGTAATTCCCGCACCCGAACGAACAAGCGCAACCACGCACGCTGGCGATTGGGGCTTGACTTTGGGTGCGAGGTGCTACCGTGTTCGGATCGGCCGGGCGCTTTACATGCCCGGCTTTTACAGGCCGACCAGCGCCTCGCAAGGGCCCCGAAGTCAAGCCCCAATCGCTATCGTCGCGAAGCGGCGATGAAATGACCCGGCCCGTCAAGGTCTGCGCAACCACCTATGCAAGGTGACGCCTCGCAAGCCAGGTGCCCCTCCGCTGGAACCGGCACCAGCCAACGCAAGCCGACCCCTCGGTGCCCGAGCCACCTGAGCCCCGGCAAGAAACCGCAACAGGGGCTAGCGCATACCGAAGATTGCATACAGTATGGACGCAGGAGGTGTCGTGATGAGCAGGCGGAAGAAGACCGAGCCCTACGTGCGGCTCACCCAGCCGCTGGTGCGCGACGCAGGCATCCTGCGCCCGGCCACCTGGGACGAAGCGCTAAACCGCGCGGCCGAGGGGTTTCACCGCAACGTTGCGAAGCACGGGCCGGACGCGTTCGGGATGTTCTCCTGTGCCAGGGCCACCAACGAGATGAACTACATGGCCCAGAAGTTCACGCGGGCGGTCATCGGCACGAACAACGTCGACTCGTGCAACCGCACGTGTCACGCGCCGAGCGTGGCCGGGCTGGCCAAGGTCTTCGGCAGTGGTGGCGGGACGTCCTCCTACCAGGAGATCGAGGACGCCGATCTGATCATCCTGTGGGGGTCGAACGCGCGGGAGGCGCACCCGATCTTCTTCCAGCACGTGCTCAAGGCGGTCAACAAGGGCGCCAAGCTGTACGTGGTCGACCCGCGGCTGACGAGCACCGGCAGGTGGGCGCACAAGTGGTTGCGGCTCAACGTCGGCACGGACATTCCGCTGGCCCACGCCATCGCGCGCGAGATCATCGCGTCCGGACTTGCCAACATGTCGTTCATCGAGCGCGCCACCGAGGGCTTCGAGGAGTTCGTCAAGGCGGTCGAGCCGTGGACGTTGCCGGTGGCGGAGCTGGAGACCGGTGTGCCGGCCGAGCTCATCCGCGAGCTCGCGCACGCTTACGCCAAGGCGGACCGCGGTCAGCTCAGCTGGACGCTCGGCATCACCGAGCACCACAACGGCACGGACAACGTTCTCAGCCTCATCAACCTGGCACTGCTCACCGGCCAGGTCGGGCGGTACGGCGCGGGGCTGAACCCGTTGCGCGGGCAGAACAACGTCCAGGGCGGCGGTGACATGGGGGCCATCCCCGACCGCATGCCGGGCTTCCAGGACATCACCGATCCCGCGGTCACGGCCAAGTTCAACGCCGCCTGGGGCTCGAACATCAAGGCGGAGAAGGGCTGGAACCTCACCCAGATGCTCGAGGCGATGGAACGGGGTGACCTGACCACCGTCTACATCATCGGTGAGAACCCCGTGCAGTCCGAGGCCGACTGTGAGCACACGATCAAGCGACTGTCCAATCTGGACCACATCGTCGTGCAGGACATCTTCCTCACCAAGACGGCGAAGATGGCGCACGTCGTGCTGCCCGCCGCGGCCGCGTGGTGCGAGACCGACGGCACGTTCACGAACAGCGAGCGCCGGGTCCAGAGGGTGCGGAAGGCCCTCAACCCGCCGGAGGGTGCGCGCGACGACATCGAGATCATGGGTGAGATCGCCACGAGGCTCGGTGCGGCCTGGGAGCACAAGACCGGCGAGGACGTGTGGGACGAGCTGCGCAGCCTGTCGCCGTTGCACACCGGCATGAGCTACCAGCGGCTCGAGGAACTCGGCGGCATCCAGTGGCCGTGCCCGAGCGAGGACAGCCTCGAACCGAGCTACCTGCACGCCCGGCTCTGGGAGGAGGACCCGGTCAAGCGCGGCAAGCCAGCGCCGTTCTCGCCGGTGCTGCACAGTCCTCCGGTCGACGAGCTGACCGAGGAGTATCCGTTCCGGCTCACCACCGGGCGCCGGCTCGACTCCTACAACACGGGTGTGCAGTCGCACGGCTTCGAGTCGCCGCTGCGCAAGGGGGAGACGCTCGACCTGTCGCCGCAGGATGCGGCCGAGCTGAACGTCGAGGAAGGTGAGGAAGTCCAGATCACCAGCAGGCGCGGGCAGATCCAGGCGCCGGTGCGGATCGACGACGGTCTCACGCCCGGCCTGGTGTTCATGACGTTCCACTTCCCGGACGAGATCGACGTCAACATCATCACCATCGAGGCCACCTGCCCGATCGCGGGCACGGCCGAGTACAAGGCCGCGGCCATCCGCATCGACAAGCTTCCGGTGCCCGCTGTTGCCGGGAAGGCGGGCTGAGTGGACCTCAAACTGCTCGACGTCGAGCCCACCGAGGCCGAACGCGTCGTGGTCGACCTGTTCACCGGCATGGGGCGGGATCAGCTGTTGCCCGCTCTGCACGCCGTCAACGACAGGGTCGGCTGGATCAGTCAGGGCGCGCTGAACCACATCTGCCGCGTCCTGCACATCCCGCCGGCCGAGGCGTACGGCGTGGCGAGCTTCTACTCGCTGTTCTCGCTCACGGAACGGCCGGCGAAGGTCGTGCACGTCTGCGTCGACCTGGCGTGCCAGGTCAACGGCGCGAAGGCGTTGTGCGACCGGCTGACCGACGAGCTCGGCCCGGCGGGAGCGAGGAGCGGCTGGCTGCGCAGCCCCTGTCTCGGGGTGTGCGAGAAGGCTCCGGCGGCGCTCGCGTTCGAGGCGGGGGAGGTGGCGAAGGAGCAGCTCCTCGCGCCCACCCACGCCGGTGAGGTGATCGCGGTGGCGGCCGCCGGTCCCTCCCATGTGGACGATGAGCGCGCGGAGGTGCCGCAGGCCGGTGACTCCGGCCTGCGGCTGCTCAAGCGGGTCGGCGTGGTCGATCCGGAGTCGCTCGACGACTACCGGGCGACGGGCGGCTACCAGGCACTGCGCACCGCGCTTCTGCTCGGACCGTCCGGGGTGATCCGGGAAATCACCGACGCGAAGCTGATGGGACGCGGCGGCGCGGCGTTTCCGACGGGACGCAAGTGGGACGCGACCGCCCGTCAGCCCGTGCGGCCGCACTACCTGGTGTGCAACGCGGACGAGAGCGAGCCGGGCACGTTCAAGGACCGGCTGCTCATGGAGGGCGACCCGTTCGCGGTGATCGAGTCGATGACGATCGCCGGGTTCGCCGCCGGGTGCTCGAAGGGGTACCTGTACCTGCGCGGCGAGTACCCGCGCGCATTGCACCTGCTGCGCAACGCGATCTCGAAGGCGCGCGAACGGGGCTTCCTCGGCGCGAACATCATGGGCCACGAGGGTTTCTCGTTCGACATCGAAATCCGGCGTGGCGCCGGTGCGTACATCTGCGGTGAGGAAACCGCGATCTTCAACTCCATCGAGGGCTTCCGCGGTGAGCCGCGGTCGAAGCCCCCGTTCCCGGTGGAGCAGGGGCTGTTCGGCAAGCCCACCGTGGTCAACAACGTGGAGACGCTGGTGAACGTGCCGGTGATCCTCACGGAGGGGTGCGAGGCGTACACGCGCATCGGCACCGAGGGGTCCACGGGGCCGAAGCTCTTCTGCCTGTCGGGGAACGTGAGTCGTCCGGGCGTGTACGAGGTGCCGTTCGGCACCACGCTCGGGGAACTCCTCGATCTGGCGGGTGGCGTGCCGCCAGGCCGGGAGCTGCGAGCGGTACTGCTCGGCGGGGCGGCAGGCGGGTTCGTCCGGCCGGACGAGCTCGGCCTGCCGCTCACCATCGAGGACGCGCGCGCCGCCGGCACCACGCTCGGCTCCGGTGTCGTGCTGGTGCTGGACGACACCGCCGACCTGGGCAGCTTCCTGCTGCGCATCGCCGCGTTCTTCCGAGACGAGTCGTGCGGGCAGTGCGTGCCGTGCCGGATCGGGACCGTGCGGCAGGAAGAGGCGCTGCACCGGCTCGTCGGCAAGCGCCCGCTGAGCACGAGCGCGGCTGATCTCCAGCTGCTGAGGGAAGTCGGGCAGGTCATGCGCGACTCGTCCATCTGCGGGCTCGGCCAGACCGCTTGGAACGCCATCGAATCAGCACTCGACCGCTTGGGTTACGCAGAGGAGGCGACGTCATGACGATCGTCGAGATCGGGCTGCCCAAGCGGCTGGTCGAGGTCACGCTGGACGGCGAGTCCGTACGCGTGCCTGAAGGTGCGACGATCCTCGACGCCTGCACGGCGGTGGGCAAGTCGATCCCGACGCTGTGCTACGGCGACACGTTGAAGCCCGCCAACGCCTGCCGCGTCTGCATGGTCGAGGTCGAGGGTTCGCGCACGCTCGTGCCGTCGTGCTCGCGCAAGGTCGAGCCCGGCATGGTCGTGCGCACGGAATCCGAGCGCACGCAACACAGCCGCAAGCTGGTGCTGGAACTTCTGGGGTCCGCGACGGACCTGTCCACCACGCCGCACGTGGACGAGTGGATGTCCGCGTGCGGCGCCGACCCCACCCGGTTCGGGCCGCCGGAGCCGCCGTCGACGGACCGCGACGACCGCCGGCCGGGTGAGCACGAGGAGCCGGACGGGCAAACGGCTGCCACGGTCCGGCAACCGATCAAAGTGGACAATCCGCTGTACGTGCGCGACTACGGCAAGTGCATCTTGTGCTACAAGTGCGTCGACGCGTGCGGCGACCAGTGGCAGAACAGCTTCGCCATCTCGGTGGCGGGCCGCGGGTTCGACGCGCGGATCTCCACGGAGTTCGCCACGCCGCTGCCCGACAGCGCTTGCGTCTACTGCGGCAACTGCATCGAGGTCTGCCCGACCGGTGCGCTGAGCTTCAAGCGCGAGCACGACAAGCGCGAAGACGGCACCTGGGACGAGTCCAGGCAGACCCAGACCACGACCGTGTGCACGTTCTGCGGTGTCGGGTGCAACCTCACCCTGCACGTGCAGGACAACGAGATCGTGAAGGTGACGTCACCGCACGACAGCACCGTCACGCACGGAAACCTGTGCATCAAGGGCCGGTTCGGCTGGCAGCACGTGCAAAACCGCTGACCCGCGCGCGGCCACATTCCGTTCGGCAGGGAGGGCGCCCGATGTCGTTGATCCTCAAGCCCGGCACCTCGTGGAACGAGGTCTACTCGCAGTGCGTTCGGCTCGCACCCGAAGCGTTCCACGACGATCGGCTGCTCAACCACTTCGGCGGCGGGTGGAGCCGCTCCGGTGAACCGATGCCCGCCACCACCCCTGTCGACGGCTCCACCATCGCGGGCCCGCCGTTCCTCGACTTCGACGTCGCCGGCCGCGCGGTGGTCGCCGCCGTGGACCAGCACATCGAGTGGCGCAACGTGCCGCTGGCCGAGCGCAAGGCGCGGGTGTCGGAGGCGTTGGACGCGCTGACCGAACACCGCGACCTGCTGTCGTTGCTGCTGGTGTGGGAGATCGGCAAGCCGTGGCGGCTCGCGACGGCCGACGTCGACCGTTGCATCGAGGGGGTGCGCTGGTACGTCGAGGAGATCGACGCGATGCTGGCGGGCCGGGAGCCGTTGTCCGGACCGGTCAGCAACATCGCGTCGTGGAACTACCCGATGAGCGTGCTGATGCACGCGATGCTGGTGCAGGCGTTGGCGGGCAACGCGGTCATCGCCAAGGCACCGACCGACGGCGGCGTCAGCTGCCTGACGCTGGCGACCGCGCTGGCCGTGCGATCCGGGCTGCCGTTGACGCTGGTGTCGGGCAGCGGGGCCGAGCTGGCGCCGGTGCTGGTCGGGTCCTCGTTCCTGGGTTGTGTGTCCTTTGTGGGCGGTCGTGACGTCGGCGGCGCCATCGCCGCGCGGCTGGTCGACTCGAACCGGCGGCACGTGCTGGAGCAGGAGGGCCTCAACTGCTGGGGTGTCTGGGAGTTCGACTCCTGGGAGATGCTCGGCACGCAGATCCGCAAGGCCTTCGACTACGGCAAGCAGCGCTGCACCGCCTACCCCCGCTACGTCGTGCAGCGGTCGTTGTTCGACAAGTTCCTGTCCGTGTACCTGCCCGCGGTCAGGGAGGTCACCTTCGGGCATCCGCTCGCCGTCTCCTCACCCGGCGACGAGCTGCCGGTGCTGGACTTCGGCCCGTTGATCAACGACGCGAAGGCCAAGGAGCTCGGTGACGCCGTGGACGAGGCGATCCGGGCCGGCGGGGTACCGCTGTACCGGGGATCGCCGGACTCGGGCCGGTTCCTGCCGGGCCAGCAGACCGCCGCCTACCTGGCGCCGGTCGCGATCCTGGATCCGCCGCGGTCGTCCGTCCTGCACCACGCGGAGCCGTTCGGGCCGGTCGACACGATCGTCCTGGTCGACACCGAGGCCGAGCTGCTCGCCGCGATGAACGCGTCCAACGGGGCCCTCGTGGCTTCCTTGGCCTGCGACGACGAGGCGACGGCCCGCCGGCTGAGCGAGGACGTCCAGGCGTTCAAGGTCGGGATCAACAAGCCTCGCTCGCGGGGCGACCGGGACGAGGTGTTCGGCGGGCGTGGCGCGTCGTGGCGTGGCGCGTTCGTGGGCGGTGAGCTCCTGGTCCACGCCGTGACGGAGGGACCTCCCGGTGAGCGGCCGTACGGCAACTTCCCCTCCTACTCGCTCTACCCGCCGACGTGACGTACCGGGCGGACCTGATCCGCATCGTGCAGAACGTGGTGGCGCCCGCGGCCGCCGATGTCGACCAGCACGCCAGATTCCCGCGCGCCGCCCTGAACGCACTGGGCGCGCGTGGCCTGCTGGGCATGACGATCTCGCGCACGGCCGGCGGGGGAGGACAGGACCTGAGATCGGCCGGGCGGGTGGTCGAACAGGTCGCTCACGTCTGCGGCGCAACGGCTTCCGTGCTGCGCTCGCACTACTCCGCCGCGGCGGTGCTGGACCGCTCGGGACCGCACTGGCTGCGTGCGGAGATCGCGGCCGGCCGTCATCTGTCGACGCTCGCGGCTTTCGGCTCGTCCGGTGCCGTGTCGTCACACGGCGACGTCGTGCAGGTGCGGGCGCGCAAGAGCTGGGTCATCGCGGCCGGCGAGGCCGACAGCTACGTCTGGTCGACCGGCTCGGCGTTGTGGCTGGTACCGGCACAGGCGCCGGGTCTGCTGGTGCCGGCCGACCACGCCGGGATGGGGCTGCGCGGGACTGTCGCCACGTGTGTGGAAGCGGATCCCGTGCGAGTGCCCGCGTCCAACCGGCTGTGGTCGGAAGAGCCGGCGTACCCGTGGTTCCTGGTGCTCGGTGCCGCCGTGTCGCTGGGGCTGATGGAGGGCGCGCTCGCCGCCGCGCTGGGCCATCTCGGCGGCGGAGATCCGCGCACACGTGCCGACCTGGTGCGGATGCGGTTGCGGACCGACTCGGTCCGGGTGCTGTACAACGACACCCTGTCCGCGGTGACGTGGCATCCGGAACGGTCCGTCGACCGGGTGCGGCTGCTCGCGGTGACCGCCACCGAGGCGGCCGTCGCCGTGACGGACCTGGCGATGAAGGTGTGCGGGGACGCGGCGTTTCGCCGGGACCTGGGGATCGAGCGCAGGTTCCGGGACGCGCGGGCCGCCGCGGCGATCGAGCCGACCGTGGACTCCCTGGTGGATTCGGTGGAGATCTGAATGCGGCGTGCTATGAAGCCAGGGGCAGGAAGTAGACGAGAACGTCGTCCACACCGTCGAGCCCGATGACGTCGTGGGCGAGGTCGTCGTAGAAGCCGCCGACCAGCCCGGCCATCGCGGTCAACGCCAGTTCGGCGCGCGGGACCGAGAACGACTCGCGCAGGGCGGGCAGACCGAGACGCAGGCCCTTGGCGCGCAGGGCGATGTAGGCGTCGGGGACGAGGTCGCGCAGGCGCTCGTACGACGTCGGTTCGATGCGGACGGAGTTGTTGGGGTACAAGGGGGTGAACGGTGGCAGGAGCAGTTCGGCGACGGCGGCGGACGCGGCGTGGGCGAGCTGTTCGGCCTCGGAAATCTCCACTGTGGACGGATAGGCGGTCACGTAGGACCGCAGCAGCGAGGCCACCAGCAGAGCCGCGGTGTCGGCGGACGGGCCGGAGAGCCGGACGCGGACGTGAGGGCCGTGCAGCCAGTGGCGTTCGACGTGGCCGGTGACGTCGGGGAACGCGGACGTGGCGGCGGCCAGTGCGGGGAGGACGCCGTCGCGGACCAGCGGTGCCTTGATCGGGTCGTGGTAGTAGCAGACGACGTCGGTCATTCCGCCCTCCGGTAGGTCTCCGCGAACACCTCGACGACCTGGCCGGACGGCACCGGCAACGCCTCGGTGAGCTGGACACGGTGGTTGCGGTAGCGGGACAGCAGGCGGGGCAGGCAACGCAGGTGCAGGGCGTTGGTGAGGTCGACGTACTGCGGTTTCGGGCCGTTCATGCGGGCGAGGTAGTCCTCGCGGGAGGACACGACGCCGCCCATGCCGGCGAACATCTGCGCGGGCAGGCCGTGACGAGCGCGGAACCGGGTCACGGCGGCGATGTCGGCGAAGTCCAGCGCCTCAGCAGAGAACTCCCAGGAACGGCGGGCCAGCACCACGTCGCGGTAGCGCAGGCGGTCGGCGAAGCGCACGTCCCCGGAGTCCGCGACAGACCGCAGCGCGGACAGGTCGGCGGCGCCGCACGCGAGGTCGGCGTGCAGCGCGGCGGCCCGGCCCGGCAACGAGATCGGCATGAGGTAGCCCAGGTACAGCACGTCGACGACCGCACCGGAGTCGCGGCGCCGCAACCGGAGTTCGTCGCGCTCCTGGTCGTGGTACAGCTCCAGCGCGTCCGGAGTGTGGTCGGCCCAGCGCGGGTCCTCGCCGATCTCCACGCGGCTCAGCAACGGGTGCAGGTTCGGGTTGAAGCCCTGCACCGGGCGGTACTCGGCGAAACCGCGCGGGAAGACACCGTCCAAAGTGGCACGGACGGACGCGTAGGCCTCCGGTGGCAGGAGATCCAGGAACCTGCTGGGAAAGCGGCCGAAGCCGTCGTAGACGTGGTTCACCACGAGCCCGCCGGGCGACGGCTGGGCGAAGAACGAGTACGAGACCGGGCGTGTCTTCATCCACGAGGGCAGCAGGTCGGCGGCGGCTTCGACGGCCTCGTCGGTGATCACGCCGTCCCGCACCAGGTCGGCCACCTGGGGCGCGGCTGGCACCGAGGCCGCCGGTCGGGGCCGAGGCCAGCGCGTCCAGCAGCAGCGGGGCGCACGCGGCGAGCCTGGCCGAGCCACCGCGACCGAACTCGACCACGAACTGGTCGCGGAGGTACCGGCGGATGGCCAGATGCCGGTCGAACAGCATCAGCAGCGGCGTCAACGCGGCCAGCGAACGGACGCCGTCGTAGCCGTACGCGCGGCCGAGGCGCACCGGCTGGGGCAGCACGACGTCCTCGCTGAGCGGCACGATGCCGGTGAGCTCGGCACCGGTCAGCTCGCCCAGTTCCTGCCAGGCGGCGGTCAGGGCGGCCAGCGCGGCGGGACGGGAGTCGGCGGGGAGAGCGCCGAACGCCGCGGTCGAGCGGTGGATCGACGCCACCCGGTCGCCGAGCGCGGCCCGTCCGGTGTCGCGCAACCACGAGGCCAGCGAACGACACGCCTCCGGATCCTGCGGATCGACCGGGAGCACCGGGACCAGCAGCTTGACGTCGAGCAGGAGAGCGATGTAGCGCTGGGCGCGGGCGGACTCGCCGTCCGGCAGGCGGGTGGCGAGCGCGCTGGTGAGCTCGGCGGGGCTGATGCCCTTGGGGTTGGCGGCGGTGAGGCCGACGAGGAACCGCAACGGCGCGGTCACCGCCAGCTCCACGTTCTCCTCGGCGGCGACGTGGGCGCGCAGCGGGCCGGACGCGGGGACGTCGCGCAGGAACGTCATCCTGCCGCCGTCCTCGTGCACGCCGGGCGCGAGGCGGTGCGGGTGGCCGAAGACGCGCGTGCGGTCGGCGACCAGCGCGGCCACGAGCCGGGTCAGCAGCACCTGGTTGACCCGCGTGACGGCGACCGGTGTGCCCCAGTCGGGTGCGGGCGCGTCGGGCGACCAGGTGCCCCAGCCGACCGAGGTGTACCAGGAGAGCGGGCTCGTCTTCGACGTGGCGCGCAGGGCGTAGCGCAGCACGGCCGGTTCCGCCTTGCGGGCGCGGCGATCCCCGGAACCGGTGCGGCCCAGCCCCCGCCAGAGGTCGTGTCCACTGAGGACAGCGGCCTTGCGCAACGGTTCCGCCGCGCACAGCGAGGCGAGCACCTCGCGTTCGGCGGCCAGCGCCGCCGGCTGGTGCCGCTCGACCTCCAGAACCAGTTCGGCGCACTCGTCCATCAGCCTGAACCACGTGTCCAGCAGCGGAATTCGCAGCGACTCGGCGGCGGCGCGCACCGAGGGCCGGGGCGTGCGCCGGTTGTGGACGTCGCGGCGCAACGGCAGCACGACTCGGCGGTGGAACTCGGCGGAGTGCGCGCCCGCGCTGTCGTGCAGCAGGTCGCTCAGCGGACCTGCGAGTGCGAGCAGCTCGCTCTCCTTGTCCGCCAACGCCTCCACTGCCCGCCGGAACGGCGCCGCGGCCGCGGCGCCGTCCGGGTGCGGCAGGGCCGCCAGGCGCACGAGTGCGTATGGCGCTGGTTCTCCCCGCACGCGATCGGTCATGCGGTCAGAGCCGGGAGCTGCGGCTGGTGGCAGCTGCTGCACGAACCGCTGCTGCACGAACAGGACGAGGGTCCGCCGGACGCGCCGGACTCGGGCAGCGCGACCGAGTCGCGCATCGAGGTGACCGCGAGGTCGCCGAGCTCAAGATCGTCGAGATCGAACGAAAGATCCTTCATGCCGTGTCCTTCGCATTCAGTTGTTCCGAACCGGCCGGGGGCCGTCGGGTCACGCTGGCAGGGCGCGATACGGCATGGATCGCACTCTGCTTGACCGCACGGGCTACAGGCGGCTTCTGACCTCGTCCGCCCTGGGTTCGCCCAGTTCCTCGAACAACGTCACCGACTCCAGCCAGCACTTCTCGGCACCGCGCCGGTCGCCGAGGCCGTCCAGCGCCAGCCCGAGGTTGTCGAGCGCCTCGGCCTGCCCGTAGAGGTCGCCGATCGCGCGGAACGTCTCCAGCGCGCGGTCGACGTACGACACGGCCTTCGGGAAGTCGAGCAGGTTCCGGTACACCTCGCCGATGTTGTTGAGCAGGATCGCCTTGCTGTACGGGTCCTCGACCTGCTGCCGGAGTTCCAGGGACCGCAGGTAGCACTCCAGAGCGGCGTCGAACCGCCCGGCGTCGGAGTGCAGCAGGCCGATGTTGTTCAGCAGCACGGCTTCCGTGTGCGCGTCGCCGAGCTCACGCGAGATCTGCGCGGATTGCTCGTAGCAGGCCAACGCGTCGTCGGCCCGCCCTTGCGCCATGTACGCGATGCCGAGGTTGTTCAACACCGGCTGCTGCCGTGACTGGTCACCGATCGCGCGGAAGATCGCGAGCGCCTGCCGGTAGCACTCGATGGCCTCGTCGTGGCGGCGGATCTCGCGCAGCCCGATGCCGAGCGTGATCAGCATCCGTCCCTCGGCGCTGCGATCACCGACCGATCGTGCGGCGGCGAGCGCGACGCCGTGCGTGTCGATCCAGTCGGCCCAGTGCTTGCGCAGGTTGAAGAAGTCCCACAGGCACTGGGCCAGGCTCCAGCACTGTTCCGGCAGGCCGTGCTCGGCGGCGTCGCGGACCGCGGCCACCAGGTTGGCCCTTTCCGTGTCGCACCACAGCAGCGCGGCGTCGCGGCCGGCGAACGTGCGCGGGTGCACGGCCGGGTCCGCGGTGCCGATCTCCAGCTTGCGCACCGGGTTGAGCTGCTGCCCGGCGTGCCATGCCGTGTGCACGTACCAGTCCTGCACCCGCCGCCGCGCCAGGTCCCTGGCAGGCGGCGGCTCGGCGGCCATCACCTGTTCGACGGCGTACGCCCGCAACAGGTCGTGCAGCCCGTAACGGCCGGGAGTGTGCTGCTGCAGCAGGTGTTCGTCGAGCAACGTCTCCAGCAGGTCCTCGGTCTCGTACGCGGTCAGCCCGGCGAGGGCGGCGGCGGACTCGGCCGTGACGTCCTCGCCCGGGTGCAGCCCGAGCAACCGGAACAATCGGCGCTGGTTGTCCGGCAACGCCTGGTAGGAGAGGTCGAAGACGCCTCGCGCGCCGTGACCACCTCCTCGTTCCAGCTGTGCCACCAGGTCCCGGACAGTCCACTGTGGACGCCGGGCGAGTCGTTTGGCGGCCAGTGCGACCGCGATCGGCAGGTGCCCGCACAGCTCGGCGACCCGTTGCGCCGCCTCGCGGTCGGCGTGCACGCGGTCGTCACCGGCGATCCTGGCGAGCAGTGCGACCGCTTCTTCCGGCATGAAGACGTCGAGGAAGAGCGACTTCACCCCGTCCAGCCGCAGCAGCGTGCGGCGGCTCGTGATCAGCACCAGGCAGCTCGCGCTACCCGGCAGCAACGGCCGGACCTGGTCCTCGCCCGCCGCGTTGTCCAGCAGCACCAACGCCCGTTTGCCCACGAGCCGATCGCGGTACAACGCCGCCCGCGCCTCCAGCGACTCCGGGATCTGGCCGCCGGGCACGCCCAGCAGGCGCAGGAAGCTCTCCAGCACGGCGGCGGGGTCCGCGGGCAGCTCGTCGGCGTCGAACCCGTGCAGGTCCGCCCACAGCTGCACGTCCGGATACCGCGGCACGAGCTGGTGCGCGGCCCGCACCGCGAGCTTCGTCTTGCCCACCCCCGCCATGCCCTCGATCGCGGAGATCACGACGGTGGTCTGCGGGCCCGGCTCGCACAGCCGCCGCAGCTCGGTCTCCCGCCCGGTGAACTCGGCGATGTCCATCGGCAGCTGCCGATGCGCGTTCAACGCGGCGGGGGAGGGCGCCCGGCTCTCGAGGATCACCTGCTGCAACTGCCGCAGCCGCGCACCTGGTTCGACGCCGACCTGCTCGACCATGTGCTTGCGGGCGGCCGTATAGGCTTCCAGCGCCTCGCCCCGGCGGCCGGAGCGGTCCAGCGCCATCATCAGCTGGACCCACAGCTCCTCCCGCAACGGGTGCTGCGCGGTCTCCCGCCGCAGCCGGTGGATCACGTCGTCGAGCCGGCCCAGCTCCAGCGCCGCCTTCGCGTACCGCTCAACCGCGGTCAGCCTGCGTTCCTGCAGCCGCGTGAGCTCCGCGCGCAGCAGCGGTCCCGCGCTCAGCTCCGCGGTGGGCGTGCCGTGCCACTTGGCCAGTGCCTGGGCGAACAGGTCGGCGGCCGCCTCGACATCACCGTCCGCGAGGGCCTGCTCGCCCTGACGCACGAGGTCGTCGAACGCGTCCAGATCGAGCTCACCGGGCTCGACGACGAGCTGGTAACCGTGGCCGGGCCTGGTGACCAGCCGGTCACCGAGGACCTTGCGCAGCCCCGCCACGTACGTGCGCAGGTTCGACTCCGGCGAAACTGGCGGCGAGTCCCAGACCGCCTCGGTGAGCTGTGCGACGCTGACCGCCTCGTTGGCGTGCAGCAACAGCATCGTGAGCACCGCTCGCTGCCGGGGTCCGCCCAGCTCCAGCGGTGTGCCCGTCCGCCTTGCCGCCAGCGAACCGAGCAACAGGAACTCCACAGGTGCATCTCTCCTCGACGGTCACCATCGTTCGGGGTCGAGCCATCCTCGCGCACTTTCGGATGCCCTGTGCGCGGCCTGGGCGAAATCTGTGCGCGCCGCCTGGCACCGTTGTACCCAGATCCGGTACCTGCGCCGCCGGGCCCGAACACCCGGGACAGGGGGTCGGCGCAGTTGCCGGGTCCGGTTCCCCCAAGAACCCGGCCGGCGTGTGAAAGTCACCGCGCACGTCGGCCAACTTGACCGGTGGCCCAGTCAGGTCCCCCAGACTGCGCTGGGCCACCACCCAACTACGCGGACACCGGCACGGGAACGCCGAACCGGACCGGCACCCCCGGCGAGTGCAGCACGCTGACCGGTGGCCCCGCGGGGTTTCCCAGACCGGCCGCCGCCACCAGCCCGTCGTCCAGCTCGACCAGCTCGGCATCGCGCAGTGGCCACTCTGGATGGTCGTTGGGCAGGTAGAGGGTCATTCCGTGCCACGCCACGTGCAGGCCCCACCTCGCGGTCAGGAAATTTTCCAGCTCGCCGGCCACCACCGGGCGCCCGGCCCGCACCACCACACGGCTCGACGCGCCGCGAGGTCCCGGCCAGAGGCGCCGGCACGTGTAGCTGAGCACCTCGCCGGAGCGTTCCAGCCGCATCGACGACCACTTGTACGGCAGCCGCGCGCTGATCCGCGCGCCGAGGACGGGCAGCAGCCTGCTCGCGTCGAGCGAGAGGAACACCACCCCGCGCCTGCCCGTGGCGTCCACCGAGTAGAGCCGGACGTTGGTCTCGCAGAACGTTCCCACGTAAGGCAGTCGCGGCCCCACCCGCCCGCCGATCGGGTGCATCCGGAACGGCACCAGCCCGACGTACGTGACGCCGTCCAGCACGTCCGGCCGCGTGCCGGCGGGCAGGAACCCCGCGACGGACTCGGGCGCCACGGCCCAGTGGAGGAACGTGACGTCACGCCACCACTGGCCGACCGCGGCGAACCGCACAGGACGCGGCGTCAACGGCGACACCGGCTCGGTCATGGTTCGAACGTACCGCTGAGCGGGCGACTTCTCGCCCACGTGACACCACCGCAACGCTCAGGGGCTACGAAGGGTCCATGGAGACCGCCCTGAAGCATCCGGTCGACGAGATGCTGCCACCTGCCCGGCTGGGGTTGCTCGGTTTGCAGCACGTCCTCGCCATGTACACCGGCTGCGTCACGGTGCCGCTCGTCTTCGGCGCCGCGGCCGGCCTCGACACCCGCACGATCGGGCTGCTGGTCAACGCCGACCTGCTCGTGGCGGGCCTGATCACGTTGCTGCAGGCGCTCGGCATCGGGAACGTCCTGGGCATCCGGCTGCCGGTGGTGGCAGGGGCGACGTTCACCGCCGTGACGCCGATGATCCTGATCGCCGGGCAGTACGGGGTGCAGGCCGTCTACGGTTCGATGCTCGCCGCCGGGGTGTTCGGAATCCTGATCGCGGTGCCGTTCGCTCGTGCCGTGCGGTTCTTCCCGCCAGTGGTGACCGGTTCGGTGATCACGGTGATCGGGTTGTCGCTGATCGGGGTGGCGGCCGGGCTGATCACGGGCCAGGAGTCGGCCGCCGGCTACGCGTCGCCTGCGAAGCTGGCCCTGGCGTTCGGCATCGTGCTGGTCATCGTGCTCGTCGGCCGGTTCGCGCGTGGCCTGCTCGGGCAGCTCGGGGTGCTGATCGGGCTGGTCGGAGGCACGGTCGTGGCGATCTTCCTGGGCATGACCGACTTCTCGAACGTGGGCGGCGCGGCGTGGCTCGGCATCGCGCAGCCGTTCCACTTCGGGCCGCCGCAGTTCCCGCTGGCGGCGGTGATCTCCATGTGCGTGGTGATGCTGGTGACCTTCACCGAGTCCACCGCCGACATGCTCGCGGTGGGGGAGATGACCGGTCGTCCGGTGACGTCACGCGATCTCGCTCGTGGTCTTGCCGCCGAGGGCGTGTCCGGTGTGCTGGGCGGGGTGATGAACGGGTTCATGGACACGGTGTTCGGCCAGAACGTCGGACTGGTCGGCATCACGAAGGTGCGCAGCCGGTACGTCGCCGCCGTCGCGGGCGGGATTCTGGTGCTGCTGGGGCTGATCCCCAAGCTCGGCGGGATCGTCGCCGCCCTGCCGGGTCCCGTGGTCGGCGCGGCCGGGCTGGTCATGTTCGCGACGGTGGCGGCCGTGGGCATCGGGATTCTGGGCAGGGTCGACTTCGAGAACACCGGGAACCTGCTGATCATCGCGGTGACGATCGGGGTGGGGTTGCTGCCGGTGGTGGCGCCGAAGATCTACCAGTCGTTTCCCGCGTGGGCGCAGGTGATCGGCGGCAGCGCCATCACCAGCGCGGCGCTGACCGCCTTCGTGCTCAACCTGCTGTTCAACCACACCGGGCGACGCGCGTCAGCGACCCAGTGACCGGGCGACGAACCCGTTCTCCCGCAGTTCGGCGACGACCTCGCTGAGGAACCGCACGGTCTCTGGCCGCCGGGACCGCGTGGTTCCGACCGCCTGCCTGATCTCCGTGAACCGTTCGTCGATCAGCCGCACGTCGTCGTTCGCCGCCACGAACGCGGTCATCGGCTCGCGGATCCCCGCCGCCACGTCGAGCTCCTGCTCGCGGAAGACCTCGACGCCCTCGTTGCCGCGCACCACGACCGCGTGCTTCAGGGTTCGCGTCAGGTAGAGGTCGTACGCGGAACCCTGCTTGACGCCGATCCGCACACCGGGCTGGTCGACGTCGGCGACCGTCTTGATCGGCGAGTCCACCGGCACGGCGAACACACCCTCGATCACCATGTACGGCTCGGTGAACGCGACTTCCTCCTCCCGTGCGGGCTCGATGGCGAGGAAGCAGATGTCGGCCTGTCCGTCCTTCATCGCCTCGAACGACTTGCGCGCGGCGTCGAAGCACACGAACTCCACGGGCAGGTCGAGGCGAGCTGCGATCTCCCGCGCGATGTCCACCGTGACGCCGCCGGGATCGGCGGGCGTTCCCCGTGCCAGCACGGGATTCCCCAGGTTGATCGACGCTCGCAGCACACCGGTCGGAGCCAGGTCTTCGGCAACGGTCATGATTGCGAGCCTAGTGGTTCGGCCCGGAACGTTGCCGGGCATTGGGCGACCTGATCGTCGGCATGCTCACGCTTCCGGTGGCTGCCACCGCGTCGCCGTGAGGCGTTCCGGCAGCGGGCGGCGCGGCTCGCGCACTCCGCTGCCGTCTCCTCCGCCCTCGACCCAGACGGTCACGACGTCCCAGCGTCCGACCCGTGCGCCCGCGGCAGGAAGTTGCGCCACGACCACGCCGTTCAACAGGGGATGGGGACTGTCCGGATCAGGACCCTGCAGGAGCAGGCCCGCGTCGTGACCTGCCAGCCACGCGTCGAGCGCCTGTTTGCCGTGGAAGTTCGGAACCACCACTGTCACATGACTTCACCCGGCATCGACGGTACCGCAACGGGCTTGCGAAATCACCGGCGAACCGGAGCGTCAGCGGGCAGTCCGAACGCGCTGCGGGCCTTGGTGAGCATCGTGGCCTCGAGATCCGCGGGCAGGCTCCGCTGGATTCGACGGAGCTCGGCGACGCCGGCCCAGGAGAAGTTCGAGCGGACCCACGATCCGTACCCCGAACCGTCGGGCGGTTGCTCCACGCGCAGCACCTCGACCGGCCTGTCCGGTGAGGTCACGGTGGCGAGCTTGGGACTTGATTCACCGCTGCCCTTGACCAGCGAGCCGTCCACCGCGGTGAACTCCTGGCACAGCGCGTGAAGCCCGACCTTGTAGTTCTCCCCGTCCCCGCTCACCTCGATCAGCCGGTCCGCGCAGATCCACCGGACCTTCTGCTTCGAACGGCGGGCTTCCAGCACGCCGCGCCAGTGTCGTTGTTCGAGATAGCTGATGATCGACGCGCGCATGGTTCGCTCCCGCGCCGCGTCCACCCCGGCCGGCCGGCCGAACAGCGCCACGTAGCCGAGCAGGACCGCGGCCACGAGCACGATCGCGGAGCCGATCACGACGTACGGGCGTCGGCGACGAGCTGGGCCGCCTGGCATGCCGGCTCACATCCCCCTGTGGTTTGTTGGAGCGGGCAGGCTGATGCGGACATCGCCGAGCCCGCGGGCGATCAGGATCTCGCCACAGCGCAACGGTTGCCAGCCGTCCCGCCACACCCGCTGGACCCGCGCCGAGCACCGCACCTCGACCTGCGTGGTCTCGCCGGCCGCGACCTCCGCGACCGCCCAGCCGATCAGGCGCACGGGTTCGTCCTCCGGCCGCAGGTAGACCTGCACGACCTCACGCCCGGCACGGGCACCGGTGTTGGTGAGCGACACCGACACCGTGCCGATCGCACCATCCACAGTGGACGACGACGCCGCGCCGTACTCCCACGTCGTGTAGCCGAGACCGTGGCCGAACCAGAACAACGGCTCCGACGCGCCGCGATACCCGATCGCCGTGCCTTCGGTGTAAGGCAATGAGCCGTTCACCGGCACCGGCGACAACGCGTCGGCGTCCGATCGCGGGAACGTGGTGACCAGCCGCCCTGCCGGCTCGATGTGGCCGAGCAGTGCGGCCGCCACGGCGTCACCGGCTTCCTGGCCGGGCAAACCGGCCCACAGCACGGCGTCCACCTGCGTGAGCCACGGCATCAGCACCGGCGTCGCGGCGTTGACCACGACCACCGTCCGTTGAGCAGCCTCCGCCACCGCGGCGACGAGCGCGTCCTGCTCGCCGGGCAACGCCAGCGTGGTCTTGTCGAAGCCCTCGGTCTCCTGCTCGTCGGTCAGGCCCACGACGACCACCGCGACATCCGCCTCGCGCGCGGCCCGCACCGCGGCACCGATCACGTCGGCGGGAGGCAGGGGGACCGCCTGGGCGATCAAGCCGACCAGCGCGGCTGCCTCGCGCACGCGGGCCGTGATCCGGTCACCGGGCGAAACCAGGACCTCGGTCGTCCAGAACGGCGGCTTCAGCAGTGCTTCCTCCACCATGCCGTCCGCCCAGGCCAGGCGCGTGGCGTGCGACTCTCCGGCGACCTCCAGCATCCAGTCGCCGAACCCGCGCACCCCGACCAGCATTCGCGTCGGCTCGTCCAGCACGACCTCGCCGGACACCTCGATGGAGGCGGCACCCTGTGCCCATCCGCCGTACGCCGCGAGCTCGGCGATCTCCATCTCTCGCGACGCCAGCACCTCGCCGGCCCCGTCGAACGTCGTGGCACGGAGGTCGCGCAGCACCCCCGCGCCGGGAGCCGCGTACCGCGCCCGCACCTCCACACCGTCCACAACGGACACGCTGTCGCCCAGCAACGACGTCAGGCCGTCGGCGATGCTGATGACGTGCGGTGGCCGCAACCCGGCCGAACCACCGCCCTGCGCGACGGTGTCGATGGCGTGCCGGCCGATCAGCGCGATCTTGGATGCGTCGAGCGGCAGCACACCGTTGTTCGTCAGCACCGTCATGCCACCGGCGGCGAACCTGCGCAGCTGCTCACGGCGAACCTCGCTGTCCGGCGCGGGCAGGTCGTCCGGCCACTTGTGCTCAGGTCCGAACGCGCCGGTGCGCTTCGCGAGGAGCAGCAAGCGCCGCAGGTGGTCGTCGACGGTCTGCTCGGCAACCGTGCCCGCCTCGACAGCCGCGACGAGCTTGTCCTCCCAAGGTCCGCCCGGACCGGGCATCACCAGGTCGAGACCGCCGTTCGCGCTCTGCGCCGTGGACGAGGTGGCGAACCAGTCGGACATGACCAGGCCGTCGAAGCCCCACTCGCCCTTCAGCACGCCCTCGACCAGCTCGGTGTGCTCGGTCGCCGGAACGCCGTTGACGTTGTTGTAGGCAGCCATGATCGCCCACGGCGAGGCGTCCTCGACGACGATCTCGAACGGCAGCAGGTACACCTCGCGCAACGTCTTCGCGTCCAGCACCATGCTCGCCGTGCGCCGCTCGGTCTCGGACTCGTTGGCCACGTAGTGCTTCGGCGTCGCGGCGATGCCCTTGTCCTGCAGGCCACGGACGTACGCGGCGGCGAGCGTGCCGGTGAGCAGCGGGTCCTCGCTGTAGGCCTCGAACAGCCTGCCGCCGAGTGGCGTGCGGTGCAGGTTGATCGTCGGACCGAGCAGCACGTGGACGCGCTGCGCTGCAGCCTCGTCCGCGAGCACCTCGCCGACCTCGCGCGCCAGTTCGGTGTCCCAGTGCTGGGCGAGCAGCGTGGCGTTGGGCAGCAGGCAGGCGATCACCCCGCCCCTGAGCTCGGCGCCGCGCACTCCGGTCGGGCCGTCGGACAGCTTCAGGGCCGCGAGCCCGATCTCCGGTTCCGGCCACAGCGCGAAGAGTGCCGAACCGGTGAGCAGACGGACCTTCTGCGGCAGGTCCAGGCTCGCGATCGCCTCGTCGATGTCCACGACCTGGAGGCTACTCGCGATCTTCGAGGTAGCGGGTGTGGTCGGCCTGCCGTTTACCGGAGTTGGAGGCGGACGGGTCGGTCATGCCGTAGGTGAACTTCCGCGCGCCCGCCGCTTCGGCGATCTCGGCCCAGCCGACGCGCTTGCCGTCCCAGCCGAGCTCTTCGACCTTGGCGGCGGGCAGGTTCGCGTCGGCCAAGCCCGAGGTCGTCATGAAGAACGGCGACACCGAGCCGAACTACGAGAGCTTGCTCCCACCCTTCGCAGCCACGTGCGTCCTGCCGATGGGCACGATCAACGGGCGCTCGCTGACCGGGTCGTCGATGACCTTCGCCTGCAGGCCGAACGTGTCCAGCAGCAGCTCGCTGGTGATCACTTCGCTCGGATGTCCTTGTGCGACAATGGATCCCGACTTCATCACGATCAGGTTGTCGCTGTACCGGACGGCCAGGTTCAGGTCGTGCAGGACCATCACGATCGTGCAGCCGCCCTCGTGCAGGTCGTCGACGAGGTCGATCACGTCGATCGCGTGCGCGAGGTCGAGGTAGGTCGTGGGCTCGTCGAGCAGCAGCAGATCGGTGCCCTGGGCCAGCGTCATGGAGATCCACACGCGCTGCCGCTGACCACCGGAGAGCGAGTCGACCGGGCGCTGTGCGAGATCGGCCACACCGGTCATGTGCAGGGCCTTCTCGACGATTTCCGCGTCGTCGCTCGACCACTGGCGCAGCCAGCTCTGGTGCGGGTGCCGGCCCCGCGCGACCAGGTCGGCGACCGTGAGCCCCTCCGGCGCGATCGGGGTCTGCGGGAGCAGGCCCATCCTCTTCGCGATGTCCTTGGTCTTGAGCCGCGCGATGTCGTGGCCGTCCAGCAGCACGGTTCCCTGGCGCGGTTTGAGCAGGCGGGACAGGGTGCGCAGCAGCGTCGACTTGCCGCAGCCGTTGGGCCCGATGACCGTGGTGATGACACCGGTCGGGATGGTGATGTCGAGATTGTCGAGCACGACCCGGTCGGCGTACCCGACCGTGACGCCTTCGGCACCCAGTCGGGCGGCATCGTTGCGCAGCGCGGTCATAGGGCAACCTTACTTAACTGAGGATTACCTCAGGCCGCGCGTCTCAGATTCGCGCGCACCAGCAGGTGGACGAGGAACGGCCCCCGTGACGACGCCGACGGGAGGTCGTCGGGCAGCACGCTGCGCGCGACGAGGTCCGAGCCGATCAGCAGCAGCGCGCCGAATGGCCCAGACGCGATCAGCGGCGGCACGGGGAGCGCAGCCGCATGGTGATCTGTGGCGCGACCAGGGCGACGAACGGCACCGGACCGGCAGCGGAGACGGCGACTCCGGCGAGCAGGACCGCGCACAGCAGCAGTACGTGGACATCTCGGCTCCTCGTGATGCTGTTTGCAGGAGCCACACTCCCGGTACCGGCGCCTTGTTCGCGCCCGTGAAGAACCCTGGTCCGGAAGTCCCCGGGGGCGCGCGGGTTGGCCAGCACCTCGCTGTGCCTGGAGCCGCGCCCAGCCGGTGATGCCGTACGGGGGTGTTCCCCGTACGGCATCAAGGTGCTCAGGCGGTGACGCCGCTGAGCTCGTTCTGCTTCTGCGGCAACGACGCGGTCGCCGTGATCGTCCCGGCGGCGAGGTCGATCCGGTGCAGCTTCTGCTTGTTGGGGTCGGAGACGTAGACCGTGCCGCCCCGCACGAAGATCGCCGGGCGCGGCTGCTGCCACTCCAGCGGCTCCTGCCAGGTGTCGGTCACCGGGATGGTGCGGGTGACCTCGGCCTTGACCGGGTCGATCACGTGGATCTTGCCGTCGGTGCCGAGCACCAGCGCCTCGCCCTGCGGGCCGCGCGCGAGCGAGCGGAAGGTGTAGCTGGCGCCGAGGTCGACGAGCTTGAGGGTGCCGGTGGTGGTGTCGATCAGCGAGATCTGCGTGGGGCGTTCGAGTTCGGCGTCGGGGTCCTGCTTGTAGTCGCCGAGGACGATCGGGGAGTGGTCGCTACCGGCCTGGTTGCCGATCCGTCCGTAGGCCGTGGGGCTGTTCACCTTGGTGATGGCGCCGTTGCGGTAGATCAGCACGCCGTTCTGGCAGCCGATGACGACGACCTCGTCCTTCGCGGTCGCCTCGCCGTGGACGCCGGGGCAGTCCTCGTTGCGGGTGATCTCCTTGCGGTTCTTGTCGAGCACCGCGATCCCGACGCGCTTGTCCTTGTTGCCGAGCGTGACGACCAGTTCGCCGTTGGCCAGCTCGATCGCCACGCCGTGGTGCGGCTCGGCGGTCTTGTAGGTCTCGACCTTCCGCTCGGCACTGCCCACTGTGGCCTGATCGAGGATGCGCACCTCACCGGTTCCGTCGGTGAACAGCACGGTGCGCCCGGCGTGCCGGACGACGTGGCCCGGTTCGGCGCCGGGGAACTCGATGTCGGTCAGCTTGCCGGCGGCGGCGTCGAGCAGCCGGAACCCGTTCGACGTCGAGACCATCAGGTGCTTGTCGTCGCCCACGGGGTTGAGCCGGTTGAAGCCCGCCAGCTTGATGTCGGCCTTGACCTCGAGCGTCTTGCCGTCCAGCACGTGGATTCCGCCGTCGTAGGTGACGGCGACCGGCTCGGCCACCGCACCGGTTCCAGAAGCGGCCTGCGGAGCCTTCTCCGCGCCGCAACCGGCCAGCACGAGCGTCGAGGCCACCGTGGACACCACGGCGGTCGTCCACTTTCGCGACCAGCTTGTCATCTGCTTCTCAACTTCCTCTTCAGGGTGTCGGGTCAGGCACGGGCGAGGCCGCGCACGATCGCCTCGGTGTTGGCGCGCGTCATCTCCACGTAAGTGGCCGCCCCGCCGCCCGCCGCGGTCAGCGATTCCGAGTACAGGGCGATCACCTGGACGTGGACGCCTGCCTGCTCGGCGAGCACGCGGGCCAGGCGGTCGGGTTGCGAGGAGTCGGCGAAGATCGCGCCCACGCCCGCCGTGCGGACGGCTTCCGCGAGCGAGGCCAGGTCGGACGCGCTGGGTGAGGCGAGCGTCGTGCCGCTGGGGATCACGGCGCCGACGATCTGGAAGCCGAAGCGCTGGGCGAGGTAGCCGAAGACGTGGTGGTTGGTGACCAGCTTGCGGTGCTGGGCGGGGATGGACGCGAGCCGCTCGGCCGTCCAGGTGTCGAGCCGGTCGATCTCCTCCAGGTAGCGCGTCGTGTTGGCCCTGACCTTGTCGGCGTCGATGCCACCGACGTGCTCGACGACGCGCTCGCTGATCACTTCGACGGCTTTGCGCACGCGTTTCGGGTCGGTCCAGAAGTGCGGATCCGGCTTGCCCTCCACGTCGTCGGCGGTGTAGCGGATCGGGTCGATCTGGTCGCCCACCGACAGGACCGGCACATCGGCCTGCTCGGCGGCGCGGACGTGCCGGAGCACACCCTCTTCCAGCCCGAGTCCGTTGTGGACGACGAGCGCGGCGCTTTCCAGCCTTGCCGCCTCCTGTGCCGAGATCGCGAACGAGTGGGGGTCGGCGTTCGGCTTCATCAGCACCGTGACCGGCGCCGCGTCGCCGACGATGTTCCGCGTGATGTCACCGAGGATGTTGGTGGTGACCACGATCCCGTCGCTCTGCCCTCGTGCGCTGCCGCATCCGGTGAGCACCAGCAGGAGGGCGCTGGCCGCCGCGAGAATCCGCTTCATCGTCCGGTCTCCACCATGTGCGCCGGCTCGATCTCCAGCCGGATGGTCCTGGCGACCCGCAGGCCGTCGTTGTAGTCGATCTCGTGGACCGCCCGGCCGCGCGCATCGTTGACGTAGGCGCGGTTCGGGTCGATCTCGATCACCGGTGACGTGCCCCCGGTGATGGGTGCACTGAGCACCTGGCGCTGGGTGATCTGCTTGCCGGTCTTGACGTCGTAGGAGTGCAGGATCCCGTCCGGCGTCAGCGTCAGCAGCGGTCCTCCCTCGCCGACCGCGTTCACGGCGGCGACGGGCCCGGTCTCCAGCAGCGTCCACTTCTTCGCCCGCACGTCGAGCGACCAGACACCGAGGTCTCCCGCCTCGGCGGCGAGCGTCGTGCTGCCGGGCCGGTGGCGGAACTCGACGGCACGGTCGGTCTCGGCCACGGCGCGGGGATACGGGATCTTCTCGCCCGTGAAGGAACCGTCCTTCCCCGTCACCACGAGGGCTCCGTCGGCGCAGCCGAAGACGACGCCCCGCCGGGTCACCGCCTGGCCGCGCGGGCTCTGGCACTCCGGCCCGATCGTCGTCACGTCCTTGCCGTCCCTGGTTTTGACGGTCACACGACCGGATCCCGCGACGAGCAGGTGTTCGGAGTAAGGCACCGCGACCCCGCCGCGCAGTTCGGCGCGCGTGTTCACAGCACCGCCGTCCAGTGCCTGCCGGTCCAGCAGGGTCGTGTCGCCGCGGTCGAACACCACGGCCGCGATGGTGGGATCGCTGTCCGCGTTCACCACTCCGTCTCCCGCGACGGCCCCGACATCCCTGGCCTGGGCGCGGTAGTAGTGCACGTGGTCACCGTGGTCCACCATCCAGGCCCCGCTGTCGACGATCCGCACCGAGCCCTTGCCGGTCAGGTAGGCGAAACGGCCGTCGCCGGTGATCGCCCGCACACCGTCCACGCTGCCGGCGTCGGTGACCTGCTCCGTGATCAGGTCGACGACCCGCACGGCACCGGTGCGCTCGTCGGCCACGACCAGCCGGGACTGTGCCTCGGCCGTCTCCTCCGCACCCTCGACGTAGCCGTGCGGCACTTCCTCCTGGGTGGGTTTCGAGGCGCAACCGGCCAGCGGCAGCGCCACGACCAGCGCGGCGATCAGCACCGCGTGCTGCCCACCGGCGCCGGAGATCCGCACCCGGTCGCGCACCTGGGCACCCAGTGCCGCCAGGAAGAACAGAACGACGGAGACCAGGGCGATCGTTGCGCCGGCCGCGGTGCCCGCGTGCCACGAGGCGAGCAGCCCGATGACGGTGGCGGTCACGCCCAGCACCGCCGCGCCGAACATGATCGTCACAATGCGGTTGCACCAGAACGTCGCGGCGGCGGGTGGCGCGATGAGGAGACCGAACACCAGCAAGGTGCCGACCACTTGGAACGACGCCACGATCGCCAGCGTCACCAGGCCGAGCAGCACCGCGTGCGCCAACCGTGGCCGCAGGCCGAGCGTCTGCGCCTTGCGCGGATCGAAGGTCAACGCCACGAACGCGCGATGCCCCCACAGCGCCACCGCCGCGGCAACGGCCAGCGCCACGACGAGGTGACCGAGGTCCTGCGGCCGCACGGCCAGCACGTCGCCGAAGAGGAACGCGGTGAGGTCCACCGCGAACGACTCGGAGTGCGACACGAGGATGACGCCCAGCGCGAGCATGCCCACGAACAGCAAGCCGATGCTCGTGTCCTGGGAGAACCGCTTGGTGCGGCCCAGCGCCGTCACGCCGAACGCCATCGCGCCCGCGCTCGCCGCGGCACCGAAGAGCAGGTTGCCGCCCAGCAACGACGCGATGGCAACGCCGGGCAGCATGCCGTGCGACATCGCGTCCCCGAGGAACGCCATGCCACGCAACACAACCCACGTCCCGGCGATCGCGCACAGGCACGAGACGAGCACACCGGCCCACAAAGCCCGCTGCACGAAGGAAATCTCGAACGGGGCAAGCATCCACTCCACGAGCAGGACCGTATAATGGCAACGATAATCATTACAATGTGATGGAGGGTGTCGTGACGCACGTCTCGGACCGGCCTGCGGTACGGCTGCGCGGACTGTCGGCCGGCTACGCGCGGCACACGGTGCTGCACGAGGTGACCGCGGAGTTCCCGCGCGCCGAGGTGACTGCGATCGTGGGTCACAACGGCTCCGGCAAGTCGACCCTGCTCGGCGTCCTCGCCGGTGTCATCACACCCGCCGCGGGCGAGGTGGAGATCGGCACGCGGCGTCCGGCGTTCGTGGTGCAGCACAGTGCGGTTCCAGCAGGACTGCCGATCACCGTGTGGGAGACGGTCGCCATGGGAAGGTGGGAACACCGCGGTCCGTTGCGCCGATTGTCCACAAAGGACAAGGAACTGGTGGGCGCTTCGCTGGAGCGGATGGGTATCGCCGATCTCGCCTCGCACCGGCTCAGCTCGCTGTCAGGAGGGCAGCGCCAGCGCGCTCTTCTCGCGCAGGCCTTCGCTCAGGACTCGGACCTGCTGCTGCTCGACGAACCGGACGCCGGCCTCGATTCCCAAGCCCGGCAGGACATTTCCGCTGCGATGGCCGATGCACGGGCCAACGGCGTGACCGTCGTCCACGTCACGCACGATCTGATCGAGGCATCGCGCGCAGACCACTGTCTGCTGCTCCAGAACGGGCGGTTGATCGCCGCAGGTGACCCGCGCACGGTCCTCGAGCGCCAGGCAACGCCGTTGTCCAATACGGTTGGCCTGTGACATCGGGAAGATCGCCAAGACGCGGTCGGCTGCTGGGGACGCTGTGCACAGCCCTCGCCCTGGCCGGACTGACGTTCGTGCCCGCGCCGCCGTCGGCCGCCGCCACGCCCTTCGCGCCGCTGCCGTCGTCCGCTTTCAAGCTCAACATCGACCGCACGCCGGACTACGACGCTTACGGTGACGACATCCGCGCGGTCGAGAGTCGCGGCGCCGTCACGCGCGCGTCGCCTCTCGACGTCGCGACGTCCCGGCAGCACGTCGGGCGGGCGGCGTTGTGCCACAACACCGGCCTGGACGGCTCCCTCATGTACGACGGCTTCTGCTGGGACACCGCCGACGACAACACCAGCGCGTACGCCGCAGGAGGAGGCTGGCACCCGCAGGGCCTCACCGCCGCCCACGACGCGACGGGCAGCACCTACCAGGGGCGCAACCTCTACCTCGCCTCCTGGTACTACGGCAATGGCAGCACCATGAACCAGTTCGGCCGCATCACCATCGCCGAGTCGACCGGCAGCTCGGTCAGCTATGGCCACGTCCTGCTGGTCCGGCCGGTCGGCAACGACTTCAAGGCGGTCACCGACGTCCACGCCGACGGCATCGCCTGGTACGGCAACAAGCTGTTCGTGGCCAACGGGGGAGAGCTCCTCGTCTTCGACACGCGGTACCTGTGGCGGATGTCGTCGACGTCGAGCGGAGAGGTCGGCATCCGCGACGGGGTGTCGTCGGCGCGCTATCACCAGTGGGCGCTGCCGCTGCAGGGCCGCTACCACACCGGCGACCGCGGCCTGGACCCGCGCGCCTGCTCCGGCGGCAGCGGCAGGGCGTGCCTGGGCTCGCTGAGCGTCGACCGCACCGGGCCCGCGCTGGTCTCCGGCGAGTACCGCAGCCACGCCGCGGGCGCGGGTGGCCGGGTCGTGCGGTGGCCGCTGAACGACGCCACCGACCTGCCGCGCGCGGACAACGGCGCGACCGTCGGCACGGCGACGGCGAGCGCCGCCTACAGCACGCCGGTCTTCCAGATGCAGGGTGCGGCCACCGATGGGACCTGGTACTACATGGCCGGTGAGTGCCCGCAGAGCTGGGTGCCCGACCCCATCGCCCGCGGTGCCTACTCGTGCATCCACCGGGCTCGGCCGGGAGGTGAGCCGAGCGTCGTCACGCGATCGCCCAGTCTCACCCAGAACCTCTCGTACAGCACCGCTTCCGGCCGGTTGTGGGGGCTGAACGAGTACACGGGCCACCGGGTGGTCTTCAGCATCGACCCGCCGTGACGCCCGGTCAGTCCGCGTGGACGGCCGCCAGCAGCTTGCGAACCCGGGCGGCCTCCTCGTCACGGCCCTGCCGCTCCAGCATCTCCAGGGCACGTCGCCAGACCTCCACGGCCTGGTCGCGTTGTTCGAGCGCGAGGTGCGGGTGGCCGAGGCCGATGAGCACGTTCGCGGTGGTGTAGTCGTCGTTTTCGACCTGGTAGAGCTCAAGGGCGCGCTCGTGCAGGGCGATCGCCTCGGCGTGGTCGCCGGTCTGGTGCGCGATGCGGCCGAGCGTGTCGACGGCGGTGGCCTCACCCTGCCGGTCGCCGAGCTCGTGCAGCAGTTCCAGCGCCTTGGTCGCGTGCTCGCGGCCCTCGTCGGTGTCGCCGACCTCCGCGGCGCAGTACCCGATGTTGTTGTGGGCCAGCGCGATCAGCATCTGGTTGCCGGTCTGCTGGTAGTGCGGCAGCGCGGCTTTGGCGTGCTCGTACGCGCGGTGGTGCTCCGACCTGCTGACCCACAGCCAGGTCAGCGTGCCGTGTGCGCAGGCGAGGGGCAGTGCCTCGCCGGCCTGCTCCGCGAGCGCGAGGGAGGTGTCGAGGTGGTGCTGGGCCTCGTCGTAGCGCTGGACCTGGCCGAGGCTGCTGCCCATGATCCGGTGCGCGACGACCCTGTCCTGCGGGTCGTCGGCGGCGTCGATGGCGGCCTGCCACATCGCGAGCTCGTCGTCGAGGTGGCCGCGCCGCTGGTGGTAGGCGTGCGAAACCCTGGCCAGCAGCACGACCCTGTCGTTCCAGCCGTGCTGAGCCGCCGTCTGCTGGGCGGCCCTGCGCGTGCCGCGTTCGGCGTCGAACCAGGCCAGGGCGCCTGCCATGTCACCGGCGGGGGTGATCAGGGTGTTCGGCGCGGGGTCGTCGAGGTCGATCAACGGGCGGAGCGGGTCGATCAGCCGGTCGTTGGCGTGCGCGGTGTGCACGTGGTGGTCGACGAGCCTGCGCAGGGCGTCCTCGCTGCCGGCGCGCCGTCCGGCCGCGTAGGTGCGGACCAGGTCGTGCATCCTCGCGCGGAAGCCGGGGCCGATCGAGACCAGAGAGGCCTGCTCCAGTGCCCGCAGAGCGGCCTTCGCGGCCTCTGTGGATGTTCCGGCGAGGCTGGCGGCCGCGTGGGCGTCGATGTCCTCGCCCGGTGCGATGCCGAGCAGCGCGAACATCGTCTTCTGCTCGTCGGTCAGCGCGCGGTACGACCAGGAGAGCACGACCGGCAGGCTGACCGCGGGGTCGGCGTCGAGTGCGCCGAGCCCGAGCTCTTCGAGCTGGCGGGCGATGGCGGCGAGCGACAGGTCCGGTTCGGTGAGGACGCGCGCGCCGACGATGCTCAACGCGAGCGGCAGCCCACCGCACAGGTCGATCAGCCGTGCCGCGGCGAGAGGTTCGGCGCTCAGCCTGGTCCGGCCGATCCTGGTCGCCAGCAACGTGCTCGCGTCCGTGTCGGCGAGCACGTCGAGACCGACCGGCCTGCTGACGAGGCCCGGCAGCCGGTTGCGGCTGGTCACGAGCACGCGGCACGTGTCGCCGCCGGGCAGGAGGGGGACGACCTGGGAGGCGTCGGCCGCGTTGTCGACGACCACGAGCACGCGCTTCCGCGCGGTCAGGCTCCGGAACAGCGCGGCCCTGGCCCGCGGATCGGCAGGGACGCGGGCGGCGTCGAGGCCCAGCGCGTGCAGGAAGCCGCGGATGGCGACGTCCGGTTCCATCGGCGTCTCGTCGGGGCTGAAGCCGCGCAGGTCGACGAACAGCTGGCCGTCCGGGAAGCGGTGCAGGTTGCGGTGCGCCCAGTGCAGGGCGAGCCACGTCTTGCCCATGCCGCCCGCACCCACGATCGCCGCCACCCCGGTGCGCACGGCGTCGTCCAGTTGCGCGAGGTCTTCCTGCCTGCCGACGAACTGCGCGGGCGCCGACGGCAGTTGCCTCGGAACCTCGACCGGTTGATCGCTGAGGAGCAGTTCTTCGTGGAGCCGCTTGAGATCCTCGCCGGGCTCGATGCCGAGCTCGTCGACCAGCCGGGCGCGGATGACCAGGAACTGTTCCAGCGCCTCGGAAATCCGTCCTGCCTGCGCGAGCGCCTGCAGGTGCTGCGCTGCCACGCGTTCGTCGAGGGGACGGGACGTGGCGAGCGCGGAGATCGTCGCGAGCAGCTCGGGGCCCTGGTCGAGCCGCAGTCTCGCGTCGATGAGGTCGAGCTCGGCGGCGTGGCGTTCCTGCGTCAGGCTGTCGCGCGTCTGGTCGGCCCAGTCACCGCCGATTCCGGTCAGCGGTTCGCCGTGCCACAACGCGAGGGCGCGGTCGCCGGCTTCACCGCGCAGTTTCCGGAACCTCATGAGGTCCACAGCGGACTCGTCGGCGACGAGCACGTACCCGGTGGAACGACTGGCCAGCTCGACGCCGGTGTCCGCGAACGCCTGCCGCAGCCGCGAGAGATAGCTCTGCAGCGTCGCGCGTGCCCGTGGTGGCGGCTCGTCACCCCAGACGCGTTCGATCAGCTGCCTGACCGGCACGACCCTGTTGACGTCGACCGCGAGCGCCGCGAGCACACATCGCTGCCGAGCGGGGCCCAACTCGATCGTGCGGCCACCGACCCGCGCGCTCACCTCTCCGAGCAACGCGATCTCGACCGCCGAACCCACCGGAACCTCCCGTCCGTGCCATGGGGCAGCCTATGACACGGAGTCGGCAGAGGCCCGCCTGATACGGATCAGCTCTTCTCGGCCGCTGCGAGCGACACGACGGCCAGCCCGGTGTTGACGGCGGAGATGATCGTGGTCAGCTTGCCGGCGTAGAGGGCGGCAGCCGTGTCCGTCGCGTGGATGAGCACGGCAGGACGCGGCGAGCCGACGCGTCGCCGGGCTTGAGCGTCAGCAGGTCGACGCCGAGCACGAGGGTGCGGATGCCGAACATGCGGGCCGGGTGGACGAACCGCTTGCCGTCGCCCAGCTTCATCAGCCGAGTCCAGTGGCGGAACCCGCCGACGCGGGTTCGGTCACCTCGTGTGGAGGTGACCGAACCGCATTTCCCGGCCCTGGTCAGGCGGCGACAGCACCTTGTCGTCGCCTGCCGCGGATCATGCCGCGCTGGACCGCGATGAAGACCAGCAGCAACGCGCCGATCACGATCTTGGTCCACCACGAGCTGAGCGTGCCCTGGAACGAGATCAGCGTCTGGATCGTGCCGAGCACCAGGACACCGGTCAGCGAGCCGAGGACGTAGCCGACCCCGCCCGCGAGCAGGGTGCCGCCGATGACGACGGCCGCGATCGCGTCCAGTTCCATGCCGACGGCGTGCAGGCCGTAGCCGGACAGCATGTAGAGGCTGAACAGCAGGCCGGCCAGGGCCGAGCAGAAGCCGCTGATCACGTACACGCCGACCTTCACGCGGGCGGTCGGCAGGCCCATCAGCAACGCGGACTGCTCGTTGCCGCCGACCGCGTAGGTCGCCCGGCCGAACCGGGTGCGGTGCAGGACGTAGAGCGCGGCGAGCACGACCAGGACCGCGATCACCACGTTGTAGGTGATGGTGACGCCGCCGGGCAGTTCGATGACGGCGGTGGCGACGGACCGGAACGTGGTGTCCTTGATGGACACCGACTCCACGCTGATCAGGAAGCACAGGCCGCGGGCCAGGAACATGCCGGCGAGCGTGACGATGAACGGCTGGATGTCGAACTTGTGGATCACCAGGCCCATCAGCAGGCCGAGCGTCGAGCCGATGACCAGCACGGCGATGATGACCAGCGGGACCGGCCACCCAGCCCGCAGGCCCGTCGCCGTGACCATTGTGGACAGTGCCACGACCGAGCCGACGGAAAGGTCGATGCCGCCGCTGAGGATCACGAACGTCATGCCGACGGCGAGCACGATGAGGAACGCGTTGTCGATGAACAGGTTCGCGATCACCTGACCGGACGCGAAACCCTCGTAGCGCACGGAACCCACGCCGAACGTCAGCGCGAACAGCACCACGGTCGCGAGGACCGGCAGGAACCGCGACGGCAGCCTGGTGGTGAGAGCGGTCATGACACGGCCACCTTCCGGAAGCTCAGGGCGGCGCGGGCCTTCGGCGACTGGATCAGGCACACGGTGATGACGACGACAGCCTTGAACACCAGCGTCACCTCGGTCGCCACGCCGATCGTGTAGACGGTCGTGGTGAGGGTCTGGATGATCATGGCGCCGAGCAGCGTGCCGGCGAGCGAGTACCGGCCGCCCGCGAGCGACGTACCGCCGATGACCACCGCGAGGATCGCGTCCATCTCGATCCACAGCCCGTTGCTGTTGGCGTCGGCGGCGCTCACGTTCGAGCTGATCATCAGGCCCGCGATGCCCGCGCAGACCGCGGCGAACACGTACACGGTCCAGATGATCGTCCTGGCCCGGACGCCCGCCAGGCGGGAGGCCTCCGGGTTCACGCCGACCGCCTCGATCAGCATGCCGAGCGCGGTCTTGCGCGTGGCGAGCGCCACCAGGCCGAGGACGGCGAGGCTGATCAGGATGGAGATCGGCAGGACCACGAACCCGGCGCCGACCTGCCGGTACGCGTCGTTGTTCACGGTGATGATCTGGCCCTCGGTCACCAGCATGGCGATACCGCGGCCCGCGGTCATCAGCACCAGCGTGGCGATGATCGGCTGAATGCCGAGTCCCGCCACCAGGAAACCGTTCCACAGGCCGAGCGCCGCGCAGAGGACCAGCGCGATCGCCATGCCGACCAGTGCCGTGCCGATGTCCGGCGACGTTCCGATGTGGACACACGTGACCGCGGCCGCGATGGCGGCGACCGCGCCGACGGACAGGTCGATGCCGCGGGTGGCGATGACGAGCGTCATGCCGATCGCGATGAGGAGCGTCGGCGCCCCGTTCTTGAGCACGTCGACCAGGCCGCCGTAGAGGTGGCCGTCCTGGATGCGCAACGCGAAGAACGACGGTGTGACGACGAGGTTGAGCAGGAGCAGGGCGACCAGCGCGATGCCCGGCCAGAGCAGGCGGTTCTTCACGACGCCACCTCCTCCGGCACCGGGTCGCCGGCGATCAGCTCGACGACCTGGTCGATGGTCGAGCCACCGTCCAGTTCTGCGATCTTGTGCCGATCCCTCAGCACCACGATCCGGTCGGCGATGCGCACGACCTCCTCCATCTCTGCCGAGATGAACAGCACCGCGGTGCCCTCGGCGGCAAGCGTGGTGACGAGCTGCTGGATCTGGGCCTTCGCGCCGATGTCGATGCCGCGCGTCGGCTCGTCGAGGATCAGCAGCCGCGGTTCGGTGACGAGCCAGCGGGCCAGCAGCACCTTCTGCTGGTTGCCGCCGGACAGCGTGCGCACCAGCGCGTCCGGGTTCGCGGGCCGGATGTCCAGCGCCGCCAGGTACTTCTCGACGAGCTGGTCCTTCAGCTTGCGCGGGACCGGGCGGCTCCACCCGCGTGCGGCCTGCATCGCCAGCACCAGGTTGTCGCGGATCGACAGGTCCGCGACGAGTCCTTCGCCCTTGCGGTCCTCCGAGCAGAACGCGATTCCGGCGGCGATCGCCGACCGCGGTCCGCGCAGGTGCAGCGGCGTGCCGTCGACGATCAGCCGGCCGGAGTCGGCCTTGTCGGCGCCGAACAGCAGGCGCGCGAGCTCGGTCCGGCCGGAGCCGAGCAGGCCCGCGAGCCCGACGACCTCACCCGCGTGGATGTCCAGGTCGAACGGCGCGATCGCGCCACGCCGGCCGAGTCCCTCCGCGCGCACGAGCACCGGGCCGGACACGGAGTGGCGTTCGCTCGCGTCCTCGATGGCCTCGAGCGCACCGAGCTCGCGGCCGATCATGGCGGAGATGAGCGCACGCCGTTCCAGGTCCTTGGTGAGGTGCTCACCGACGAGGGTTCCGTTGCGCAGCACCGTCATCCGGTCCGCGATCTCGTAGACCTGGTCGAGGAAGTGCGAGACGAACAGGATGGCCACGCCCTCGTCGCGCAGCACCCGCATGATCCGGAACAGCTCGGCGACCTCACCGGCGTCCAGGCTGGACGTCGGTTCGTCGAGCACCAGCACCCGGCAGTCGACGGCGATCGCACGGGCGATCGCGACGAGCTGCTGGACGGCGATGGGGTGGGTCTCCAGCACGGACGCGGGATCGATGTGCACACCGATGCGCGCCAGCACCTCCGCGGCCCGCGCGCGCATCGCCGGGAAGTCGATGCCCCCGAACTTGCGGGGTTCGCGGCCCAGCAGGATGTTCTCCGCGACCGTGAGGTTCGCGCAGAGATTGACCTCCTGGTAGACCGTGCTGATCCCGGCCTGCTGAGCCTGGCCGGGGGAGGAGAACGCGACGGACTCGCCCGCCAGCAGCACTGAGCCGCTGTCCGGGGTGTGCACGCCCGTCAGCGTCTTGATCAGAGTGGACTTGCCGGCGCCGTTCTCACCCATGAGGGCGTGCACTTCACCCGGGAACAGCCGGAAGTCGACGTCCTGCAACGCCTTCACGCCAGGAAATGCGAGGCTGATGCCTCGCATTTCTACGATCGGCGGCGATGACTCGGTCATGGCGGGAGCCTTCGTCGATGGGGTGCGGGACCCGCCGCCGGATGCGCGAGAGAACGGCGGGCCCCGCAGACTTTGGGACGGACCAGTTAAGGATCAGTACTGGCGCTGGGGGAGTGCGGCCTTGGCCTGCTCCTGGGTGAACGTGCCCTCTTCGGTCACGACCCGCGGCGGCACCTGCTCACCCTTGACGACCTTCTTGGTGAGCTCCATCAGCTGCTTGCCCAGCAACGGGTTGCACTCGACGATGAAGTTGATCTCGCCGTTGGCCAGCGCCGTCATGCCGTCCTTCACCGCGTCGACGGTGATGATCTTGATGTCCTTGCCGGGCACCTTGCCGGCCGCCTTGATCGCCTCGATGGCACCCAGGCCCATGTCGTCGTTGTGCGCGTAGACGACGTCGATCTTCGGCTGGGACTTGAGGAACGCCTCCATGACCTGCTTGCCGCCGGAGCGGGTGAAGTCACCGGTCTGCGAGGCGACGATCTTGATGTCGGGCTTGGAGGCGATCTTCTCCTCGAAGCCCTTCTTGCGGTCGATCGCGGGCGCGGCGCCGGTGGTGCCCTGCAGCTCGACGACGTTCGTCGGACCGGTCGCGTTGGCGACCATCCAGTCACCGGCCTTGCGGCCCTCCTCGACGAAGTCCGAGCCGAGGAACGTCTTGTACAGCGACGTGTCGTCGGAGTCGATCGCGCGGTCGGTGAGGATCACCGGGATGTTGGCGCGCTTCGCCTCCAGCAGCACGGTGTCCCAGCCGGTCTCGACGACCGGGCTGAAGGCGATCACGTCCACCTTCTGCTGGATGTAGTTGCGGATCGCCTTGATCTGGTTCTCCTGCTTCTGCTGAGCGTCGGAGAACTTGAGGTCGATGCCGGCGGCCTTGGCCTCGTCCTGGATCGACTTGGTGTTGGCGGTGCGCCAGCCGCTCTCGGCTCCCACCTGGGCGAAGCCCATGGTGATGGTGTCGCCGGACGAGCCGGTGCTGTTGCCAGCACCGCCAGAGCCAGAGCCGCACGCTGTCAGCGCGCACAGCGCGATCACGCTGGCGGCTGTCGTGATCTTCTTCAGCACAGGGATTCCTCCGAGGTGACTACGGTGTCGCGGAGCCCGCCGCGGAGTCCGCGGCTGTCAGGTGGACAAGAGTGAACGCTCACATCGGCCTCGTCAACCCTTCGACCATAACGACTTGTGAGCGTTGACCCAGGGTGATGGTCGTCGTATGTTAGCGCTCACTTTTGCTGGGAACTTCCAACGCCGGGAGCTCAACCCATGTCCCCCAGGCACGTTCTGCTGTCGGCCGCACTGGCGGCCTCCCTGCTGGCAGCTGTCCCCGGTTCCGGAGCGGCGGCCGAGACCGACTACACCCTGAAGGTGGACGCCACCAAGAAGGGCGCGTCGATCGACGACACGATGTACGGCGTCTTCTTCGAAGACATCAACCGTGCTGCCGACGGTGGCCTCTACGCCGAGCTCGTCCAGAACCGGTCGTTCGAGTACGACCAGGCCGACAACGCTTCGTACAACAGCCTGACCTCGTGGGCACCACACAGCGGCACCGTAGACGTGGCCGACGACGACGGCCGGATGAACGAGCGCAACCGCCGCTACCTCAAGCTCGGCCTGCCCGCGGGCGTCATCAACTCGGGTTACAACAGCGGGATCGCGGTCAAGGAAGGGCAGCGCTACGACTTCTCCGTCTGGGCGCGCACCGACCAGGCCGCCACGCCCCTGACCGCCACGATCACCGATCCGGCGGGCAACCCTTTGGGTGACCCGGTGAAGCTCGAGGTCAAGGGCGACGGCTGGACCCGCTACACCGGTTCGGTCCGCGCGAGGAAGGCGACGACCACCGGCAGGCTGCTCGTCACCGGCGGTGGCACCGGGACCCTGCGCCTCGACATGGTCTCGCTGATGCCCCAGGACACCTTCAAGGGTCACGGGCTGCGTCGCGACCTCGCCGAGAAGATCGCCGCGCTGAAACCGGGCTTCGTCCGGTTCCCCGGCGGTTGCCTGGTCAACACCGGCAGCCACTACGGCTACGACGCGCCGAACTACGAACGCCGCCGTTCGTACCAGTGGAAGGACACGATCGGCCCGGTCGAGCAGCGCGCCACGAACTGGAACTTCTGGGGCTACAACCAGTCCTACGGCCTCGGCTACTACGAGTACTTCCAGTTCTCCGAGGACATCGGAGCCATGCCGCTGCCCGTCGTGCCCGCGCTGGTCACCGGTTGCGGCCAGAACCGCGCCACGGACGACCCCGCGCTGCTGCAGCGGCACATCCAGGACACCCTCGACCTGATCGAGTTCGCCAACGGTCCCGCCGACTCGACCTGGGGCCGCAAGCGCGCCGAGATGGGGCACCCCAAGCCGTTCAAGCTCACCCACCTCGGGGTCGGCAACGAGGAGAACCTGCCGGACGAGTTCTTCGCCCGCTTCACCGAGTTCCGCAAGGCCATCAACGCGAAGTACCCGGACATCACGGTCGTCAGCAACTCCGGTCCCGACGACACCGGCGGCACGTTCGACCGGCTGTGGCAGCTCAACAAGCAGGCCGGCGTGAAGATGGTCGACGAGCACTACTACAACAGCCCGAGCTGGTTCCTGGAGAACAACAACCGCTACGACTCCTACGACCGCAACGGTCCGAAGGTGTTCCTCGGCGAGTACGCCTCCCAGGACAACAAGTGGTTCAACGCGCTGAGCGAGGCCTCGTTCATGACCGGTCTCGAACGAAACGCGGACGTCGTGAAGCTCGCTTCCTACGCGCCGTTGCTCGCCAACGAGGACTACGTGCAGTGGAAGCCGGACATGATCTGGTTCAACAACCACGCGTCGTGGGGCTCGGCGAGCTACGAGACGCAGAAGCTGTTCATGACCAACGTCGGTGACGAGGTCGTGCCCAGCACCGCGTCGGCCACGCCGTCCACCCAGGCGCCGATCACGGGCGCGATCGGCCTGTCCACGTGGGCCACAGCCGCGACCTACGACGACGTGCGCGTCACCAGCGCGTCCGGCCAGCAGCTGTTCAGCGACGACTTCTCCGGCACCGACGCGAAGTGGACCAAGACCGGCAAGGGCACCTGGAACGTCGTGAACGGCGCCTACGTCCAGTCCGACGCCGCCGCGGAGGACACCCTGGTGACCGCCGGCGACAGGAACTGGCGCGACTACACGCTGAACCTCAAGGCCACCAAGCAGGCCGGTCGCGAGGGCTTCCTCGTCGCGTTCGGCGTCCAGGACACCGGCAACTTCTACTGGTGGAACCTCGGTGGCTGGAACAACACCCAGTCCGCAGTGGAGAAGGCCGTCGGCGGCGGCAAGAGCACGCTGATGAGCAACGGCACCCGCGTCGAGACGGGCCGTACCTACGACGTACGGGTCGAGGTGCGCGGACGGCACGTCGCGCTGTTCCTCGACGGCATCAAATGGGGCGAGTTCACCGACGACAAGCTCGCGGAACCGTTCCGCCAGGTCGTCACCCGCGACCTCGCGACCGGTGAGCTGATCGTCAAGGTCGTCAACGCCCAGGACAACGCCGCCCGCACCAAGGTCGACCTCGGCGTGCCGGTGGCGTCGACGGCGAAGGTGACCGTCCTGCAGGGCCGTCCCGACGACGTGAACACCGAGTTCACCCAGCCCATCAAGCCGCGCACCACGCAGATCAGCGTGCGCAGCGCGTTCACCCACACGTTCCCGCCGAACTCCATCACGGTCTTCCGCGTCAAGGACAGGAGCCGCAAGTGATCGACCGCAGGTCCCTGCTGCGCACCGGTGGCGTGCTCGCCGCCGTCGGTGCGGTACCCCTCGCGGCCTCCGCCCCTGTCGTGGCCGCGCCGCAAGCCCCTGCCGAACTGCCGACCCGCAACCCGCTGGTCGAGCAGCGAGCCGACCCGTTCATCACGCCGCCGACCGACGGCAGGTACTACCTGACCGGGTCCGTGCCGGAGTACGACCGGATCGTCGTGCGTGGGGCGTCCACGTTGGACGGCCTGGCCTCGGCGCGTGAGCGGACCATCTGGCGTCGGCCGGCCACGGGCAAGATGGGTGGCTACATCTGGGCGCCGGAACTGCACCGCATCGACGGCAAGTGGTACATCTACTTCGCCGCCGGGGACAAGGACGAGCCGTTCCGCATCCGCACCTACGTCCTGGAGTCGGCCAACGCCGACCCGCGTCAGGACGGCTGGGTGCTGCGCGGTCAGATCGTCACGCACCTGGACACGTTCACGCTGGACGCGACGACGTTCGCGCACCGGGGGAAGCGCTACTTCCTGTGGGCGCAGAACGAGCCGAGCGTCGGCTCCGGCACCAACCTCTACATCGCCGAGATGGCCTCGCCGCTGGCGTTGAAGACCGCGCCGGTGCGCATCGCGACGCCGACGCTGTCGTGGGAGGTGCAGGGCTTCCGGGTGAACGAGGGGCCCGCGGTGCTGGTCCGCAACGGCCGCGTGTTCGTGACGTTCTCGGCCAGCGCCACCGACGCCCGTTACTGCATGGGCCTGCTGACCGCCGACGAGAACGCGAACCTGCTCGACGCGCGGGCGTGGACCAAGTCCCCGCAGCCGATCTTCGCGACTCACGTGCCGACGTCCCAGTACGGGCCGGGGCACAACTCGTTCACGACGGTCGGCGACATGGACGTGCTGGTCTACCACGCACGCGACTACCGCGACATCAACGGCGACCCGCTGTTCGACCCGAACCGGCACACCCGCGTGCAGCGGTTGCACTGGAACGCCGACGGCACGCCGAGCTTCGGCGTCCCGGTCGGCGAGGGCGGCCCGATCTCGCGGCTGGCCACACTGGACGGGCTGCACGTGCGGCACTACGAGTACCGGCTGCGGGTGGACGGCAACGTCCGCGAGCTGGCCGACTCGCAGTTCCGGTTCGTCCCCGGATTCCTCGGCAACGACACCGTCGCGCTGCAGTCGGTGAACTTCCCCGACCGGTACGTGCGGGTGGACGGCGACGTCATCCGCATCGACCCGTTCGAGGACTCGGACGCCTACGGCCGCGCGGCGAGCTTCCGGCGGGTGCCGGGGCTCGCCGACAGCAAGGCGGTTTCGTTGAATGTTGGAGCAGATTCTTATCTCATCCACGACCGAGGCAGACTGGTGGCCGGCAAGCCCGGAAATGACCGCGACGCGCGCCGACGTGCGACGTTCCGGCTTGAATAGCGGTCACAATGGGTGTGCTGAATCAGGGCTGACGGGTGTTATCGCTAACATCATCGGTCTAGACCAAGGATCGGAGACCGTCTGTGGATCAGAAGACCACTCGTGACCCCGCGATGACCGACGTCGCCCGCCTCGCAGGGGTGTCCCACCAGACGGTCTCGCGTGTCCTCAACGATCACCCGAACGTCCGCGAGCAGACCCGCCTGCGGGTGCGGGCCGCCATCAAGGAGCTGGGTTACCGGCCCAACAGGGCGGCTCGTGCGCTGGTCACGGGCAAGACGCAGCTGATCGGCGTGGTGGCGCAGAACTCGACGCTGTACGGCCCGGCCTCGCTGTTGTCCGCCTTCGAGGAGGCGGCGGGCGAGGCGGGGTTCGCGGTCAGCGTCGGCAGGGTGAAGGTCCTCGACCGCGAGTCGATAGCAGCCGCTGTCGAACGCCACCGCGACCAGCGCGTGGCCGGGATCGTGGTGATCGCGCCGAACTCGTCCGCGGCCGACGCGCTCGCGGACGTGCCGGCGGAGCTGCCGCTGGTAACGGTGGACGGCGACCCGGAACGGGCGACGCCGCTGGTCACCGTCGACCAGGGGGTCGGCGCGTACGACGCCACCACCCATCTCCTGGACGCCGGGCACCAGACCGTGTGGCACGTCTCCGGCCCCACCGACTGGTTCGACGCGGCAGGCCGCGTGCAGGGCTGGCGCCGGGCGCTGGAGCTCCACGACCGGGAGGTGCCGCCGGTCATGGCGGCCGACTGGAGCGCCTCGTCCGGGTACAAGGCAGGGCAGATGCTGGCGCGGATGCCCGAGGTCACCGCGGTGTTCGCGTCGAACGATCACCTCGCGCTGGGCGTGCTGCGCGCGATGCACGAGCGCGGCAGGCGGGTGCCGCACGACGTGAGCGTCGTCGGGTTCGACGACGTGCCGGAGGCGGCGTACTTCATCCCGCCGCTCACGACGGTCCGCCCGGACTTCGCCGCGGTGGCGCGGGAGACGCTCGGCCTGCTGCTGGAGCAGGTCAGCGAGGGTGAGTCGGCGCGGCCGAGGCGGACCATCGCCCCGGTGCTCGTGCAGCGCGAGAGCGTGGCGCCACCCGCCTAGCCCGCCTGTCAGCTGGGCTGACGGACCCCGGCCGGTACCTCACCGGCCGGGGTCCTTTGTCGTGCGTTCACTCTGCTGCACAACACCGGCCCTATCAAGGCTTTCACCTCTTTCGGATCGCATCTTGACGCGCGGAATGTTAGCGATAACACTCAGGTCGTGACTGACAAGACGATCCATCCCGACGCCTGTGTGGTGGGCGTCGACTACGGCACCCTGTCCGGTCGCGCGGTGGTCGTCCGCGTCCGCGACGGTGCCGAGCTCGGCACCGCTGTGCACGCATACCGCCACGGCGTGGTGGACAGCGCTCTGCCGGCGACCGGCAAGGCCCTGCCGCCGGAGTGGGCCCTGCAGGTCCCGTCCGACTACGTCGACGTCCTGCGGACCGCCGTCCCGCAGGCCATTGAGGACGCCGGTATCGCGCCGCAGCTCGTCATCGGCATCGGCACGGACTTCACCGCCTGCACGATGGTCCCGGTGAAGGCCGACGGAACGCCGCTGTGCGAGCTGCCGGAGTTCGCGGGCAACCCGCACGCCTACATCAAGCTGTGGCGTCATCACGCCGCCCAGCCGCAGGCCGACCGCATCAACGACCTCGCCCGCGACCGCAAGGAACCGTGGCTCCCGCGCTACGGCGGCCTCATCTCCTCGGAGTGGGAGTTCGCCAAGGGCCTGCAGGTCCTGGAGGAGGCGCCCGAGGTCTACGCGGCGATGGAGCACTGGGTCGAGGCCGCGGACTGGATCGTCTGGCAGCTCACCGGCCAGTACACCCGCAACGCCTGCACCGCCGGGTACAAGGGCATCCACCAGGACGGCGCGTACCCGAGCGAGGAGTTCCTCGCCGAGCTCAACCCGGCGTTCGCGAAGTTCGTCGCCGACAAGCTCGACCACCCGCTGTCCGCGCTCGGCGACCGCGCCGGGTCGCTGACCGCCGAGGCAGCTGCGTGGACCGGCCTGCCGGAGGGGATCGCGGTCTCGGTCGGCAACGTCGACGCCCACGTCACCGCGCCCGCCGCGCAGGCGGTCGAGCCCGGCCAGATGGTCGCGATCATGGGCACCTCGACGTGTCACGTGATGAGCGGCTCGGTGCTGCGCGACGTGCCGGGCATGTGCGGTGTGGTGGACGGCGGGATCGTGCCGGGCCTCTGGGGTTACGAGGCGGGGCAGAGCGGTGTCGGCGACATCTTCGCGTGGTTCGTGAAGAACCAGGTGCCGCCCGCCTACCACGAGCAGGCGCGCGAGCGCGGGATCTCCGTGCACGAGCTGCTCACCGAGCTGTCGGCCGGCCAGGCGCCCGGCGAGCACGGGCTGATCGCGCTCGACTGGCACAGCGGCAACAGGTCCGTGCTGGTCGACCACGAACTGTCCGGTGTGATCCTCGGGCAGACGCTCGCCACGAAGGCGGAGGACGTCTACCGCGCACTGCTGGAGGCCACCGCGTTCGGCACGCGGGTCATCGTGGACACGTTCACCGACGCCGGTGTGCCGGTGACCGAGCTGGTGATCGCGGGCGGGCTGATGAAGAACGCGCTGCTGATGCAGATCTACGCCGACGTTCTCGACCTGCCGCTGTCGGTGATCGGTTCCGCGCAGGGACCGGCGCTCGGCTCGGCGATGCACGCGGCGGTCGCCGCGGGCGCGTACGAGGACATCCGCGCGGCCGCGGCCGCCATGGGTTCGGTGCGGCGCAACGTCTTCACGCCGATCCCGGAGAACGTAGAAGCCTACGAACGGCTTTTCGTCGAATACCAGGAGTTGCACGACCACTTCGGCCGAGGTGGCAACGATGTCATGCGCCGGCTGCGCAGGTACCGCCGTGACGCGCTGGAGGGGAAGAACTGATGTCCGCCACGGCAGAGCTGCGGCGCACGGTCGCCGACCTGCACCGCGAACTGACCAAGTACGAGCTGGTGATCTGGACCGCGGGCAACGTGTCCGCGCGGGTTCCCGGCCACGACCTGATGGTGATCAAGCCGTCCGGGGTGTCCTACGACGAGCTGGGGCCGGACGCGATGGTCGTGACCGACCTGCACGGCAACCTGGTGGAAGGTGAGTTCGCGCCGTCGTCGGACACTGCGGCGCACGCATACGTTTACCGCCACATGCCCGAGGTGAACGGTGTCGTGCACACGCATTCCCCTTACGCCACAGCGTGGGCAGCCCGGGGTGAGCCGATCCCGTGCGTGCTGACGATGATCGCGGACGAGTTCGGCGGCGAGATCCCCGTCGGGCCGTTCGCGTTGATCGGTGACGACTCGATCGGCCGCGGCATCGTGGAAACGTTGAGCACCAGCAGGTCCAGCGCCGTGCTGATGCGCAACCACGGTCCGTTCACGGTCGGCCCGACCGCGCGTGCCGCGGTGAAGTCGGCCGTGATGCTGGAGGACGTCGCGCGCACCGTCCACTTCGCACTCCAGCTCGGCAAGGCCCCCGTCATCGACCAGCAGGACGTCGACCGGCTTTACGAGCGCTACCAGAACGTCTACGGGCAGTGAGCCCACGAGGAGAGCACATGTCGTTCGCGGGCAAGCCGCAGGTCTGGTTCCTCACCGGCAGCCAGCACCTCTACGGCCAGGAGACGCTCGACCAGGTGGCCGCGCAGTCCCAGCAGATCCAGCGAATGCTCGCGGATTCCGGCCGGATCAGCGCCGAGATCGTGTGGAAGCCGGTCCTCACCGACGCCGCCGCGATCCGCTCGATCATGCAGACCGCGAACAACGACCCGTCGTGCGTCGGTGTGATCGCGTGGATGCACACGTTCTCGCCGGCCAAGATGTGGATCACGGGTCTCGACCTGCTGCGCAAGCCGTTGCTGCACCTGCACACGCAGCTCAACGAGGCGTTGCCGTGGTCCACCATCGACATGGACTTCATGAACCTCAACCAGGCCGCCCACGGCGACCGGGAGTTCGCGTACGTCCAGACGCGCATCGGCGTGGCGCGCAAGACCGTTGCCGGGCACGCCAGCGACCCGCAGCTGGCCGAGCGGATCGACGGCTGGGCTCGTGCCGCGGCCGGCTACGCGCACATGCGCTCGTTGCGGCTGGCGCGGTTCGGCGACAACATGCGCGACGTCGCGGTGACCGAGGGCGACAAGGTCGAGGCGGAACTGCGGTTCGGTGTCTCGGTGAACACCTACGGCGTCAACGACCTCGTCGAGGTCGTGGATGCCGTGTCGGACGCGGACATCGACCTGCTCGTCGCCGACTACGCCGAGGCGTACCGGCTCGCTCCCGAGCTGGCGCGCGGGGCGGAGCGGCACGCGTCGCTGCGGTACGCGGCCCGCATCGAGATCGGTTTGCGGTCCTTTTTGGACGACGGCGGTTTCGGCGCGTTCACGACGAACTTCCAGGACCTGGGCGGGCTCCGGCAGCTGCCGGGTCTCGCGGTGCAGCGGCTGATGGCCGACGGCTACGGCTTCGGCGGTGAGGGCGACTGGAAGACCTCGGCACTGCTCGCCGCGGTGAAGGCGATGGGCGCGGGCACCGGCCGCGGCACCTCGTTCATGGAGGACTACACCTACCACTTCGGGCCGGGTGAGCCGAAGGTGCTGGGCGCGCACATGCTGGAGGTGTGCCCGACGATCGCGGAAGAGGTGCCGTCCTGCGAGATCCACGCGCTCGGCATCGGCGACAGGGAAGACCCGGTGCGGCTGGTGTTCGACGCGTCGCCCGGCCCTGCCGTGGTGATCGGTCTCGCGGACCTCGGCGACCGCTTCCGGTTGGTGGCCAACGAGATCGAGGTCGTCGCACCGGACGAGCCGCTGCCGAACCTGCCCGTCGCGCGGGCGGTGTGGCGGCCGGCGCCGTCGCTCTCGACGTCCGCCGAGTGCTGGCTCACGGCCGGCGGCCCGCACCACACGGTGCTGACCCAGGCCGTCGGACCCGAGACGCTGCACGACTTCGCCACGATGGCGGCCACCGAACTGGTGCTGATCGACTCGTCGACCACGCCCGCCCAGTTCGGTGACCGGCTGCGCTGGAACGCGGCCTACCACCGCCTGGCGGCCGGAATGCGCTGACTGAGGTCGCCGGCGTAGAACACGGCGATCCGCTTCCACGTCGCGACGGGGTTGGAGTACATCGGGAGATGCCCGCTGTGGGGGATCTCGGCGAGCTCCACCCCGTGCGCGTCGAGCAACGGCAGATAGGACAGTGAAGCGCACTCTTCGCCGTAGAGGTACATCTTCGGGATGGGGAGTGCGATGAACTTGTTGAGCAGGTCTCCGTGGTCGGCGAGCTCGATCACGGACCTGAAGATGCTGTCCACGGCTCCGCGCCGGACCTTGTGCGGCAGGTTCGCCGCGTACAGCCCGCCCGAGTAACCCGGTGCGAGGCGCAGGCTTTCGACGAACCGGAGGAAGGCGTCGCCTGGTTCCTGGTGGGACAGCACGTGCCTGATCCCCGCGCAGTCCTCAGGAGCCAGCGTGCCCTTGATGTTGACGAAGCTGAGCACCCGGCCAGGCTCGCGGTGTGCGAGCAGGAGTGCCGTGAGGCCACCGAGTGAGTGCCCGACGACGTGGTACCGGCCGATGCCCGCACGGTCGAGCACCGCGCGTGCGGTGTCCACCAGGAACGGCACGTCGATCGCCCCGAGGTCGGCGCACTCCGACGCACCGCAGCCCGGTGCGTCGTACGTGAGGAACGAGCGGCCCGCGAAGTCGTGCCGCTGCGTGATGTCGGTGTAGTCCTCCTTGCTCGTGCCGAAGCCGTGCATGAACACGATCGGCTCGTCGGCGCCGCCGCGGCGCACCGCGGCGATCTTGAGGTTCACGCCGTGGACTCTCAGGCGAAGTTGTTCGTGCACGGCTCTGTGCCCGGATGGCATGGCTTGTCCCCGAATTCTGCGCAGGTGCGGGTCTGCGGTAGAGGTCGCCAGCATGGCATCTGCTGTGAACGCTCACAAGTGGTTGAACCCTTGACGGTCCCGGTCCGTATCCCGGTATGCCGGCAGATCACATCCACTGATTCGTAAGGGTTCGAAATGTCGAGAGCACATGCAAAACCAGAGCGACGCAAGCGAGTGCTCATTGCCGGAGTCGCCGTTGCCGCGACCCTGACCGCCGGGACCGCGATCGCCGCGTTCGCCGCAGGTGAGGGCAACAACAGCGGTGGCCAGTCGATCGCCTGTCCGCAGCCCGTCGTCCCCGCTGTCCCTGCTCAGGCGCAGGCGGAGGTGCAACGTGAACTGGCCAATCTGGACAAGCAGATCGCCGAGGCGAACAACCGGTTGCGCACGTCGGCGGGCGAGGGCGGACCCAATTTCGTGCAGAACGCGATTCTCGGTCCACTCGCGAGCAAGCGGGTGGCCGCGCTGAACCGCATCGAGACCGCCATCGGCCGTGTCGCGGCGAAGCCGGAGGGCCTGGAGAGGTTCGCGACCTGCGGACTCGGCCAGGCACCCGCGGTGTCCGCGCCGCCGCCGACGACGTCGCGAGCGTCGTCCGGCACCGGAAACGGAAACAACTCGAACGCAGGAAATGGTTCGAACAGCGGATCGTCCGCGGCCGGCCAGACGATCGAGTGCCCGCTGCCCGTCGTGCAGAACGTTCCCGCCCAGGCCAAGGCCGAAGTGGACCGGGAGCTCGCGAATCTCAGCAAGCAGCAGGCGGAGGCGAACGAGCGGCTGCGCACGTCGGTCGGTCAGGGCGGGCCGAACTTCGTGCAGAACGCGATCCTCGGGCCGCTGAAGGACAAGCGCGTTGCGGCGCTGAACCGCATCGAGACCGCCATCGGCCGGGTCGCGGCCAAGCCGGAAGGCCTGGAGCGTTTCGCTACCTGTTCGCTCAAGTGACCCTCCTCGGGGCTTGAGCGTTCAGAGCCGCCTCTCCTCGGGGGTGAGCGTTCCCAGGGGGCCTGCCGAACGGACGCGCCACCGTTCGGCAGGACCTTTCCGGCCTTGACGCACCAGGTGGTCCTCGGTAGATGTTAGCGCGCACATCGCCTGTTCGACGGAGAACCGATGACCAGATTCCCTGCATTTCTCGCCGCCTCGGCGCTCACGATGTCCACTGTGGTCTCCAGCGGGGCACCCGCCACGGCCGCCGTGGAATCCGTGACCGTGCGGCCGGATCCGACCTATCAGCAACAATCGTTCCAGGGCTGGGGCACGAGCCTGGTCTGGTTCGCGAACGCCACCGGCGGTTACCCCGACGAGATCCGCAACCAGCTCGCGGAGCTGTTGTTCGGCGAGGACGGGCTGAACCTCAACATCGCCCGCTACAACATCGGCGGCGGCAACGCTCCTGACGTGCCGTCGTACCTGCGCGCGGGCGCGGCGGTGCCCGGCTGGTGGAAGGCGCCGGAGGGCACGAAGCGCACCGACACCGACTGGTGGAAGCCGAACGATCCCCGGTACTTCGACGCGTCGGCGGACCCGCACCAGCGCTGGTGGGTCGACCGGATCAAGTCGAAGGTCACGAAGTGGGAGACGTTCAGCAACTCCCCGCCGTGGTTCCAGACGGTCAGCGGCTACGTGTCGGGCGGCTTCGACGCCACCGCCGACCAGCTCCGTGAGGACCGCATCAAGGACTTCGCCGCGTACCTGACGCAGGCGACCGCCGAGCTGGAACGCGCGCACGGCATCAAGGTCCAGACGCTGGACCCGTTCAACGAGCCCAACACCCCGTACTGGAGCACCAAGCTCGGCCCGGACGGCAACCCGACGGGTGGCCGCCAGGAGGGCGCGCACATGAGTCCGGCGCTGCAGGCGAAGGTCGTGCCCGCAGTCGCGGAAGCGTTGCGCGCCAAGCGGTTGAAGGCCGTCGTCTCCGCGCCGGACGAGACCAACCCCGGCCTCTTCGCGGACGACTGGGCCGGCTACCCGGCTTCCGTGCGTGCGCAGGTGGGCCAGTTGAACGTGCACACCTACGGCCAGGACCGCCGCACGTCCGCCCGTGACATCGCCAAGGCCGCGGACAAGACGTTGTGGATGAGCGAGGTCGACGGGTCCTGGGGTTCCGGGCAGAGCTTCACCGCCATGGACTCCGGCCTGGGCATCGCCGCGCGCGTGATCGACGACATCCGCGAGCTCGAGCCGCGCGCCTGGCTGCTGTGGCAGGCGATCGAGGACTACGACAACATGAAGCCGGGTGGCGAGTCGCCGAACGGCATGAACTGGGGTGTCGTCCAGATCCCGTTCAACTGCGGCCAGCAGGACACGCTCGCGACCTGTCCCGCCCGCGTCAACACCAAGTTCCACACGCTGCGGAACTTCACCCACTACGTGAAGCCCGGCGACCGGATGATCAAGGTCAACACCAAGTCGGACGTTGCGGCGATGCGCAACAACGAGCTGAAGACGGTCGTGCACCTCAACCAGTCCGAGCAGCCGCAGTCCGTGACGCTGGACCTCTCGGGCTTCGCGTCGGTGCGGTCGAACGCCTCCGTGCGGCCGATCGTGACCGACATGTTCGGCGCGCTGGTGAAGGGCGCCGCGGTGCGCGTCAAGGACCGCAAGGCGACCCTCACCGTGCCCGCGCGGTCGGTCGTCACGTTCGACGTCAGCGGTGTCAGCGGCCTCAACCGCGATGACGCACTGGCCGGCGAGTACCGCCTGACCGGTGTGCAGAGCGACAAGTCCCTTGCGCCTTCCGGCACTTCGCTGGTCCAGCGCACGACGAACGCGGCTGCGCGCGACCAGGTGTGGCGGCTGGAGCGGCGCACGGGCGGCTACGGCAACGACGTCCAGTTCTCCGTGGTGAACGCCGCCACCGGCCAGCGGATCGCCGCTGTGGACGGTAACGCGACGTTGATCTCCACCGACAGTCCTGCTGCGAGGTGGGTGTTGTCGTCGACCGGCGACGACAGCTGGACGTTCGTCAACGCCGCGACCGGATCGCTGCTCGACGTCGTCGGCGAGTCGCGTGAGGACGGCGCCAGAATCGGTTTGTACCACGCCACTTCCGGTGCGAACCAGCGGTGGACGGCTTCCAAGGCCCGATAGTTTCAGGAGTTGACGGTGGCGCGCAGCCATTTGCTGGTGTTGTTGGTACTGCTCACCGGAGCGTGCACGGCTGACCCGGCCGCGCCGCCACCGTCTTCCCGGTCCCCTCAGAAACCGCCCACGCTCATCAACGAGGTGGTGCCCCCGCAGAACGTGCTCACCGTGGTGCGCGACGTGATCGACGGCCGCACGGTAGAACTGGCCGACGGCTCCCGCGTCCGCATCTCGCTGCTCGCCGCGCCCGCCGCGTGCTGGTCGGAGAGCGCGCTCACGTTCGCCAGGACGACACTGCTCGCGAGGTCCGTCCGCTTCACCGGGCTCACCCCCGGCGAGGTGCACATGGAGCTGGAGGACGGCACCGACTACGCCGTCCTGGCCGTGCAGCAGGGCGCGCTGCGCCCGGAAGGCGTCGACGGCGGACCGCTGATCAACGCCGAGGCTGAGGCCTCCGCCGCCAAGCGGGGCCTGTGGGGCCCGCCCTGCAACGGCTCCGCCACGTCCAAGCCCTCGCCTTCGCAGGCGCTGACCATGCCTTCTTCTCCGGCGACGCCGTCCAGCCCGGCGGCGCCCACCACGACCACTCCGCCGCCGCCACCGCCGCCGCCCGCACGAGGGTGCGCCGTCGCCTACCGGATCACGGGCCAGTGGAACGGCGGATTCCAGGCGAATGTGACAGTGCGCAACACCGGCACCAAGACGGCCAACGGCTGGACGCTGCGCTGGAACTTCGCGGCCGGCGAGAGCGTCAGGGAGATGTGGAACGCCTCGGCGCGGCAGTTCGGCGCGACCGTCAGCGCCGTGAACGTCGGCTACAACCCGCAGATCGCCCCCGGCGGTTCGGTGCAGGTCGGGTTCAACGGCAACTCGCGCGGACCGCACTCGGCGCCGACGGCGTTCACGTTCAACGGGGAGCAGTGCTCGGTCGAATGACCGATCGCCGGAGCAGGCACGTTCCACGGCCGGCTTTGACGGCGCGACCGGCAGCGATCACGATGGCGGCGTGACACGACGATCTTCCTCCACGCCGAGCATCCGCGACGTCGCGGCGGCCGCCGGCGTCTCGTACCAGACCGTGTCACGGGTGCTGAACGACTCGCCGAGGGTGAACGCCGACACCCGCAGGCAGGTGCTCGACGCGATCGAACGGCTGGGCTACCGCCCCAACCGGGCGGCTCGCGCACTCGGGTCCGGGCTCTCCAGCACGGTGACGGTGGTGGTCGCCAACACCACGCTCTACGGCTATGCCGCGACGTTGCAGGGCATCGAGGAGGCCGCGCGATCGGCGGGCCTCGCTGTCGGGGTGCGGGTGGTGGAGTCGGACGCACCGGCCGACGTCCAGCACGCGGTCGAGCACGTGAGCGATCCCAACGCCGGTGGCGTCGTCGTGATCGCGTTCGACACCGCCGGTGCCGAGGTGCTGCGGGCACTGCCCGCGAAGGTGCCCGCCGTGGCCGCGACGGAAGCCGGTGGGCTCGTGGGTGTCACGCGGTCGATGGTCTTCCTGGACGAACGCCAAGCGGCTGTCGACGCGACCAGGCACCTGCTGGAGCTGGGGCATCGCACCGTGCACCACGTCGCGATCCCGTCGGAGAGCGGCACGAGCGCCCGCCAGTCGGGGTGGCGCGCCGCGCTTGAGGCGGCCGGCGCGCCCGTGCCGGGGGTGGTGCCGGTCGGGTGGGACGTGCGGTCGGCCTACCTCGCGGGAGCGCGGCTGGCGGCCGACCCGGACGTGACGGCGGTGTTGTGCGGCAACGACGACACGGCGCTGGCGGTCCGCCGCGCGCTCTACGAGGCGGGCCGGGACGTGCCGGGGGACGTGAGCATCATCGGGTTCGACGACGTGCCCGGCGCCGCGTACTGGACACCGGCGCTCACGACCGTGCGGATGGACTTCGCCGCGCTGGGGCGGGCGTGCCTGGCCGCGATCGTGGCCGAGGTGGCGGGTGAGCCCCGGCAGGTGACGGCGCTCGCGCCGCCGGAGCTCGTCGTTCGCGAGTCCACCGCACCCCCGCCGTAACAACTGGGTAACACACCTGCAGAGCGGCCACGGCCTGGACGACATCGCCCTCGTCGCGGAAGGTGCGCGGTCCGTCGTCGGTGTCGACTTCAGCTCGGTGGCGGCCACCGCGGCGCAACGCCGGGCGGACGAGCTGGGCGCGAACTGCCGCTACGTGGTCGCCGAACTGCCGGGTGCCCCGCTGCGGGACGGGTGCGCGGATCTGGTCTACACCGGCAAGGGTGCGTTGATCTGGATGCCGGACCTCGACGCCTGGGCCGCGGACGTCGCTCGGCTGGCGAGACCCGGCGGGCACCTGTTCGTGCACGAGGCCCATCCGATGGTGCCGCTGTGGACGTGGGACGAGGACGAGCCGAGGATCCGGCCGGATCGCGGGTACTTCGAGCGGTCGCACGTCAACGACACGTTTCCCGCCAACGGCGCGGTGGAGTGGCAGACGACGCTCGCCGGGATCATCACCGCCGTGCTCGGCGCCGGGCTGGAGCTGCGGCACGTGGCCGAGCACCCGGAACCGTTCTGGCGGTGGGGTGATCTCGACGCGGCGGCGTGGCGGGGACAGCTGCCGAACACCTTCACGTTGCTGGCCCGCAAACCGTCCTGGGGCACCGGCCCTACGGGGCCGGTGCCGTGGTGCCGCGCGGGACGTAGCGGGCGGTGGGGGACCAGCGCGGCGTGACGGGGTCGCCGCCGATGCGTTCCAGCACCGACTCCGCCACCGACACGCCGAACTGGTGCACGTCGACGCTCATCGTGGTCAGCGCGGGGGAGGCCAGGCGGCACAACGTCGAGTCGTCCCACGCCACCAGGCTGAGCCGCGCCGGCACGGCGACGCCCAGCGACGCGGCCGCGGCCAGACCCGCCACGGCCATCACGTCGTTGTCGTAGAGGATCGCGGTGGGCGGCTCTGGCCCGCTCAGCAGCGCGGTCGTCAGCTTGGCGCCCGCCTCCTCCGAGTAGTCGCCCTCGACGATCACCGGCTCGACACCGGCCTCCGCGCAGCCCGAGAGCAACGCGGCCGTGCGGGCTCGCGTGTGCTGCAACGCGGAAGGCCCGGTGACCCTGGCGATTCGCCGATGGCCCAGTTCGAGCAGGTGCCCGAGGGCTTCGGCGACCGGACCGGCGTGGTCGGTGCGGACGGCGGGCAGGTCCGGATCGTCGCCGACGACCACGGCCGGCAGCCCCAGTTCGCGCAGGACGGCCGGGCGTGGATCGCCCACCACGGGATTGACCACAACGGTCGCGTCGACCAGACCGCGTCCGGCCCACCGGCGATACGCGGCGATCTCGGCCTCGTGGTCGGCCACGACGTGCAGCAGCACCGAGAGGTCGCGTTCGGCCAGCCGTTCCTCGATCCCCGCGATGAACTCCATGAAGAACGGCTCGACGCCCAGCAGCCGCGCGGGCCTGGCCAGCACGAGCCCGACCGCGCCGGTCGGCGAGCCGCCCACTACGGCACCACGCCGAGGTCGTTGGCACAGCGCAGGACCAGCGGGTCGGTGAACGCCGCGGGGTCGACCACGGCGTCCGTGCGGATTCCGAACACGCGAACCTCTCCGGCGAGCATCGGCACGAGCATGTCGTCCACGACGGCGTCGGGTGCGACGCGGTCGGCCAGGATCGCCACGTCCTGCGCGAACGACGTGGCACGCACCTCGACCTCGTAGCCGCCGTGCACGGCTTCCGCCTGGGCGACCAGGGGAGCCGGGTGGTACGCCAGCTGCGAGTCCGGCCGGAACGCGTGGATCGCGCGGGCGTCCGCGGTGGTCGCCACCATCACCTCCGCGTCCTCGTGCACCGGCTCCAGCAGCGGTTCGTCCAGGTCCAGCTCGACGGCCGACCGGGGCGGCACCGTTCGGCGCAGTCTAGTCAGGTGCAACGTGACGCCGCGGAACGTCTGCCGGTCGAGGGTGATGTGCGCGTCCCACGGCTCGTCGTGGTCGTTCACGGCGATGAGCACGAGCCGGCCGTCGCGTGGCTGGAAGGTCAGGATGCGGGGAGCGAAGGCGTGCCGCAGCCCGTACCACAGCGGCTTCAGGCGTTCCTCGCTGTCGATCGCCGCCCACGACGTGACCGGCCAGCAGTCGTTGAGCTGCCAGACGACCGCGCCCGCCGTGCGCGGCCACCAGGAGCGGAAGTGCTCGATGCCGAAGCTCACCGCCCGCGCCTGGTTGAGCTGCGTCGCCCAGTGCCAGTCCGGGAACCGCTGCGGCACCGGCAGGTGCGCGGCGAGACCGCGGTCGAGCTTGCCGTTGCCGTCCTCGGCCTTCTGGTGGGTCAGGAAGCTCGGCGAGGACGGCGTCAGCGGCTGGTCGTGGATCCACCGCGTGAGAGTGGACCACGTCGGCGGCCCCTGGAACCCGAACTCCGAGCAGAACCGCGGCACGTGGTCGCGGTAGTGCGTGTAGTCGACCTCGTTCCAGACCTGCCAGTCGTGCCGGGTGCCGTGGTTCTCGTCGTTCGGGTGCAGGCCTTGCACCGGGCTGTACGGGCTGCTGGGGCAGTAGAACCGGGTCGGGTCGAGCTCGGCGACGATCCGCGGCAGCAGTTCGGTGTAGTGACCGAGTCCCCAGGTCCTGCCGTCGAGCTGCCACGGCCAGCCCCAGTCGGCGTGCCCCCAGAGGTTCTCGTTGCTGCCGTTCCACAACGCCAGCGAGGCGTGCGACATCAGCCGGACGACGTTCTCCCTGGCCTCGGCCTCCAGCTCGCCGCGCACCGGCTCCTCCTCCGGATACGCGGCGCAGGCGAGCGGGAAGTCCTGCCACACCAGGACACCGCGCTCGTCGCACACGTCGTAGAAGTCGTCGGACTCGTAGATCCCGCCGCCCCACACGCGCAACAGGTTGACGTGCGCGTCCACGGCCTGGTCGACGCGCCGCGCCAGCCGGTCGCGCGTGATCCGGGTCAGGAAGTGGTCGTCGGGAATCCAGTTGACGCCCTTGACGAAGACGGGCTTGTCGTTGACGACGATGGTGAACGGCGTGCCGATGTCGTCCGGCGTCGTGTCGACGGTGATCGTGCGGAACCCGATCCGCCGCGTCACACCGTCCACTGCGCCCGATCGACCGCGCAGGACGGCCTCCAGGTCGTAGAGCGGTTGCGGGCCGTACCCCACCGGCCACCACAGCTCGGCGTCCGGCACGTCGACGCGGGCGGTCACGGTGTCCTGCCCGGCCGGGATGACGACGGTGTGCTCGCACGAACCCACCGTGATCTCCAGCGTCAGGTTCTCGCCGGCGTCGTCGGCCCACTCGATGACGGCGTGGACCTCGACGTGGCCGGTGCCGTCCGGCGAGACCGTCACGACCGGGCGCACCTGAGCCAGCCTGGCGGTGTGCCAGCGTTCCAGCCGGACCGGCCGCCAGATGCCCGCGGTCTGCAGGTCCGGTCCCCAGTCCCAGCCGAAGCTGCACGCCATCTTGCGGATCATGTTGAACGGGTGGGCGTTGACGTGCGGACGGCTGCCGAGCCCGGCCTCGATCTTCTCGGCGTGCGCCAGCGCGGACGAGAACGACACGGTGAGGTCGTTGCCGCCGTCGACGAGGAACCGCCGGACGTCGAAGCGGTAGCTCCGGTGCATGTTCGCGGTGTGGCCGAGGAGATGGCCGTTGAGCTCGACGGCGGCCACGGTGTCCAGTCCGTCGAACACGAGGTCCACCCGCTGGCCGGACGTCACCGCGGCGGCCAGGAACGTGGTGCTGTACCGCCAGTCCGCGCGGTGCATCCACGTCAGCTCCGCCTCGGCCTGGTCGAGGAACGGGTCGGTGATCAGCCCGGACGCCAGCAGGTCGAGGTGGGTGCTGCCGGGCACCGTCGCGGGCACCGTCCTGCCCCTGATGTTGTCCGGCACCTCGGTCGTCGTCGCGGTCAGCTGCCAGCCGTCGTGCAGGTACTGGCGGATCAAGGCTGTCCTCCCTGGCGGAAGCGGGCTTCTGGGTCGGGTGCGGCGGCGGCGAGCCGGCGGGTGTACGGGTCCTGCGGACGCATGAGCACGTCGTCGCTCGGCCCGCGTTCGACGATCCGGCCCTGGTGCATCACCAGGACCTCGTCGGAGAAGTGCCGTGCCGTGGCGAGGTCGTGCGTGATGTAGAGGACGGAGAGGTTCTCCTCGCGCTGCAGGCGGGCGAGGAGTTTGAGCACGCCCAGCCGGATCGACACGTCCAGCATGGACACGGGCTCGTCCGCGATGATCACCCTGGCACCCGGTGCGAGCGCGCGGGCGATCGCGATCCGTTGCCGCTGCCCGCCGGACAGCTCGTGCGGCCGCCGGGCCGCGAAGTCCGCGGTCAGGCTCACCTTCTCCAGCAGCCGCGGCACCTCCGAGCGCGGCCGCCCGTGCAGCCGCAAAGGCCGGGCCAGGTGGTGTTCGACGGTGTGGAACGGGTTGAGAGAGGCGAACGGGTCCTGGAAGATCATCTGCACGTGGTCGCGATAAGCCCGCCGTGGCACGGGTTCACCGTCCGGACCGGTCAGCACGATCTCCCCGGAGGTGGGACGGACGAGCCGGGCGATCATCCTCGCGATCGTCGACTTGCCGGAGCCGGACGCGCCGACGAGCGCGGTGGTCCTGCCGGCGGTGAGCGTGAACGAGACGTCGTCGACCGCTTGGAACCTGTGGAACTTCTTGGTTAGGCCGCGGACTTCCAGCGTGGTCATGTGATCAGCGCTCCTCGTTCGCCGGTCAGGCTGGGGAACGAAGCCAGCAGCTGACGCGTGTACGGGTGCTGCGGCCGGAGGTAGACGTCCTCCGCGGTCGCGTACTCCACGACCTCGCCGTCACGCATCACCGCGATCCGGTCGCTCAGCTCCAGCAGCAGTGGCAGGTCGTGGGTGATGAAGATGACCGCGAACCGCAGCTCGTCGCGCAAACGCCTGATCTCGTTCAGGATCTCCCGCTGCACCAGCACGTCGAGTGCCGTGGTGGGCTCGTCCATGATCATCACCTGCGGGTCGAGCAGCAGCGCCATCGCGATCATGACCCGTTGCCGCATGCCGCCGGACAGCTCGTGCGGGTAGGAACCGAGCCTGGCCGGGTCGACGCCGACGAGCCGGAGCACCTCCGCGCACCGCTCCTCCCGCTCCGCGGCGGGCATCGACGGCCGGTGGGTGCGCAACACGTCCTGCAGCTGCGCGCGGATCGGGGTGACCGGGTTCAGCGAGTTCATGGCGCCCTGGAACACCATCGAGAGCTGGGCCCAGCGGAACTGCCTGAGCTCTTCGGGCTCCAGCGCGAGAACGTCGACGTCGGCACCGTTGTGGAAGACGACTGATCCGGACGTGACCTCGGCCGGCGGCCGGTGCAGGCGGTTGATCGCGTAGGCGAGCGTGGTCTTGCCGCAACCGGATTCCCCGGCCAGGCCGAGGATCTCGCCCCGGCGCAGGGTCAATGACACGTCTTTCACGGCGTGCACCGGCGTCGCCGCCTGGTACACGACGTTGAGGTTCCTGACCGTGAGCACGGCGTCGTCGTCGACCGGGGCGATCTCCGCCTCGACCGCCACCACGTCCCGCCCGCGCCGCGCACGGTCGCGCAGCCGGGGGTTGATGATCTCGTCGATGCTGAAGTTGATGAGCGCCAGCGCCCCGCCGAACAGGGCGATGACGAGCCCCGGCGGCACGAACCACCACCACGCTTCCCGCTGCAGCGCGAAGCCGTTCTGGGCGTAGTAGAGCATCGTGCCGAGCGTCGACGAGTTGGCGGCGCCGAGACCGAGGAACGAGAGCCCCGCCTCGCTGAGGATCGCCAGCACGACGGCGAACACGAACTGGGAGGCGAGGATCGGCAGCAGGTTCGGCAGGATCTCCACGCAGATCACCCGCCAGGTCCTCTCACCGGACACCCGTGCCGCGGCGACGTAGTCCCTGTTGCGCAACGACAGCGTTTGCGCCCGCAGCACACGGGCGGCCGCGGCCCATCCGGTGATCGCCAGCACGAGCGCGATCGTCCACGTGCCGCGCTGGTCCGCCGGGACGAACCCGGCGACCACGATGACCAGCGGCAGGCCCGGGATCACCAGCATGACGTTGGAGAACAGCGAGAAGATCTCGTCGACGATGCCGCCCGCGTAGGCGCCGACGATGCCGAAGACGCCGGACAGCACGGTCGCCATGACCCCGACCAGCACGCCGATCCACAGCGACCCGCGGGTGGCATGGGCGAGCTGGGCGAGGACGTCCTGGCCGGTCAGCGTCGTGCCGAGGAGGTGCTCACCGCCCGGTGGCGTGAGGCCGATGTCCCTGATCGTGGCGGGGTCGCCGGTGAGCAGCGGACCGGCCAGTCCGAAAAGGACGATCAGGCCCGCCAGACCGAGGCCGGTGGCGAGCTTTCCGGATCTGATCACGACACGGTGCTCCGATCCCTCGTGCGGGCGTCGATCAGCCCGTACAGCAGGTCCACGACGAGGTTCGCGCCGAGCACCGCGATGGTGATCACCAGGAAGATCCCCTGCATGAGCGCGTAGTCGTTGTTCTGCACGGCCTGCAGCAGCTTCGACCCGATGCCGGGGTAGGAGAACACCTGCTCGGTGACGATCGACCCGGACACCACGAACCCGAGGGAGATGGCGAACCCGGCGACCGACGGCAGCACCGCGTTGCGTGCCGCGTACCGGATCATCGTCCGGCTGTCGGTGAGACCCTTGGCCCGCGCGGTCAGCACGTAGTCCTCCGACATCGCCGACACCATCATGTTGCGCATGCCCAGCAACCACCCGCCGATCGACGAGATGACGATCGTCAGCGCGGGCAACGTGCCGTGGTAGATCGCCGAGCCGATGAACTCGGGACTCCAGCCGGGATCCAGCACCACGTCGTAGCCGCCGTTGAGCGGGAACCAGCCGAGCCCCGACGAGAGCAGCGCGACCAGGATCAGCGCCAGCCAGAAGTACGGCACCGCCGACAGCACCGTGGTCGCGGGCACCAGCGCGTCGAGCCAGGTGCCGCGCTTCCAGCCGACGACCGCGCCGAGCCCCACGCCGAGCAGGAACGACAGCAGCGTCGCGAGCCCCACCAGCACGACGGTCCACGGCAGTGCGTCGCCGATCACGTCCGACACCTTGGCCGGGAACGCGCTGACCGACACCCCGAGCTCGCCGCGCAGCAGGTTGCCCAGGTAGGCGAAGTACTCCGCGGCGAACGACTCGCGCCCGCCGGTGCCGAGCAACGTCTCGTAGGCCGTGCGCGCGGCGGGATCGACGCTCCCGCCGCGCTGCTGGAGCTTGGCCATCAGGATGTCCACCGGGTTGCCCGGCAGCATCCGCGGGATGACGAAGTTCAGCGTCACCGCCGCCCACAGCGCCGTCAGGTAGAAAGCGAGCTTGCGCAGGTAATAGCCCATCGTCAGTTACCGGCGGGCTTGAGCTTCATGTACACCTGCGAGGCGTCCGGCCGCTTCCACACCGCCGGGAACGCGTACAGGTCGTCCTTGCCCGGCCAGCCGGTGAACGCCTTGGCGTTGTACTCGCTGGGGATGCCACCGGTCAGCACCGGGATGTACGGCAGGTACTTCTCCAGCTCGACCTGGATGGCGTCGTAGTGCGGCTGCCGCGCGGGGTTGCCCCGGTCGGTCTTCTTCAGCTCGGCCAGTGCGTTGTCCACGACCGGGTTGCTGAACCTGGCGAAGTTCGGGTTGGCCGCCTGGCCGACCGGTGCAGTCGTGGCGGTCGAGAAGAAGTAGCTGTAGGTGTAGTACGGGTCCGGTGCCGGGCCCTGCTCCACGGAGTCGATCAGCAGCTCGAACTGGCCGCGGCCGCGCGCGTCGGCCCACTCGTTCCACGACAGCTGCTGCGGCGTGATCTTGATGCCGATCTTGAGCAGCTGCTGGCTCAGGGTCTCCAGCGCGGTGATGTAGTCGGTCCAGCCGGCGACCACCTTCACCGTCAGCGCCAGCGGCTTGCCGTCCTTGGCGTAGATGCCGTCCGCGCCCTTGACGTAGCCGGCCGAGGTGAGGATCTGGTCGGACTTCGCGGTGTCCGGGTTCATCGGAGCCATGCGGTCGGTGAGCTTGTTCGACAGCAGCTGGGCGTCGCGCGGCTGCAGCGTGAAGCCGGGCGACATCTCGCTGTTGACGTTCTGGAACGCCAGCGAGTTGATCTGCGTCCGGTTCATGCCGTAGTAGATCGCCTGGCGCACGGAGGGGTCGGTCTGTGCGCCCTGGCAGCCCAGCTGCGCGTTGGAGCAGGTGAACAGCGCGACCTGGTTGAGCGGCAACGTGATCGCCTTGTACCCGGGGTAGTTCTTCTCGATGTCCTTGATGTCGGGGATCGGGCCGGTCTGCCAGTCGATCGACCCGGCCTTGAGCGCGTCCACACCGGCCTGGTTGCCGGACAGCGACAGGTAGCGGACCTGCTTCACCGCGGGCTCGCCGCCCCAGTACGTCGGGTTGGCCTTGAGGGTGAACGACTGCGCCTTGAAGTCGCCGAGCTGGAACGGGCCGGTGCCGACCGGGTTCTGGTTCACCTCGGTCGCCGGGTTGCCGTAGTTCTTCCAAATGTGCTCCGGCATGATCCAGAGCTGGCCCAGCACCTGCGGTCCGTCCATGTAGGACGGTTCGGGAAACTTGATGACCACGTGGGTGTCGTCGACAACGGTGGTCTCGCCCTTGAAGCCGGTCCTGTTCATGGCAGGGGTCTTCGCGACCATGTCGAGCGTGAACTTGACGTCCTTCGCGGTGAACTTCTGACCGTCGGACCAGCTCACGTTGTCTCTGAGGGTGATCGACAGCTCGGTGCCGTCCGCGTTCCACTTGAACTCGGTGCCGAGCATGGGCTTCGGCGGCGTGTCCTTGGCGATGTTGAAGAAGAACAGCGACTCGTAGATCGTGCCCGGCCCCTCGATCTGGGTGGGGGCGTAGGGGTTGAAGTTGAGCTGGAAGTCGCCCGCCTGCCCGGTGTAGACGACGAGCGTGTCCCTGGCCTTGCCGCCGCCACCGGATCCGGAGCACGCCGCGGTGGCCGCGACGACCACCGCCAGACCGAGTGCGCAAATCTGCCTGAGCATCGTTGATCCTCCCCGCCGCTGGGTGGTTCGCGGCGAGGATTCTTCAGTTACTAAACAAAGAAAGTCAACGCCTCCGGATGGTTTACTGGTCGTGACTTGTCGATGAGCGAAGTTCGTCGTTCGACGGAGGAGCGCAGTGAGCGGACCGGCGCGGGTGACCCACGCCAGCACGAGGGCGGCCGTGCTGGACCTGATCCGTGCGGCCGGCGTGATCAGCCGCGTCGGGCTGGTCAACGCCACCGGGCTGACCGGTGGCACGATCTCCACGGTCGTGCGCGGGCTGATCGACGAGGGCCTGGTCGCCGAGACCGGGCACGCGGAGTCGACCGGCGGCAAACGCCGGGTCATGTTGCAGCTCAACCACTTCGCGCGCTACGCCGTCGGCGTGCACCTCGACGAGGCCCGGATCACCTACGTGCTGACGAACCTCGGTGGCGCGGTCGTGGCTCGCATTTCGCGCGCGGGGTGCGGGGCCGCGGAGACGTCCGCCGTGATCGCGAGGATGGCCCGCGAGGTGGACGCGCTGATCGACAGCGTCGGTGTCGAACGCGATCGAGTCCTGGGGCTCGGCCTGGTGTCGGCACGGCCGGCGGAGCACCACGAGTTCGGTCAGGCCCTGGAACGCGCGACGGGTCTGCCGGTGGTGCTCGACAACGACGCGACGGCGGCGGCGATCGGCGAGCACTGGTCCGGCGGTGTCGGTGCCACGTCGACGTTCGCCGCCCTGTACCTGGGGACCGGCGTCGGTGCCGGAGTGCTGCTCGGCGGCACGACCTACCGCGGTCCGAGCGGTCACGCCGGCGAGATCGGCCACGCCTGTCTCGACCTCGACGGCCCGGAGTGCTGGTGCGGTGCCAGGGGATGCCTGGAGGCCCTGGCCGGCCCGGCCGCTGTCGTCGCGCAGGCTCGGGCCGACCGGTCGCTGAGCCGCGCCGCCGGTCTGGCCGGTGGCAGGACACGCGCCGCCGCACCCGTCGCGGCGGACTTCGCGGCGATCAGCCGGGCGGCCCGGCGGGGCAACGCGCGGGCGCTCGCGTTGCTGGAGCGGTCCGCCCGGTACCTCGCGGTGGGGGCGCGCACCCTGGCCAACGTGCTGGACCTGGAGGTGCTGGTTCTCACCGGCCCGAGCTTCGCCATCGCGGGCTCGGTCTACCTGCCGGTCCTGCGCGCGGAGCTGGACAGCGCGTTCATCGCCCGTGACGCGCATCGGCTCTCCGTGCGGCTGTCGCCCTCCGCGGCGTCCGCCTCGGCGATCGGTGCCGCGGCGATCGTGCTGCAGTCCGAGCTCGTGCCGCGGCAGAAGGGCCTGCGCCTGCCGGACGACCTGGCGGCAGAGGAGCCGCCGGTGTTCCAGCAACTCGCCCGCTGACGGCCCGGCCCGCGACGCCGATGAGGGGAGCTTTCCCAAACCTGAGGTTGATGAAAGCTCCCCTCATCACTCGAGTGGGTCAGGCGCAGACGTTCGACGTGCTGTTGTTCAGCCTGATGTTGCGGAACGTCGTGTTGGTGCCACAAGGGCTTTCGCGGATCGACGAGTTCGTCACCGTCAGGTTCTGGACGATGATGTCGCGGTTGTTGGGGAATTCCGAGCGCGCCGCCAGCCGGATCTCGCCGCCACCGGTCACGGTTCCGCTCTGCGCCGCGAGGTTGACGTTGTAGCAGTTCTCGATCAGGACCGCGTTGTTGCCCGTGTTCGCGAGGTCGATCCGGTCGATCGTCAGCCCGCCGCTCTCCGAGACGCAGAAGACACCCCGGCCGCCGCCACGGGCCCGGACCGTGCCGACCCGGATGTTCGTGGGATAGCTGCTGCCGACGCGGCCGTTGTGGTTGGCCGTGCGGAACGCCGCGTACCCGGTGCCCGTGCCCGCGTTCTCCGCGTCCACGGTGCCGACGGTGGCGTTGATGGTGTCGTTGAGCAGCAGCCCGGACTCGCCGACGTTGCGGGCCGTCACCGTGCCCACGTTGAGTCCGTCCACACCGTACGTCTCGACGGCGTGGCTGCCCGCGCCGGACACGAACACGTTGTCGATCCGGATGTTCCGGCTGCGCACGCTGGTGTTGCCGCGGTTGTCGATGCGCACACCGAGGCCGCCGGACAGGCGCATGTCGATCTGGCCGAGCACCACGTTCTCGACGTTGCGCATGAAGATCCCGTACAGCGGACGGCCGGTGAGGCTGAGGTAGCGCACCTCGACGTCACGGGTGCCCCTGGAGTAGATCGGCGCCTGGTCACCGGAACCGCTGCCGGTCACGTTGATCGTGCCGCAGACGTCGATGCCGGTGTAGCTGGGCAACGAGATCCGCGAGCCGGCGCTGACCGAACCGTTGCCGCGCACCAGGACCCATTGTTTCGACGTGCGTCCCGCGGTGAGACTGTCGACCGCGGCCTGGACGGCGGCGCGCATGTCGCCGCCCGTGTAGACGGTTCTGCCGCCGTTGCGGGACGTCCACGTGCTGCCGCTCAGCACCGCCTCGGCGTTGAACGTGCGGTCGCCGCACGCCATGATCCGCGGTTCCGCGTTCGCCGATGACATCCCGCCGAGCACTGTCACCGCTACGGCCACGCCCACCGACAGCCTTGTCGAGAACATGGGAATCTCCCTAGGTCAACCTAATTCAGGGAATCGACTGGGGCTTCCTCGTCAGGCACGTTATCGCTAACGTTCTTCACAGGAAAAGCAATCGAAGCAATTCGATTCGAATTCGAACGGCGAAAGCGGTCGAATGAAATTCAGCAACGGGTACTGGCTCCTGCGCGAGGGTGTCCAGGCGGCTCATCCGGTCGAGGTCTACGACATCACCCAGGCTGCGGGGGAGCTGGTGGTGCACGCGCCGACCCGCCCGATCCGTCATCGGGGCGACCTGCTGCAGGGGCCGGTGGCGACCGTCCGGTTCTCCTCGCCGATGGCGGACGTGATCGGCGTGAAGCTGACGCATTTCGAGGGCGAGCTGCGCAGGCAGCCGGAGTTCCCGTTGACCACCTCGGAACCGTACGTGCACCTCACTGACGATTCCCTCACGTCCGGCGACCTCCAGGTGAAGGTCAGCCGCGACTGGCAGGTCGAGTTCGTCGTCGACGGAAAGGTGCTGACGTCGAGTTCGGCCAAGGGCATGGGTTTCATGACGCTGGACGGCAAGCACTACGTCCGCGACCAGCTCGCTCTCGGCGTAGGCGACGTGGTGTATGGGCTCGGCGAGCGCTTCGGGCCGTTGGTGCGCAACGGCCAGGTGGTGGACATCTGGAACGCCGACGGTGGAACGAGCAGTGAGCAGGCGTACAAGAACGTGCCGTTCTACCTGACGAACTCGGGTTACGGCGTGTTCGTCAACCATCCGGGCCACGTCTCGTTCGAAGTGGCGTCGGAAAAGGTGTCCTGCGTGCAGTTCAGCGTCGAGGGGCAGTCGCTGGAGTACTTCGTGATCCACGGCCCCAGCCCCAAGGAGATCCTGCGCAAGTACACCCTGCTGACCGGCAGGCCGACGATGCCGCCGGCGTGGTCGTTCGGTCTGTGGCTGTCGACGTCCTTCACGACGTCGTACGACGAGCAGACGGTGTCCGGCTTCATCGACGGCATGATCGAGCGCGATCTGCCGTTGAGCGTCTTCCACTTCGACTGCTTCTGGATGCGCGAGTACAACTGGTGCGACTTCGAGTGGGACCCGCGCACGTTCCCGGACCCGGTCGGCATGCTGGAGCGGTTGAAGTCGCGGGACCTGCGGATCTCGGTCTGGATCAACCCCTATGTGGGACAACGGTCTCCGCTGTTCGCCGAGGGAGTCGAGGGCGGCTATCTGCTGAAGCGGCCGGGCGGTGACGTGTGGCAGTGGGACCTCTGGCAACCGGGCATGGCGCTGGTGGATTTCAGCAACCCGGCCGCCCGCGAGTGGTACGCGTCCAAACTGGACGCTCTGCTCGACCAGGGCGTGGACTGCTTCAAGACCGACTTCGGCGAACGTATCCCCACCGACGTCGTGTACTTCGACGGTTCCGATCCCGAGCGGATGCACAACTACTACGCCTACCTCTACAACAAGACCGTCTTCGACGTGCTGCGCAAACGCCGGGGTGACGGTGAGGCGGTCGTGTTCGCCCGCGCCGCCACCGTGGGATCACAGCAGTTCCCGGTGCACTGGGGCGGGGACTGCGAGTCGACCTACGAGGCCATGGCCGAGAGCCTGCGCGGCGGCCTTTCCCTGGGACTGTCAGGATTCGGCTACTGGAGCCACGACATCGGCGGCTTCGAGGGCACCCCTGATCCGGCGTTGTTCAAGCGGTGGATCGCGTTCGGCCTGCTGTCCTCGCACAGCCGCCTGCACGGCAGCAGGTCGTACCGGGTGCCGTGGTTGTTCGACGAAGAGGCCGTCGACGTGCTGCGGGTGTTCGCGAAGCTCAAGGCGCGGCTCATGCCGTACCTGCACCACGCGGCACTGCAGGCGGCCACCGAGGGAACGCCGATGATGCGGGCGATGGCGCTGGAGTTCCCGGACGACCCGGCGTGCACACACCTCGAACGCCAGTACATGCTCGGCGACAGCCTGCTGGTGGCGCCGGTGTTCTCCGACGGCGGCGAGGTGTCGTTCTACGTGCCGGAGGGCACCTGGACCGACTTCTTCACCGGCGCCGAGGTGCCTGGCGGCCGGTGGACAACGATGACATGCGACTTCCTCACCGTGCCGTTGCTGGTGCGGCCGAACACGGTTCTCCCGCTGGGCGTCGTCGACGACCGCCCGGACTACGACTACGCCGACGGCGTCACGCTGCGGATCCACCAGCTCGACGACGGCGCCTCGATCACCACCGAGGTCGCCGGCTCCACGTTCCACACGCGCCGCCGCGGCGACCGGATCGAAGTCGAGGTCGAGTCGCCGCCACCGGCGTGGCAGGTCCAGTTCCCCGGCGCCGACCCGATCGCGGGTAGCGGCAACGCTCTCACCGTTGAGGGAGTCCGATGAGAACACCGAGAATCCTGCTCGCCCTGCTGGTGGTGCTGGGCGTGTCCGTCGTACCGGCGGTCGCTGCCGAGAGGCACCAGGTGGGGTACGACAGGTACTCGCTCACCGTGGACGGGAAGCGGGTGCTGCTGTGGCCCGGCGAGTTCCACTACTTCCGGCTGCCCAGTCCCGAGCTCTGGCGCGACGTGCTGCAGAGGAGCGAGAAGACGGTGTCGGTCAACGCGATCACGGGCAGGCGCGGCAACTACCTGGTGTGGCTCAACGGCCAGCACCTCGGCTCTGCCGCCGGCGGCACCGAGGCCGACGCCGAGCCGGTCAACCCCGACCCCGGCCGCGGTGACTTCGCGATCCCGGACGGTCTGCTGAAGCCGGGGAGCACCGCCACGTTGCCCGTGCTCGTGACGAACATGGGCCACAACGACAACTGGACCGCCGACGACGTCAGGTTCAAGCAGCCGCGCGGGCTGTTCGGCGTGACGGTGGGCGACGCGAAGATCTCGTGGCAGATTCGGGGCTCGCGCTACGACGATGTCGAACGCGGCCCGCTGAACACCGGTGGCCTGTACGGCGAGCTGGCCGGCTGGCACCTGCCGGGCGGCGACGGCCCGTGGTCCGAAGCGCCGGCGGCCATGCCCGCAGGGGTTTCCTGGTACCGCAGCACGTTCCGGCTCGACCTGTCGGAGAACCAGGACGTGCCGGTGGCGTTGCGGTTCGGTGAGCAGCCGGATCGCAAGTACCGGGCGTTCGTGTTCGTCAACGGCTGGAACGCCGGCCACTACATGACCGGCGCGCCCCAGCGGGACTTCGTGGTTCCCGCCGGGATCCTGCGCAAGAAGAACGCGGTGGTGCTGGCGGTGGTCGCGACCGAACCCGGTGAGCTCGCGCCGGTCAGCCTGGTGGCTCTGGACAACCACCGCACGTCAGGTCACCTCAGGTAGCCGGAGAGGGGAATGCGTTGGTCGCGCAGGGCCTTGGCCACGACACCGGCGATCTGCCTGGCTCCGGCCGCCTCGAAGTGGGTGTGGTCGTTGCAGAAGAAGGCGCCGACCGGGCCCCTGGTGTAGTCACCGTTGTTGGGGCACAGCTTGAGCGTGTTGTAGAGCGTGTAGCTCAGCTTGTGCAGGTCGATGACGGTGACTCCACCTGCGCGGCCCGCGTCGAACGTCTCGGTGAGGAAGCCTCGGGTGCCGACGGCCGTGCTGCCGCTGCACCTGATCGCCGAGACGGGCGTCAGGAAGATCGGGGTGACACCGCGGTCCTTGGCCGCCTTGGCCATCATGCCGAGGAGCTCCTTGTACCGGGCGCCGCCGACGTGCCGCGGACAGTCGCGACTGCCGTCGTTGATTCCGAACTGGATCATCAGGTAGTCGCCGGCCTTCATGCCGGTGGTCGGGTTGAGCATGTTCAGCCAGCGCTGGTGGAACGTCCTGGGGCTCACGACGCACTCTCCGGTCGAGTCCTTGGTGTTCTTCACGTTGGACTCGTACAGCCAGGTCTGGATGCTCCGGCCGGCGACCGCGCTGTTCACGACGGTGACGTCGTCGGAGAACAGCGGGTCGAACTGGCTGCCCCAGCCGACGGGGCAGCTGGACTGCGGGTTGGACATCGTCGAGTCGCCGGCGAGCCAGACCTTCACGCTCGCGGCGGCGGCGGACGTCTCGGCGGCGGGGGAGCAGTCGGGCCGCTCTGCGGCCGACGCCGGACCGGCAGCGGCGAGGAACGGCAGGACAGCCAGGGCGACCAAGGTCAGAACACGTTTCCGCACAATTCTCTCCAGACGGCAGGGTTTGTCTGATTCGGACGGAACAGAAAACGATCTCATAATTGAGCATACCCTTTGCGTCTCAGGCTGGAAAGCGCTTTCCAGGGCGTCAGCCTCGTACCCGAAAGGGAGTTGAAGCATGTCCCCACTCACCCGGCGGACCCTGTTGGTCGGCGGTACCGCCCTGCCTCTGGCGGTGTCCGCCTCGGTCGGCAGAGCCGCTGCCACGGAACCCGGCGAACCAACCGAGGTGCACTGGCTCGAAGGCGGTGTCCCCGCGGAGATGACCGGCGTGACGTGGGGAGTGCCGTGGTCGAAGGGGCACGTGCGGCCGGACCAGTCGTTCGGGCTGCGCACGCCCGATGGCACGGCGGTTCCTGTGCAGACGTGGCCGATCGGCTTCTGGCCCGACGGCTCGCTGAAGTGGAGCGCCCACGCGATCGGCGCCGGAACGCCGTCGGCCGAGCGGTACCTGCTGGCTCCCGGTCCGGCGGCGGCACCGGCGAAAGCGGTCACGGTGTCCCGGCAGGCCGGCCGGATCGTCGTGGACACGGGCGTCGTGCGGTGCGTGATCAACCGGAGCGGGCGGGCCCTGATCGACTCGGTGTCCCGCGGCGGCAGGGTCGTCGCGCGCAAGGGTGAGCTGGTCTGCCTGCGCCAGAACGCCTCCGACGAGCGAGGCGGGAAGGACGAGCGGTTCACCGGCGAGGTGCACAAGGTGACCGTCGAGCAGAACGGACCGGTGCGCGCGGTGGTGCGCATCGAGGGCAAGCACAGGGCCGACCGCCGTGCGCGGGCGTGGCTGCCGTTCACCGTCCGGCTGTACTTCCACGCTGGCGCGGAGAACTTCCGGATGGTGCACAGCTTCGTCTTCGACGGCAAGGCGGTGGACGACTTCATCCGCGGGCTCGGCGTGCGCTTCCAGGTGCCGCTCTCCGACGAGCCGCACAACCGGCACGTCAGGTTCGCCAGTGCGGACGGCGGCCTGTTCACCGAGGCGGTGCGCGGCATCACCGGGCTGCGCAGGGATCCGGGCGCCGCGGTCAGAGCCGCCCAGGTGGCGGGGCGGGCAACCCCGGCCGTGTCCACTTGGGACACCAGGGTGAGTTCACGGCTGCACCTCATCCCGGCCTGGGGCGACTACACGCTCAGCCAGCTCACCGCCGACGGGTTCGAGATCCGCAAGCGGACCAGGCAGGGCTGTGGGTGGGTCCACGCCGCGGCGGGCACCAGGGCCGGTGGGTTCGGCTACATCGGTGGCGTGAGCGGCGGTTTCGCGTTCGGCCTGCGCGACTTCTGGCAGACGCACCCGACCCAGCTCGACATCCGCGGCGCGGCGGGTGAGTCGGCCGAGGTGACGCTGTGGCTCTGGTCGCCCGACGCCAGGCCGATGGACCTGCGGTTCTACCACGACGGGATGGGCATGGACACCCATCCCGAGCAGCTGGAGGGACTGGAGATCACCTACGAGGACTACGAGCCCGGCTTCGGTGACCCGTACGGCATCGCGAGGACCAGCGAGCTGATGTTCTGGGCGCTGGACGCCACCCCGTCCGCGGAACGGCTGGCCGCGCAGGCGGCCACGGTGCGCACACCACCGCTGCTGGTCACCACACCGCAACGGATGCGGGCCGCCGGCGTGTTCGGCGACTGGTCCCCGGTGGACAGGTCGACACCGGCCAAGGCGGTGCTCGAGGACCGGCTCGACTTCCTCTTCGACTTCTACCGCAGGCAGGTCGAGCAGCGGCGCTGGTACGGGTTCTGGGACTACGGCGACGTCATGCACACCTACGACAACGACCGCCACGAGTGGCGCTACGACGTCGGCGGTTACGCGTGGGACAACTCGGAGCTGAGCACGGATCTGTGGCTCTGGTACAGCTACCTGCGGTCCGGGCGGGCGGACGTCTTCCGGATGGCGGAGGCGATGACGCGCCACACCGGCGAGGTCGACGTCTACCACCTCGGCAAGTACGCGGACCTCGGCACCCGGCACGGCGTGCAGCACTGGGCCGACAGCGCGAAACAGCTGCGGATCAGCACGGCGGCCAACCGCCGGTTCCTCTACTTCCTCACCGCGGACGAACGCGTCGGCGACCTGCTGCGCGACCTGGTCGACGCGGACAAGACGTTCCTCGCGCTCGACCCGTTGCGCAAGATCCGCACCGAGCCGTACGAGCCCGACCCGAAGGCGCTGGCGGTCGGCCTCGGCACCGACTGGGGCGCGCTCGCCGCCGCGTGGTTCACCGAGTGGGAACGCGGCGGCGATCCGATCGCCAGGACCAAGCTGCTCAACACCTGCACCGCGATCGGCGCGCTGAAGAACGGGTTCATCACCGGGGAAGGCCGTTACGACCTCACCACCGGCACGTTCGCCACCGACACCGTCAAGGTCTCGGTGTCGCACCTCAGCGCGGTGTTCGGGCTCGCGGAGATCTGCAGTGAGATCATCTCCGCTGCCGACGTGCCGGGGTTCGAACGCGCGTGGCTGCAGTACTGCACGTTGTACAACGCCACTGCCGCGGAACAGATCGCCGCGGTCGGGCAGTCGTTCGGCAACCTCAACCTCAAGCAGGCACACGCCAGGCTCACCGCCTACGCCGCAGCCAGTACCGGCGACCCTGTCCTGGCCGCTCGCGCGTGGACGGAGCTCGGCCGCGGCGAGGCGGGCTATCCGGCGAACAGCCCGTGGCGCAGCACCGGGATCACCGGCCCTGCCGTGCTGAATCCCGTCGACGAGGCGACGTGGGTGTCGACGAACGCGACCGCCCAGTACGGGCTCGCCGCGATCCAGTGCCTGGCTTTGGTCGGTGATCGAATGCCTTAGTCCCACCGCGAGCTCGCCGTCGAACGGTTCGACCACAGCGCACTCCGATCGTTGACACCTTCTGCTGCCCTGGCAAGACTGGGTGTCGCATGGGGAAAGCGCTTTCCAACGACGTGGAGCGAATCATGATCCTTGCCACGACTGTTCGGCGTGCCCTGCTGATCTCATTGCTCCCCATGGCGTTCGTCGTCCCGGTGAGTCACGCAGCGACGACCTACTACGTGGCACCGAACGGCAACGACGGCGCGGCTGGCACGCAGACCGCGCCGTGCGCCACGATCGCCCGCGCACAGAGGGCAGCCAAACCCGGGGACACCGTGTACTTCCGCTGCGGCACGTACGCGTACACCCGCGCCACCAGCAGTTGTGCGAGCCAGACGGCGACCGTGGACGCGATCACCCTCAACAAGAGCGGCAGCGCGGGCAACTCCATCCGCTACTGGGCCCATCCTGGTGAGAAACCGGTCTTCACCTTCTCCGGCATGGGGGACGACTGCCGGATCAAGGGTTTCGACGTCACCGGAAGCCACCTCCACCTGCGCGGGCTGGAGGTCGTCGGCGTACCGCAGAACAACAACCGCAACCACGAATCGTGGGGACTCTGGATCTCGGGAAGCAACAACGTCTTCGAACAGATCGACACCCATCACCACATGGGCGCCGGGCTGTTCATCAGCGGCGGGTCCGGCAACCTCGTCCTCAACTCGGACTCGCACGACAACTACGACCTGCGCAGCTCCAACGGGGCAGGGGAGAGCGGTGACGGGTTCGGCTCGCACTACACCCCGGCCGGGCGGCCCGCGAACGTGTTCCGCGGTTGCCGTGCGTGGTGGAACGCCGACGACGGGTTCGACCTCATCTCGACCTATTCGCCGGTGCTCATCGAGAACTCGTGGTCCTGGCGCAACGGTTACGTGCCGGGCACGACGACGAGTGCCGGAAACGGCGCCGGGTTCAAGATGGGTGGTTTCGGCGGCGACTACGACGCCAGGGCGGTGAAGCACACCGTGCGCTTCTCCGTGGCGTTCAACAAGGCTGCGGGCTTCTACTCCAACCACCACCCGGTGGCGAACGACTACTTCAGCAACACCAGTTACGGCAACCGTCCCGACTTCGACATGCGGGGGATCAACTCGAGCGGAGCCTCCGTCGGTCGCGGAAACCTGCGCAACAACATCGCCTACACCGGCACACTGCTGGCGAACATGAACAACACCACCGCCTCGCACAACTCGTGGAACCTCGGCATTCTCCTGTCCGACGCGCAGTTCCGGAGCGTGTCGACGTCCGGCTTGGACGCACCACGCCAAGCCGGCGGCAGCCTGCCGGTCCTGCCACACCTCCGCCTCACCGCCACCAGCACGTTGATCGACAAAGGCACCGACGTCGGCCTGCCCCACAGCGGGAGCGCGCCGGACCTCGGAGCGTTCGAGAGCGATGGAAGGTGACATCTTGAGGTACTGGAAGCTGTCCGCCGCCGTGGTTCTGGCGGCGGCAACACTGATCCCGCTGCCCGCCGTGGCGGCACCGGTCGACAACGGACTCGCGCACCTGGTGGCGGACTACCGGACGCGCCTGCCCGCCAAGTACACCACCGACTCCTGGGCACCGTTCGCCAAGGCGCTGACCGCCGCGTCCGAGGTCGCGGACGACGCGAGGGCGAGCGCGTCCGAGGTCGCCGCCGCGAAGACCGCGTTGATGACCGCGGCCGGCGACCTGAAAGCCGCCGACGAGGGCACGTTCCAGACCATCACGAACAACACGTTCTGGAACGACACCAATGGCAACCCGATCTACTCGCAGGGCGGTGGCGTCTTCAAGTTCGGCGACACCTACTACTGGTACGGCGTCCACTACACCGGCGCCGAGCTCTACCGGGCCAACCCCACACGCAAGTACGACGGTGACGTCACCTTCGTGTCGATCCCGGTGTACTCGTCGAAGGACCTGGTGAACTGGAAGTTCGAGAACCGGGTCGCGACGCGGTCCACCGGGGTGGGCGGCGGTGCGAACCTGGGCGGCGCCGGCTGGGTCGGCCGTCTCGGCGTCTCCTACAACGAGAACACCGGCAAGTACGTGCTCGCCGTGCAGATGTGGCACACGGGCAGGGGCGGGCACGGGGTGTTGTTGCTGCAGGGTGATTCGCCCACCGACACGTTCGACTACGGCTACTTCCAGACGCAGATCACCAACTCGCCGACGACCGGCACGGGCGACCAGACCGTCTTCACCGACGACGACGGCAAGGACTACCTGATCTTCTCCAACCGCGAAGGCCGCTCGCGCGCCTTCGTGGCCAAGTTCCGGGAGTCCGACTCGTTGCGGATCGAGCCGGCTGTGCAGATCGGCTACAACGCCGCGGGCCGCGAGGGCAACGCGATGTTCAAACTCGACGGCAAGTACTACCACGCGGCGTCGGACCTGCACGGCTGGAACACCTCGGTCACGCACGTCCTGGAGTCCAACAGCATCCAGAGCGGCTACTCGGGCGAGTACACCCTCGCCGGCACGGAGATGGACTACAGCCACGTGACCCAGACCGGGTTCTTCGTGACGGTCAAGGGCACCAGGCAGAACACCGTGATCTTCGCCGGTGACCGCTGGGCCGACTTCGCCTGGAACGGCCACGGTTACAACCAGTGGATGCCGGTGACCAGGGCCGGCGCGCGGCCCCGGTTCCACTCGGTGAGCCAGTGGCAGTTCAACGCCACGACCGGCGAGTGGCGGGTCGGGCCGCAGAACAACTACGTCCTCAACCCCGACTTCCAGGCCGACCGGATCATCGTCTCGACGCTGACGGGCTGGACGAACTTCCGCGAGTCGGGTGCGAGCAGCATCGTGACCAATGTGGACGGTGGCGCGAACGGCAGCCGGTTCGGGCTGCGGATCGGTGCCTCCTCGTCGTACGCGGGCGGGGTGCGGCAGCGGGTCACGGTGCCGGCGGGCACCTACAGGCTGGGCCTGCACGCCAAGACCTCCGGCTCGCTCAGCGCCGCGCAGGTGACGGTCACCGACGCTGCCGGTACGTCGCGGACGCTGAACGTTCCGGCCTCGTCCGGCTGGACCCGGCGTGAGCTCACGGACATCCCACTGGCCGCGGGGACCGCCACCGTGACGATCCGGGCGGCGAGCGGCAACGGCTATCTCTTCGCCGACGCCCTCTCACTCGTGCGGACCTCCGGCGGCACCCAGCCGGGATCGCGGTACGAGGCCGAGAACGCCCCGGCGCAGTGCCAGGGCACGATCGACTCGAACCAGGCCGGCTTCTCCGGTGGCGGGTTCTGCAACGGCACCAACGCCGTCGGTGCCCACGCCCAGTTCACCGTGACCGCGGCGGGCACGGCGACCATTGGTGTGCGGTTCGCCAATGGCACCACCACCGCGCGGCCGGCGAACCTGATCGTCAACGGGACCACGGTGGGGACGGTCTCCTTCGAACCCACCGGGGCGTGGACCTCCTGGTCGACCAAGGCGCTGAACGTGCCCCTGACCGCTGGCGAGAACACCGTGCGGCTGGATCCGACCTCGGCGGACGGGTTGCCCAACGTGGACTACCTCGACGTGGGATAGAGCTGCACGCGCGCCCGGCCGACCAGCCCGACCGCGTCGACGGAGGCGGTGTGCAGTGCCTTCTGGTACTGCACCCGCACCGCCGGGTCGACGTGGACCGCGCTGTCCGCCGGGCGCGGCAGCACCCTGATCTCGACGCCGTGCTCGCGCACCTCGCGAGCGAACCGGCGCAGGCCGATCTCCCATTCCGGGCCGTACCAGAAGTGGTCGGCCACCAGCCGGCCGCCGACGTACGCGCGTGCCACGTCGCCGGTGTAGGCGAGCACGAGCAGCACCTCGTCGTCACCGGCCAGCGCGGTGCCGGGCACGTCGACGTGGAAGATCGCGGCGTGTTCGAAGTCCTCGTCCAGCGGTGCCGAGGCACGCCTGCGTGGGCCACCGGTTCGTGCCGGTGGCGTCTTGGCTTCGTTGCGAACGGCTCGGAGCGCGGGGGCCTGTGGGGTGACTCCTGTGGCGAGGCGGACGCGGGACTTTCCGGCGGCCGGGGCGAGAGGGAACGACACGTCCAGGTGGCATGCCGTCGTCTCCACCCACATCGAGTCGCCGTCAGCCACCACGGGCTCGTCGCACAACACCGGTGTGCCGGGCGGCAGCCACTGCAACCGCAGCCCATCCGCCTCGTTCAGCACCAGCAACCGGACCCTCGCGCCGTCAGGTGCAGTGGCGGTGACCACGGCCTCCGGTCCAGGACAGGAAACGGTCACCACGCCCTCCCCGTCGACCGCGGCGCCGGACACCGTTGTCCCAGCGGGGAAAGCGAACCGCGGGATGATCCCGGCAGTCGCGACGAACACGGCCGTGGACACGCCGTCCCACCTCGTCCGCCCCACCGGCATCGCGGTCGCCCAGGCGAGCTTCACCGAGCCGACGCGGTACCCGATCGGCCAGACGAAGTGCGCGCCGGACGGAACCGTCACAGCGGGCAGCCGCACCTTCCGCTCACCCAGCACCACCTCGAACCGCACGGCGTGTGCGGGAAGCCGTTCGTGGGGCTGGTGGTTGTTGACGAACAGGAACGCCGCCCCACCGCCCCATCGCACGGACCAGCGCAACGTCGCACGGTCGTCGAGGTTCACCGGCTGGGCGACGGGCAGGTGCGGCGCGGCCGTGGCGAGGTCGGCACCGCAGTCGCGCAGGAACAGGTGCTGCAGGCGCAGCGCCGCGAACGACGGGCGCACCTGGCCGTACTCGCCCAGCGGTGCCTGGAAGTCATAGTTCACCGCGGGCAGGTCGTTGGGGTAGCCCGTGGCGTGCGACTCCTGGTTCGCGGGGCGTTGCGAGCAGCCGTGGTAGAGGTAGTAGCCCTGCCACACCGACCCGCTGGCGAGCCGGCACAGCGCCAGCGCCGACACGTCCGCCGCCCGGATCAGGGGCCGGCGGTGGTAGGCGATGGCCATGCCGCCGCCCAGTTCGCAGGTGATGTGCGGCCGGTGGGCGTGCTCACCCCGTATCGGGGCAGGAAAGTAGTGCCGCCGCACGTCACGGGCCCACCCGTCCGAGGCGTCCTCCCAGAACGCCTCCGGGTAGGCGCTGTGCACCGGCAGCAAATCGGGAGGCAGCCGAGCGCCGTCCCACGCCGTGGCAGTCCACAGTGGAGCGCTCATGCCCGCCACCTCGGCGAGGGCGCGCAGGGTGGCCAGGTGGCCGGGTTGGTGGCGCAGCTCGTTCTCCACCTGCACCGCCATGACCGGCCCGCCGTCGTCCCACCACAACCCCTTCAGCTGCCGGGCGATCGCCGCGTAGTACGGCCGCACGATGCCGAGGTAGGCGGGGTCGTCGGTGCGCGGCTCGCAGTCCACGTCGGACAACCAGTCCGGGAAACCGCCGTTGCGGCACTCGCCGTGCGTCCACGGGCCGATGCGGAGCACGACGGAAAGGCCGAGCTCCGCGCACAGTTCGGTGAACCGCCGCACGTCGCGGTCGCCGTCGAAGCGGTGCTGCCCGCGGACCTCCTCGTGGTGGTTCCAGAACAGGTAGGTGGTGACGAGGTCGATCCCGCCGGCTTTCATCAGCAGCAGCTCCCGGCGCCAGAACGCGGCGGGGAAGCGGCTGAAGTGGAACTCACCGGAGACGGGCAGCCACGGGCTCCCGTCCCGGCGCACCAAGTGGCTGTCCACTCTGGTCGGGTAGGCGTGCAGTGACAGCAAGTCGTGTTCCTAGAGCGTGCGTTCGAAGGCTCCGATGTCGGGTTTGCCCTGGTAGAGCGGGCCACCGGCGAAGTCGCGCCCGCCGGGGTTGTCGATCCGCGTGCCGGAGTCGATCGCCGGCGAGCCGGAGCGCACCCTGTTCTGGCCGGGAGTACCCGTGGCCGGTACCTGGTTGGTGACCTCCAGGCCGCGGATGGTCCAGAACTGCTGGTTGGCCAGGCGGACCGCGTCGGCGACCTGCCCGCCGCCATCGACGCGCGGAGCCGCGCCGGTGCCGTAGCTGTCGATCGTGATGGGCGCGGTGGAGGTGCCGGATCCCTTGGGCCACAGCTGGCCGGTCCAGCGGCTGCCCGCGCGCAGCAGGATCCGGTCGCCCGGCTGGAAGACGGTGCTGTTCACGCGGGCGAGGGTGCGCCACGCGTGGGCGCTGTCGAGCCCGGAGGCCGAGTCGTTGCCGCTCTGGGCGTCGACGTGGTACGCGGTGCCCGCCTGCCGTGCCGGTTCGGCGTGGGCGGTCTGCGGCGCCACCGCGAGGAGCGCGAGCACGATCGCAGCACCTGTCTTGAATCGTTTGAATCGCCGCATGTGACGAGGCTAGGGTGATGCGTCGATGCGGACAATCCCATCGAATCGACGTCGATGCCCTTGCCTCCAAAAGGATTGAACGTTTCAACAACCGTCGCGGCGGCCGTTCGACGACGCGGCTGGTCGAATTCGTCGAAGCACCTCGTTTTCTGGCAGGCCGTCTTGACGGTCGCTCGGGCGCCGTGCCAGTTTTCGGTTCATGTCGCGTTTATCCGTTGGTACGCGGTCGATCCGGCCCGCGTTGGTCGTCCTCGTCGCCGCGCTGCTCGGCGCGCCCGCGGCACAGGCCGCGCCCCTGGACCAGGCTCACACCGCGGGCAGGGTCACGAAGTCCGGTCAGTACTCCTGGCCAGGCGTCTACTTCGAGGGCAGGTTCCGCGGCACCAGCGTCGGCGTCACGCTCAACGACGCGGCGAGTTACTACGACGTGCAGATCGACGGGCGAACCGTTGCGACACTGGCGAAACCGGGCCGGACCACCTACTGGGTGCGCAACCTGAGCAACGCCGAGCACCGCGTCCGGCTGGTCAAGCGGTCGGAAAGCCCCTGGGCCACCGGTGAGTTCGGTGGTTTCGTCGGCAACGTGCTGACCAAGCCCGCGGCCCGCACCCGGCAGATCGAGTTCATCGGCGACTCCCTGACCGCGGGCTACGGCAACCTGTCCACCACGCGCGACTGTTCGGCGAACGGCGGCGTCGACCGCAACACCAACGCGGACATCAGCTTCGGCGCGCTCACCGCCCGCACGTTGAACGCCGACTACCAGATCAACGCGTTCTCCGGCCGCGGCATGGTGCGCAACTACAACGGCGGCGAGCCCGGCACGAGCTACCGCACCTACTACGACCGGGCGTTGCTCAACGTCAACGGCGATGTGTGGCAGAACCCCGGTACGTGGCGCCCGCAGCTGGTCGTGGTCGGGTTGGGCACCAACGACTTCTCGACCGCGCTCAGGCCAGGTGAGCAGTGGCCCACCCAGCAAAGCCTTGTGGCCGCGTACAAGTCGGCGTACCACGGGTTCCTGGACAAGCTGCGAGCACGGTACGGCTCCGGCACGACGATCGTGGTGAGCGTGCCGGAGGCCTCGGGGACGTTCGCCGACGCGGTCCGGCAGGTCGCGCAGGAGCGGGGTGACAGCCGGATCCGGTACTGGAACTACGCCGACCCCGCGCTGGACCGGCTCGGCTGCGACTGGCACTTCTCGCAGCGCGACCACCGGCTGATCTCCGGGCTGCTCAACGACTACATCGCACGGCTGGGACTGGCCTGGTGATCGTGGAAACGCTCCCGGTCCATCCGGTGCAACGATGACTGCTCCCCGCGCCGCAATCCGGCACGGAGCTTCGAAGGTGTTCGAACCGGTGGCTTCCTGAGCTCCCGGCCACCGGAACGGTCCACGAAGCTGAGAAACGTGCCACTGCGGGTCGTCTTGCGCTCGTCTTTCAGGCGCCACACGCGGATCGGCCGGTGTCCGGCGCTCACGGATCGTGCAAACCGGCTAGTCGAGGACGTTCGACGAGCACTTTTCGGGTGGCTGATCGGTGAATAGAGTGTGCCGCCAGTCTGGGAACGCTCCCAGAATGAGGAGGCAGGATGCGCAACAAAGGAGTTGCCGCCGGCATCGCGGTGACCGTGCTCGCGGCCACCGCGGCCGCGGTCTTGGGCAACGCGCAGGCGGCCGCGTCGCCGTTCTACGTCGACCCGAACACCGGCGCGGCCCGGTGGGTGGCGGCGAACCCCGGTGACTCGCGCACCCCGGTGATCCGCGACCGCATCGCGAATGTGCCGCAGGCGAGGTGGTTCACCACCACCAACACCAGCACGGTGCGGGGCGAGGTGGACGCCTTCGTGGGTGCCGCGGCTGCCGCGGGCAAGGTGCCGATCATGGTGGTCTACAACATCCCCAATCGCGACTGCGGCGGGGCGAGCGGCGGCGGCGCGCCCTCGCACAGCGCGTATCGGGCGTGGGTGGACCAGGTGGCAGCGGGACTCGCGGGACGGCCGGCGGTGATCGTGCTGGAGCCCGACGTGCTGCCGTTGATGACGAACTGCCAGAACGCCGGACAGCAGGCCGAGACCAGAGCCTCGATGGCGTACGCGGGCAAGCAGCTCAAGGCCGGGTCCGGTCAGGCCAAGGTCTACTTCGACATCGGGCACTCGGCGTGGCTCTCGCCCGCTGAGGCGGCGTCACGGCTGCGTGGCGCGGACATCTCGAACAGCGCGGACGGCATCTCCACCAACGTGTCCAACTACCGCTGGACCGCTGACGAGGTGGCGTTCGCCAAGGCCGTGCTGAGCTCGCTGGGCGACTCGCGGTTGCGTGCGGTGATCGACACCAGCCGCAACGGCAACGGCCCCGCGGGCAGCGAGTGGTGCGACCCGCCGGGGCGGGCGATCGGCACACCGAGCACCGACCAGACCGGTGACGGCCAGATCGCCGCGTTCCTGTGGGTCAAGCTGCCCGGTGAGGCGGACGGCTGCATCGCGGGCGCCGGCCAGTTCGTGCCGCAGCGGGCGTACGAGCTCGCGAACGCGGCGAGGCCGCCGACGACCACCACGACGACCACCACGACGACCACGACCCCACCGGCGCAGGGCGGGTGCAAGGCCACGCACAGGGTGACGAGCACCTGGAACGGCGGCTACAGCGCGGAGATCGTCATCGAGAACCGGGCGGCGGCGATCAACGGGTGGAAGTTCACCTTCTCCGCGCCGGGCGTGACGGTGTCGCAGGGCTGGAACGGCACGTGGGCGGACCGGGGTGACCTCGTGGAGGTCGCGAACGCGTCCTGGAACGGCTCTCTCGGCACCGGCGGGACCGCCACCATCGGCTACAACGCGACCCATGGCGGCGGCACCCCGCCGTTCCTCTCCCCGATGCTGAACGGGGTGGTTTGCGTGTGAGAGATCAGCAACCGATCCGCTTGGTCGCCAACGCGATGTCGTCCAGCCAGAGGTCGTAGGCGCCGTCGTTCGGCTGGTAGAGCTGCCAGCCGAACTTGACGGTGTCGAAGCGCGGGAACACGAAGTCCACCGGGTTTCCGCCGTGGTTGCGCGTCGACACGGTCAGATCCGGCTGCGGGACGCCGTCGAACCAGAGCTCGACGCTGTTGTCGGCGGCGTCCATCCGCCACTCGACGCACTGCCAGACGTCCTCACGGGACGGGGCCGACTCGCGCCAGTTCGTCCAGTCGCCGGTCGGTCCGCCGTCGGCACCGACGCCCCAGAACACACCCGGCGCGGTGGGCGCGTACTGCCCGCCCAGTGGCCGCACGATCTCCGGGCCCTGGCCGGTGGCCTCGATCAGCGTGTAGTGGGCCCAGTCGGGCCGGCGCGGGAACGCGTCGACCTTGAGCCGCACCCGGCCGTAGAAGCTGTTGCCGGGCGGCGCGAAGTCCTCCACCCGGAGGAACGCCCGGCCGTTGCGTTCGGTGTGCACGTGCAGAACCCGTTGGCCGCGCGGCGCTTTTTCGACGGTGAGGGTGCCGTGGCTGGTGTCGACACCCCATTTGAGACTGGTCGCGCCACCGAGCGGGACGGACTGGAAGTCCTCGCAGAACAGCACGTTCGGGCGTGCGCAGGAGGGGGAGTGATCCGCGATGGCGGGCGTCGCCCCCGTCGCGAGCTGGAGTGCCAGGAACACGGACAACGCTTTCCACTTTGGCATGCCTGAAGATTAGGAGATCACCGGATGAGAAGGAACTACTTGGCGCTGGGCGTCGCCGCGGTGGCGGTGGCCGCGTCGGCACTGGTGTCCCAGGCGGCTCCGGCGCCCGCGGCGACAGGGCTGCACATCAGCGGCCGCGACGTCGTGGAGGCGAACGGCGAGAAGTTCGTGATGCGCGGGGTGAACCACCCGCACGTCTGGTACGAGTCGCGCACCGGTTCGTTCGCCGACATCAAGGCGTTGGGCGCCAACACCGTTCGAGTCGTTCTGGGCACCGGCAAGCGGTGGGGCCCTTCGGACGACGTCGCCCAGGTGATCTCGCTGTGCAAGCAGAACAAGATGATCTGCGTGCTGGAGGTGCACGACACCACCGGCTACGGCGAGGAGCAGGCGGCGGCGAGCCTGGACGAGGCCGCGGACTACTGGATCGGCCAGAAGGACGTGCTGGCGGGCCAGGAGGACTACGTCATCATCAACATCGGCAACGAGCCGATCGGCAACACGAACGCCGCCCAGTGGACCGACGCCACCGCGAACGCCGTGCGCAAGCTGCGTGCCAACGGTTTCGAGCACCTGCTGATGGTCGACGCGCCGAACTGGGGCCAGGACTGGCAGAACGTCATGCGCACCACCGCGCAGACGGTGTGGAACGCCGACGAGCGCCGCAACACGGTGTTCTCGATCCACATGTACAGCGTCTACAACCAGGCGTCGAGCATCATCTCGTACTTCGACGCCTTCGAGACCATGGGGCTGCCGCTGGTGGTCGGCGAGTTCGGCTGGCGGTTCGCGAGCGGCGAGGTCGACCACGAGACGATCCTGGCGGAGACGCAGCGGCGCGGCATGGGCTATCTCGGCTGGTCGTGGAGCGGCAACACGGATCCGATCCTGGACATGGCCACGAACTTCGACGCCACCCAGCTCACCACGTGGGGACAGCGGATCTTCAACGGTGCCAACGGCATCAAGGCGACGTCGAAGGAGGCCACGATCTTCGGCGGCACACCGCCCACGACCACGACGACCACACCGGAACCCGAAAAGGGTTGCACGGCAACCTATTCCGTCGCCAACCAGTGGCCGGGCGGTTTCCAGGCCGACGTCCGCGTCGCCGCGGGCGGTGCGGCCATCAGCGGCTGGACGATCACGTGGACCTTCACGGGCGGGCAGACCGTCAACCAGGCCTGGAGCGCGACGGTCACTCGCAGCGGGGCGGACGTGACCGCGGTGAACATGGCTTACAACGGCAACCTCGGTGCCGGCGCCAGCGCCACGTTCGGGTTCATCGGCTCGTGGAACGGCTCCAACCCCGTCCCGGCTGTGACGTGCACGGCACGGTGGTGACATAGGCTCCACGGCGTGGCGGGCCCGCGGAAACGTTCTGCGTTGATCGCCCGGCTGGTGAGCGGCCAGCCGGGCGGTTCCCAGGCCGCGATCCTCGAAGAACTGCGCCGGTGCCTGCTCGACGGCGAGGTGCCGCCGGGCACCCCGATCCCCCTGGACGAGGTCGCACAGGTGTTCGGGGTGAGCCGCATCCCGGTGCGCGAGGCGCTGAAGACGCTGATCGGCGAGGGTCTGGTCGAGCACAGGCCCAACCTCGGCTATCACGTGGCCAGGCTGACACCCCGTGAGCTGCACGAGCTGTACCTGGTGCGGGAGGTGCTGGAGATCGCGGCACTGACCGCCGCGGTGGCGTCGGCGACCGAGCAGGACGACCTGGAGGCGACAGCGACGCACGAGGCGCTCGGTCGGGCCATCGCGGCCCACGACGTGCGCGGCTACCACCGCGACAGCAGGCGGTTCCACCTCGCGCTGGTCCGGCCGTGCGGGATGCACCGGCTGCTGGCCATGCTGGAGTCGGCGTGGAACACCACCGAGCCGGTGCAGCCCATGGCGCACGTGTCGGACGGCGCGAAGGCCGGAATGCACCGCGACCACGAGGAGATGCTCGCGGCGTTCCTCGCCAGGGACGTGGAGAGGCTGGTCGCGGCGGCGCGGGCGCACCACGCCCGGCTGCGGGAGTCGCTCGCCGCGCTGCCCCGTCACACGGGTTTGTTCGTCGACTCGGACTGAACCGCGCCAGGAAAGATATACGGTTCGCGTCATAGGGGCGTAACACGGCGGGACCAGGCTGCTCGCACCACATCCCAGGTCACGAGGAGTTGGTGATGACCGAGACAGCCGCCCGTCCGGCGACCGCCACGGCGCCCCAGTACGACCCGCGCCTCACCAACGAGGATCTGGCGCCCCTCAAGAAGCAGTCCTGGGGCTCCTACAACATCTTCGCGTTCTGGATGTCCGATGTGCACAGTGTCGGCGGCTACGTCACCGCAGGCAGCCTGTTCATGCTCGGCCTCTCGAGCTGGCAGGTGCTGCTGGCGCTGCTCATCGGCATCGGCATCGTGAACGTCTTCTGCAACCTGGTCGCGAAACCCAGCCAGGTGACGGGCGTGCCGTACCCGGTCATCTGCCGGGCGTCCTTCGGTGTGCTGGGCGCGAACGTGCCTGCCATCATCCGCGGGCTCATCGCGGTGGCCTGGTACGGCATCCAGACCTACCTGGCGTCCGCGGCGCTGAACGTCGTGCTGCTCAAGCTCTTCCCCGGTCTCATGCCCTACGCGGACGTGCAGCAGTACGGGTTCCTCGGGCTGCCGTTGCTCGGCTGGGGCTCGTTCGCCGTGCTGTGGCTCGTGCAGGCCGCGGTGTTCTGGACCGGCATGGAGACGATCCGCCGGTTCATCGACTTCTGCGGTCCCGCCGTGTACGTGGTGATGTTCGTGCTCACCGGCTACCTGATCCACCGGGCCGGCTGGGGTGCGATCGACCTGAGCCTCGGCGAGGTCCGCCACACCGGGCTCGCGTCGCTGCCCGTCATGCTCGGCGCGATCGCCCTCGTGGTGTCGTACTTCTCCGGCCCGATGCTGAACTTCGGCGACTTCTCCCGCTACGGCCGCTCGTTCGCCGCGGTGAAGCGGGGCAACCTGCTCGGCCTGCCGGTGAACTTCCTGCTGTTCTCGGTGCTCGTGGTCGTGACGACGTCGCTGACCCTGCCGGTGTTCGGCGAGCTCATCACCGACCCGGTGGAGACCGTCGCCCGCGTCGACAGCACGTTCGCGATCCTGCTGGGCGCGCTGACGTTCACCATCGCGACGATCGGCATCAACATCGTCGCGAACTTCATCTCGCCCGCGTTCGACTTCTCCAACGTCAGCCCGCAGCGCATCAGCTGGCGCGCGGGCGGCATGATCGCCGCCGTCGGATCGGTGCTCATCACGCCGTGGAACCTCTACAACAGCCCTGAGGTCATCCACTACACGCTGGAGGTGCTCGGCGCGTTCATCGGTCCACTGTTCGGCGTGCTGATCGCGGACTACTACCTGGTGCGTAGGCAGAAGGTGGTGGTGGATGACCTGTTCACCATGTCACCCGATGGCCTTTACCACTACCGCAAGGGCTACAACCCGAAGGCGATCGCCGCGACGGCCGCGGGCGCGATCGTCGCGGTGGTCCCGGTCCTGGTGTCCGCGCTGGCCGGAGCCGCGCAGTACAGCTGGTTCATCGGCATGGCGGTGGGTCTCGTGGTGTACACGCTCGCGTCCAGGCGGGCTCGGTGATCATCAAGGTCGTGAACCCGAACACCAGCGCGGAGATGACCGCGCTGGTGGAACGGTCGGCCAAGGCGGTGGCCGCCGCCGGCACCTCCGTGCACGCGGTCAGCCCGGCGATGGGACCGGAGTCGATCGAGAGCCACTACGACGAGGCGCTCAGCGTGCCGGGGCTGCTGACGGAGATCGCCGCCGGGGAACAGTCCGGTGTGGACGGTTACGTCGTCGCCTGCTTCGGCGACCCTGGACTCGACGCCGCACGGGAGCTGGCGGCGGGCCCGGTGGTCGGCATCGCCGAAGCCGCCATGCGCACGGCTGCCTACCTGGGGCGGGGTTTCACCGTCGTGACCACGCTGTCGCGCACCCGCGGCCGGGCCTGGGAGCTCGCGGAGCGCTACGGGATGCGCGGGCTGTGCCGCGGCGTGCACGCGTGCGACATCCCGGTGCTGGAGCTCGACCGGGATCCGGGCGCTCTCGGCGTCGTCACGGCCGCCTGCGCCCGCGCCGTCGAGGAGGACGGCGCGGACGCGGTGGTGCTCGGCTGCGCGGGCATGACGGACTGGGCGCCGTCGATCTCGGCGGCGATCGGCGTGCCGGTGGTCGACGGCGTCCAGTCCGCCGTCCTCACCGTGCAGGCGTTGGTGGAGATGGGACTGCGCACCGGCAAGCGGGACGAGTTCGCTCTCCCGCGGCCGAAGCGGTACGCGGGGTTGTTGCGCGACTTCGGCTACTGACTCGGCCAGACGATCGCACTGTCCGGGATCTGGGCGTTGAGCCGCCGGAACGAGCCGCCCGGCAGGACGCCCTGGTTGCGCAGCGCGGTCGCGACGAGCCGGGCGACCTCGATCGCACCAGCGGCCTGGAAGTGCGTGTTGTCCTCCACGCCGTTGGGATAGTTGGGGTACTGCCCGGCCTTGAGGTGCATGAAGTACTTCTTCGTGCCTTCCACGCCCACGCGGTTGAAGAGCGCCGTGCTGGACGCGGTCAGGTCGATCAGCCGCACGCGCTTGGCCGCCGCGAGCTCACGCATCGCCGCCGGGTACGCGCCGTGCGTCGGGGTGATGGTTCCCGCGCTGCTGAAGCGGCGCCGTTCCACGGACGTGACCAGCACCGGCTTCGCGCCCTTCGCCCGGCTCCTGTCGATGAACTGGGAGAGGTACGACTTGTAGGTCGTCGACGGCTCGGTGTAGCGCGCCGGGTCCTCCTTCTTCTCGTCGTTGTGCCCGAACGAGATGAGCAGGTGGTCGTTGCGCTTGATCCGGGCCAGGATGTGGTCGAGGCGGCCCAGATCGACGAAGCTCTTGGAGCTGGCCCCCGACAGGGCCTCGTTCACCACCACGGCGTTGGGGGTGAGGAACACCGGCAGCGCCTGGCCCCAGCCGGCTCGGGGCGCCTGCGAGGACGTGTAAGTGGACGCGGTGGAGTCTCCTGCGACGAAGACCTGGACCGGGGTTGCCGCCGAGGCACCCGTGACGGTCAGCGTGGCCACGACGAGGCCGATGACGCAGCGGCCATTGCCCTGGCGGTGGCCGCCATTCGGCTGTTCACCGTTGTGAACCTCTTCTCATCCGGTACGAAATTCCGGCAGAGCTGATCGCGAAAGTGGATGCTACCTCTTGCGCGGACATGCGGTAAGCGCTTTCCTGTCGGACAGGAGTTGGCGCGCAATTCGCGACGGGGCGGTGAGTTTTGATTATTCGACGGTCGATTCGATGGTCGAACAAATTGTGGGGACTTGCTCTTGGCTGCGTGGTCGCGGTAGGGCTGTGCACGGCCTCCACGGCAGCGCAGTCCGCGCCGGTCGAGCAGGTCCGCGCGGCTGGGCGAGCGGTCGACTTCACCGGTGCGTGGAAGTTCGCGCTGGTCAACAAGACCGGCGAGGACGCGCCGCAGCCGGACGCGAACGATCCGGCGTGGCGGGACACGCGGCTGCCGCACGACTGGAGCATCGGGCTCGACCCCGTCGAGGGGCCGCACACCGGAGCGGGAACGGGCTTTTTGCCCGGTGGTCTCGGCTGGTACCGCAAGACGTTCACTTTGCCGTCGTCGATGGCGGCGAAGAAGGTGTCGATCGAATTCGACGGCGTCTACATGGACTCCGAGGTCTATCTCAACGGAGTGCTGCTCGGTCGTCATCCATATGGTTACACCGGTTTCGCCTACGACCTCGACGCGCACACCGATGGCACGCCGAACGTTCTCGCGGTCAAGGTGCGCAATCAGGTGCCGAGCAGCCGGTGGTACTCAGGCAGCGGCATCTACCGCGACGTCCGGCTGGTCGTGACGGATCCCGCACACGTCACGCGCCACGGCGTGCAGGTGACGACGCCGGACTTGGCGAACACGATCAAGTCCGGCTACGCCACGATGCGCGTGGCGACCACCGCCGCGGCCGAGAACAGCACCGAGGCGGAGATCGTCTCGACGGTGCGCGATCCGCGCGGCCGGATCGTCGGCAGGGGCACGACGCGTGCGGCACTGGCCGCGCAACCGAGCACCGCGACCACGGACATCAGGATCGACCACCCGGCGCTGTGGTCGGTGGACCGGCCGTCCTTGTACACAGTGGACACCGAGGTCCGGGTGAACGGCAAGGTCGTGGACAGGGTCAGCACCCGCACCGGCGTCCGGTACTTCTCGTTCGACCCGGACAACGGCTTCTCGCTCAACGGCGTCGAGATGAAGCTCAAGGGCGTCAACCTCCACCACGACCTCGGCGCGCTCGGCGCGGCGGTCTCGACGGACGCGATCGTCCGCCAGCTGAAGATCATGAAGAGCATGGGTGTGAACGCGGTGCGCACCTCGCACAACCCGCCGTCGCCGGAGTTCGTGAAGGCGTGCGACGAGATGGGCATCCTGCTGCAGGTCGAGGCGTTCGACACCTGGCGCGCGCCCAAGGTGAAGTACGACTACGGCCGCTTCTTCGACGCCCACAGCAGCGCCGACGTCCGCGAGATGGTGCACGCCGCGAAGAACTCGCCCGCGGTGGTGATGTGGTCGATCGGCAACGAGATCCCGGACTCCAGCGGGGCCGCGGGGCCGCCGATCGCCCGCAAGCTGATCGACGACGTGCGTGCCGTCGACACCACCCGGCCGATCGTGATGGGCACCGACCGGTACCGCAGGGTGCCCGCCGTCGGCTCACCGCAGGACCAGATCCTGCAGATGCTCGACGGGCTGGGCCTCAACTACAACAACGCGTCCTCGATCGACGAGCTGCACACGCGCTATCCCACCAAGTTCTTCTTCGAGGCCGAGTCCTCCTCGTCCACCTCCACCCGCGGCTACTACCAGGACCCGGACCAGCTCAACACCGGCGAGAACCACACGCCGGGCAAGCGCAACACGTCCTCCTACGACAACAACCTGGAGACGTGGACATACAGCGGTGAGTACGGCCTGAAGAAGGACCGCGACCGCAAGTGGTTCGCCGGCCAGTTCCTGTGGACGGGCATCGACTACATCGGTGAACCCACGCCGTACAACGTGTTCCCGGTGAAGTCGTCGTTCTTCGGCGCGGTGGACACCGCCGGGTTCCCGAAGGACTTCTACCACCTGTTCCGCAGCCAGTGGAGCAACGAGCCGATGGTGCATCTGCTGCCGATGAACTGGACCAGCCACAAGCCGGGCGAACAGGTGTCGGTGTGGGCGTACAGCAACGCGGACACCGTCGAGCTGTACCTCAACGGCAAGTCGTTGGGCGAGCGGAAGTTCGACACGAAGACCACCACGTACGGCGCGAAGTACCTGGAGACCACCGAGGCGACCGGTGACGACAAGACCGTCACCACTGGCCCGTACCCCGGTAGCTACACGAGCCCGAACGGCAGTGCGGGCAAGCTGCACCTGACCTGGTCGGTGCCGTTCCAGCCCGGCCGGCTCGTCGCGGTCGCCAAGCGCGGGGGAGTGGAGGTCGCGCGGGACGAGGTCCGCACCGCGGGTGAGCCGCACGCGATCAAGCTGACGCCGGACCGCAGGGTGGTCAAGGCGGACGGTGAGTCGCTCACCTTCGTCACCGCCGAGGTCGTCGACCGCGCGGGCGTGGTCGTGCCGGACGCGGACGACCTGATCTCGTTCCAGGTCCGCGGCGGCAGCCTCGCCGGGCTGGACAACGGGCGCCAGGAGAGCGCCGAGAACTACCAGGCGGCCTCGCGCACCGCGTTCAACGGCAAGGCGCTCGCGATGGTCCGATCAGGACAGACATCGACCGCGATCACGGTGACGGCGCGCGCGTCCGGTCTGCGCACGGCGACCACGATGGTCGCGGCGATCGGTGGACGCCCAGGCCGCGTGCAGGTCACGGATCCCGCACCGGGAACTCCGGTGGCGCCGCCGGCGGTGGACGCGAGCTACTCGGGTGCACCGGGCACGATCCCGGCCGCCATGCTCGACGGCAACCCTTCGACGTACTGGTCGAACTACTACCTCAAGCGCGCCACGGCCTTGCTGCCCGCGGTCAGCCGCGCGCACGCGACGGACTGGGTGTCGCTGCCGGTCCGCGACGGCCTGGCCGGCTCGGTGCGGGCGTCCTTCCTCACCGACGCATCGCACGCGAGGCCAGCTTCGATCGCGGTGTCGTACTGGGACGGCTCGAAGTTCGTGCCCGTGCGCGACGCGAAGGTGGAGTGGGCCACCGAACCGGGCAAGCCGACCAGCATCACGTTCGCTCCCGTGCGGAGCGACCGCATCCGCCTCGAACTCGCCAGTTCCGCACCCGGGACCGCACAGGGGTTCCTGGGTGTCTCGGAAGCAACGGTCGGACGTTAGGAGCGTCATGTTCCGCGCAGCTTTGGCCGCAGCGGTCCTGCTCGGTCTCGTGGTCACGCCGCAGGCCTCCGCGGCGAGCCTCGTCGAGGTGACCGGCTTCGGCCCCAACCCCAGCAACCTCCGCATGCACGTGTACAAACCGGACCGCGTCGCCAGCCGGCCGGGCATCCTGCTGGCTCCGCACTACTGCACCGGCTCGGGCCCGGACATGTACCGCAACACGGAGTTCGCCCGGCTTGCCGACCAGTACGGGTTCGTCGTGATCTACCCGACGGCGACCCGCACCGAGAAGTGCTTCGACGTGTCGTCGCCGCAGGCCCTGAGGCGTGACGGTGGCAGCGATCCGGTCGGGATGATCTCGATGGTGCGCTGGGCATTGCGGCAGTACCAGGGAAACCCGGCCCGTGTGTACGTCACGGGCATCTCCTCCGGTGCGATGGCGACCAACGTGATGGTCGCCAACTACCCCGACGTCTTCGACGCCGGAGCGGCGTTCGCGGGCGTTCCCGACGGCTGCTTCGCGACCACCAACGGTTCCCTCTGGAACACCGAGTGCGCCAACGGCCGGGTGCTGAAGTCCCCGCAGCAGTGGGGTGACATCGCGCGGTCGGCCTACCCCGGCTACATCGGCAAGCGGCCGCGCATGCAGTTGTGGCACGGCACCAACGACGACGTGCTGAGGTACCCGAACTTCGGCGAGGAGGTCGACCAGTGGACCAACGTCCACCGGTTGTCCACCACGCCGACGTCCACCGACCACCCGCAGCCGAACTGGACCCGCCGCAAGTACGGCGACAAGGTCGAGGCGATCTCGATGCAGGGCGTCGGGCACAACCTGATGGCGTCGGGGATGGCGTTGCGCGCCATCCAGTTCTTCGGCCTGGACCGCCGGGTGTGAACACGGGTGTGGGGCGGGAGCCGGCTCCCGCCCCACACGTCGCAGCGGAGACGGCGGACATGTCGTACCTTCGGGTCTCATGCCAGACGATCTCCCGGCCCGCCCACCGTCCGACGACGGCTTCGTCCTGGCGAGGGCGAAGTTCGCGACCGTGCTCGCCGCGGGGGTCGCCGCCGGCCTCGCGGTCTCGCTCGCCGGCCACGCCGAGTTCGGACCGCTCGTCGGCTGGGACGTGGCCACGCTGGTCTACCTGACCTGGGTGTGGATCCTCATCTGGCCGATGGACGCCGAGGAGACCGCCCGGCACGCCGTGCGCAACGACCCCACGCGCACCGTGACGGAGATCGTGCTGCTGCTCGCGGCAGTCGCGAGCCTCGTGTCGGTCGGTTTCGTGCTCGCCCGTGCCGCGGAGACCTCTGGCGCGTCGGAACTGCTGCGCGTGGGGCTGGGCGTGCTGTCCGTCGTGCTGTCGTGGACGGTGGTGCACACGATCTTCGCGTTGCGCTACGCCCGGCTGTATTACTACGACGTCGACGGCGGCATCGACTTCAACCAGGCGGATCCGCCCGATTACGGCGATTTCGCCTATGTCGCCTTCAGCATCGGCATGACGTTCCAGGTGTCGGACACGTCGTTGTCCACCAGGGAGATCCGCCGCACCGCACTGCGGCACGCGTTGTTCTCCTACCTCTTCGGCACCGGCCTGCTCGCCACGACCATCAACCTCGTCGCGAGCCTCAGCAGCGGCAACTGAGTCCTGTGTTGCGCGCGTTCACAGAATTTGCTCAACCATGCGCGGCGGCTAATGAAATGCACGTCACAGCGCAGAAAACGAATTGAGACGGGTTCCCAATGGTGATTTGACGCATGACCGGTTGACGTTGTGAGCGCGCACATCAAAACTGCGGAGGTGGTCCTGCCTAACCCCGCTCCCGGCTGGGAAGCCGACTCCGCGCGCGTCCTGCGCGTGGCCGGTGACCGCGAGCAGCGGCTCGCCGAGTTCCGCGCGAAGGTGCGGGCGGCCGGTGCGCAGTGGGCCGGTAACCGGCCGGTGGAGCTGACCGAGCTGTTGTGCGCGGCCGCTGCCGACGACCCGGAGCTTCTGCGGCTCGCGCGCGCCGGTGCCCAGTTGCTCGAGGACTTCCTCGACGGGCTCTGCTGCAACGCCGTGCCACCTCGGTCCGGCGACCTCGCCGCCGACCTGATCGACGGCAAGGCGGTGTCGCACGACGTACTGGCCAGGCTTGCGCCGATCTACGTGGTCCTGGTCTCAGAACAGCGTGACGTGCCGGTGCACGAACACGAGTGCCAGGGCGTTCTCCGCACGACCAGGTCCGGGCTCCTCGTGCTGCTCGTGCCGGAACGCGAGACCGAGCTGCTGGACAGGATCACCGGTCAGCTGGCTAGCGGCAGCAGGTGGGTCGCCACCGCCAGGCGGCCGGTCGCCGAGCTCACGGACGCCTGGATCGAGGCCACCGAGGTGCTGCGCCTCGTCTCGGCGGGGTGCCGTCCGCCGGGCACGTACGCCGTGTCCGATGTGCTGGTGGAGCAGGCGATCGCCGCCAGCACCGCGGTCACCGCCCAGCTGGCCGAGATCATCAGACCCGTGCGGGAGAACCAGGTTCTGTGGGAGACGCTGGTCTCCCTCGTCCACGCGGACTTCAACCGCAACCAGGCTGCCCGCGACCTGTTCGTGCACCGCAGCACGATGGACTACCGGTTGCAGCGCATCGCGAAGATCACCGGCTGGGACCCGGCCGCCGGTCACGGCGCTCAGCTGCTGAGAGCGGCGCTGTTCGCCGACGCCGTGGCCTGACGTCAGCGCATCCGCCCGGCCGCCACCACCGCACCGACGCCGATCAGCACCAGTGCCGCCGCGGGAAACGCGACCACCCACGGCGCCCGCTCGACGTTCGGCATGCCTTCAGCCAGCAGCACACCCCACTCGGGTTGGGGTGGCTGGGCGCCGAGGCCGAGGTAACCCAGCGACGCGAGCGCGAGCGCGATGGCGGGAAGACGCACGAAAGCGTTGCGCAGCACGGGAGGCACGACGGCGGGCAGCACGTGCCGGAACATGATGTGCCGGGTGCTCGCGCCCAGCGCCCGTGCGGCGGTGAGGTGGGCGCTGCCGCGTTGCTCCAGCGCGAGCAACCGCGCGTGGGCGGCCGGGGGAGCCCAGGCCACCGCGGCGACCGCGACCACGGCGCTCATCCACCCCGGACCGGCCGTCGCCGCCACGGCCAGCGCGACCACCACCGCCGGCAGCGCGTTCACCAGGTCCGCGGCCCCGGATCCGCGGCGTCCCGCGACACCGACCAGCAGAGCGATCACGACGACCAGCGCGGTCACTCCCGCCGCCAGCGCGGCGGTGTGCAGCGCGCCGTGCGCGACCCTGGCGAGCAGATCGCGGCCCAGCGCGTCCGTGCCCATCGGGTGCGCCGCGGACGGAGGCAGGAGTCGCGCCGCGAGGTCCACTGTGAACGGATCGCGCCAGATTCCCCACAGCACCACGCCGGTCACGACCACCGCGGGCAGTGCCAGGTGCAGCCGGCCGGACGTGATCTCTCGCGGTGCCGCGGCCTCCAGCGCCCCGTCGGTGAGAGCCGGACCGAGCAGCAACCGCTGGGCCACCGCACCGAGAGCGCCCGCCGCGGCACCCACGAGCAGGATCACGAGCACGCACGCCTGGACCACCGGCACGTCCTGCGCCAGCGCCGCGTCCACCGCGAGCCTGCCGAGCCCCGGTACGCCGAACACCACCTCGACCGTCGCGGCACTGCCGAACATGCCGGCGACCACGATGCCGAGCTGCCCGGTCACCACGGATCCCGCGCGGCGCACCACAGCCACAGCGATCGTGCGCACCCGGAAACCCGCGGCCGTCCACGAGCGCCGCCACGGCGCGGTGAGCGCGTCGCGCAGGGCGTCACCGGCGACGACGGCGAGCACCGCACCGGCCGGCGTCCCCAGCGCGATGGCGGGCAGCACGGCGTAGCTGAGATCGCGCCAGCCCGACGTCGGCAGCCACCCGAGCCGGACGGCGAACACCAGCAGCAGCACCGAGCCGATGAGGAACTCGGGCAGGGCCGCGAGCACGGCGGCGAAGCCCGCGCGACCGGCAACGGACTGGCCGCGCAGGCCACGCACGAACGGACGGGCGACCAGCGCGGTCATCACGAGGATCGCGACCAGCGCCGCGAGCGCGGTCAGCGTGACGGACACGCCGATCGCCGCCCCCAGCTGCCCCGTCACCGGCTCACCGGACACCCACGAGGTGCCGAGATCGCCGTGCAGTGCCCGGCTCGACCAGCGGCCGAGCAGCTCGAACGGCCCGCCGTCCAGACCGAGCTCGCGCCGCACCGACGCGAGCGCCTCGGCGTCGGGCTCGCGTTCTGCGGAACGGGCCCGCAGCACCGAGAGTGCCGGGTCCCTGCCCGCCAGCAGCGGCAGCAGGCCGATCACCGCCGTGAGGCCCAGCAGGGCGCAGAGCCGTCCGAGCAATCTCATGAAACGCTGGTCTTGCTGGTGATCAGCAGGCGGTCGTACGGGTCGGTGGACAGGCCGCTGACGCCGGCCGAACGCCCGATGATGGTGCGCTCGTGCACCAGCGGGACCACCGCGTTGGTGGCGAGCAGCGCGTCCTGCGCCCGCATCGCCGCCGCCTGGCGGGCGGGGACGTCTTCGATCGCCAATGCCTGGCCGATGGCGGCGTCCAGCGCCGGGTCGCACACCTTGACGAGGTTGAAGCCGCCGGAACAGCTGAAGTCGAGGTTGAGGTTCGCGGCCAGGTCACCGTTGTCCTGCGCGTACGAGCGGGAGAAGATCACCGCGTCGAAGTTGCCCGCGAGCAGGTCGGGCTCGAGCTGGCTGTACTTGCGCACCACCTGCTCGACCTCGAAACCCTTGCCGCGCAACGACTCGGCGACGGCGGTGACGACTCCGGGAAGTTCCGGCCGGTCGCTCCAGGTGGCCAGGGCGATCTTCTGGCCGCCCGCGGTCGCACCGGTCGGCGTGACCTGCCGCGGTGCCGTGTTCCGGAAGACACCGGTGGCGGCGTCGGCGTGGCCCTCGTAGACGCCCTTCGCGAGAGCGGCGGGATCGACCGCTTCGCGCACCGCGGCCCGCAACCGCGGGTCCGCGAACGGCGGCTTGGCCGTGTTGAGCAGCACCGACACCGTCCTCGGCAGCGGCACCTCCTCCGTGGTGACGTTGGCGAGCGCGCTGATCGGCACGTTCGTGGCGACGTCGACCTCGCCCGCTCGCAGGGTGGCGCTGCGGGTGTTGCCGTCGGGCACGAACCGGACGTCGACGCCCGCGAGCTCGGGAACGCCGTCCCAGTAGCCGTCGAACCGCGCGAGCGCCGCGCCGTTCGCCACTTCGAGATCCGCCAGCACGAACGGTCCGGTGCCCGCCTTCGCCGGGTTCACCCGTTCGCCCTGGTAGGCGGCGGGGGCCAGCACGACGAGGTTCGCCGTCGAAAGCCGTTGCGGCAGCGTGGGATCGGGCGCGGTGGTGCTCACCTCGAGGTCGAGGTCGCCTGCGGCCTTCGCGGTCACCCCGACGCCCTTGATCGCGCGGGGCACCGGGCTGGCGGCCGCCGCCCGGCTGAGCGCGTCCGCGGCGGCAGCGGCGGTGAGCGCGGTGCCGTCGTGGAACTTCACGCCCGCGCGAATGCGGAACGACCACGTCGTCGGGGACTTGCGCGTCCAGCTCTCCGCCAGCAGCGGCTGGGGCCTGCCCTCGGGGTCGAGCCGCACGAGGGTTTCCGCGATGCCGAGCCTCGTGAGCGTGACGCCGTCATCTCCCCAGGGCGACAACGACTGCACGGGCGGGAACGGCAGTGCGACACGCAACCGCGCCGGGCCTTCCGCCTGGCTGCCGGCGAAACATCCCGCGGTCAGCCCGCACACGGAGAGCACCGCCGCGGCGAGCAGGGTACGTCGCAACAACATGGTGAGCCTTTCGATCAGGAGAGGTGCGCGCGTCGCCGGCCTGCGAAGGCCATCACGCAGGCGCCTGCCAGCGGCAGGAGTCCGAGCAGGAGCCACGCGACGCGGCCGTGTTCCAACAGGGCACCGCTCGCGGTGCTGCCGACGAGCACCGCCACGCCGCCCGCGGACGCCAGCACGCCGAAGTGTGCGCCCAGCCTGCGGTCACCCGCGAGCATCGGCACGAGCTCCATGGCGAACGGGACGACCAGCATCTGGCCGAAGATCAGCAGGACGACGAACGCGGTGGCGCCCACCAGTCCCGGCGGCCGCAGCGCGACCACGCCGAACGCGAGCGCCAGGACGCTGAAGCCGACCACCAGCGCCCGGTCGCGGCCGAGCAGCCGCCTGGCGAGCCCGGTCGTCGGCAGCTGGCCGAACACCACGAGCGCCGACGCGAGCGCGAACAGCAGTCCCAGCACCTGGTCCGGCGCGCCGACGCGGTGCAGCTCGGCGGGCAGCCCGAGGTACAGCTGGTTGTACGAGACGAGGTAGGCCGAGTACCTGGCCGCGAAGAGCAGGAACGCCCGGTTGCCGAACACCTCGCGCCAGCCGTCGAAGATGCCCTCGTCACGGTGCTCGCCCGGCCTGCGCGGCAGAAACCTCAGGTGCAGCAACGCGATCAGGACGAACAGCACCGCGCCGATGACGCAGGTGGCCGGAAAGCTCGCGGAGAGAACGACGCCGAGCAGCGGTCCGATCACCGTGCCGACCTCGCCCGCCATGGAGCGGATCGCGAACGCGTCCGCCCGTGCGTCCGGACCCGCCTCGCGCGCCAGCGACGCCTCCGCCGCGGGCGAGAACAACGCCCCGGCGAACCCGACGAGCATCACTCCACAGAGGACGGTGGGCAACGCGGTCGCGGCGGCCAGCACGCCGAAGCCGGCCGCACGCACCAGGCAGCCCGCGAGGATCAGCGGCTTCGCGCCGAACCGGTCGGTGAGCACACCGCCGACCGCGAACATGCCCTGCTGGCTGAACGTCCGCACGCCGAGCACCAGGCCGACCAGCCATCCGGCCAGTCCGAGGTCGTCGGCCAGGTGCCCGGCGAGGTACGGCAGCACGAGGAAGAAGCCGATGTTGAACAGCAGCTGGCTCAGCACCAGCAGCCGGGCGGTCCCGGTGAGCGCGCCGAACCGGCCCAGCGCTCGCGAACGACCGCGAAGTGCTGTGCCCACGCTCTGCCTCGTTCCCGCCTGCGAAATGATTCACGGCGAGCGTATGTGAGCGTTACCTAAGTTCTGGCCACCGTTGGGTGGTTGCCGAAAGATCTTCCGTCTTTTTCGGGTTGCCACATGCGCACGTGCGCATCGGATCAGACAGACGTCCCGTCCAGCTGGAACGTCTGCACCTGCCCCGCCGCGAACGGCACGCGCAGCAGCTTGCCGTCCAGCCGGACGTCGGTGCGCTGGGTGTACCTGTCGCTGCCGCTGGTCGTCGACGTGGACCACCTGGTGATCAACCCGGTCGGCAGGGTGCCGAACCGGCTGAGGTCGAAGGTGATCGTCTGCGCCGAGGTCGCGGTGTTGACGCCGACGAGCACGAGCCTGCGGGCGGCGGGGTCGTAGGCGACCGCGGCGTTTCCGGTGGACGCGGAGATGATCCGCATACCGGGCCGGATGTGCCGGGTGAACTGTGCCAGCACGTAGAGCTTGCGCTGCACGGCGCCCGGCCGCAGCGTGTTCGGGTCGTAGGCGATCATCGCCCACTCCGGGGTCGGGTCCATCACCTGCCAGTAGCACCACGCGGTCGGGTGCAGCCAGCGCCAGTCCAGGCACAGGTTGCTGGCCATGGTGAGCCCGGTGCCGTCCCTCTCGCCGGACTCGGAGTTCCAGAGCACCTTGCCCGCCGCCCTGGCGTCCGTGTAGAGCAGGTCCCGGCGGCCGCCGGAGCCCTGGTAGCCGTGCACGTTGATCTGGTTGACGACGGACTTCGTCGTGGCGTCGAACGAGTTCCACGTGCTGCGCGCCACGTCGTAGCTCGTCTCGTCGGACGCCGCGATCCGCATGCCCGACAGGCCGCGGTTGTTCAGCTCCTGCCGCAGGTACTGGAGCACGGTCCGCTGCAGCGAGGGGTCGAAGTGGCAGCCTTCCTGTTTTCCGGTGGCCGACCAGTAGTTGGACGCGGGCTCGTTGAACGGTTCGACCGTGCGGAACGTGACGCCGAAGCGGTCGCGGAACTGCCGGGCGACCTCGGCCATGTAAGCGGCGTGGGTGCGGTAGTTCCAGGACTGGAGGTTGTTGCTGCTCGCGTTGGCGGCGCCGGAGGGGTTGTGGTTGATGCACATCCACCACGCGGGGGAGTTGGAGAACAGCTCCGTGATCGCGCCGCGTGCCACCGCCTTCACCACGGACGCGCGTTGTTTCGCGTCCGCGCCCCACTGCCACGAGTTCGGATCGGTGTTGCGCCAGTCCTGCCAGAACGTCTCGATCTGCTTGAAGCGCGGGATGTTCGGCGAGGCGACCATCCTCGCCCCGTCGACCGTGTTCCAGCTGCACGCGCCGAGGTTGTAGCGGGCGATGTTCATCCCGAGGCCGGGCAGGGTCGTTCCGTTGTAGGTGACGGACTTCGTGGTGAACCACAGGTCCGCGAAGTCGTCCCGATCGCCGAACACGTTGGCCCACCAGGCGAGGGAGGTGCCCCAGCCTTCCCACGTGCCGTAGCTCGTGGCGGGGTCGATGGTGATGGTCTGGTCGGCGCCGGCGTTCGTGCCGATGGCTGTCGCCGCGATGGCGGCCGCCGCACCGGACAGCACTGTCCTGCGGGTGACCATTTCTCCTCCTGGGTCGTGGTGTAGGTCCGTTCGATGAGAGCCACGTCCGAGCGGTTTTCTGACGGTGCCGCCGCGATCCCCTCATCCCGGGCGTATTCGGGGGTTGCGGCGGTGCCGTCAGAAAAACCCCTCGGGCGCGGCTATCGCGGACGAGACCTGCAGGACACGACCTAGGGATCGGGCAGGGTGATCCTCGTGTCTGGTCCGTCGCTCCACCGCAGCACGATCTCGTTGCCGTGCCAGAGGAGGAGCGGGTTGGTCATCACGCCGTGGCCCCGGTCCAGGCGCACGGCCGCAGCGAGCACGTCACCACGCGCGACGGGCCCGGCTGTCGCCACCCACGGCGTCGCGACGTACTTGCCCAGCGGTGACGTGCCGGTGCCGGTGTGCACGCCTGCCTGGTCGAACCCGCGCAGGACGCACAGTTCAGAACGCAGCCGCGCGCCGCTGACCGAGACTTCCACGCCGTCCGCGATCTCGGCGCGTGGCCGGGTGTCGGCGGCGACGGGCCAGCCGGACAGCCGCAGCCGGGCGTCCGTCTCGCCGTCCACGCGCACGAGCCGGATCTCGACGCCGCCGCGCACCACCGAGACCACCAGCACGGCAGGCCCTTCGACGATCTCGCCCTCGCGGCCGGAACCGTGGTCCGGCGAATCGTCCGCGCTGGTGTCCACCCAGCGCACGGGTCCCCGCGACGCTCCGGCGACGACACCGCCGGGCAGTTCTTCGGTGAACACCGTCTCGAAGCCCGCGCGGTGGCTGGCCGCACCCGCGGAGTCGAGCAGCACCACCGAGTTGTCCGTGACGGCGGGCATCGTCGCCGTGGAGTAACCCAGCTTGGCGTACAACGGGGAGTCCGCTCGCCGGTCGCCGGGCAGCGCGTGGTCCGTGCCGTGGTTGATCGTCGTGACGATGCCGTCGGCGAGGCGGCCCGACACCAGCCAGCCGGGCGCGGAGATGACGCGGGTGAAGTCCTGCGTCTCCACCGGCAGCGGGCGTTCCACGTCCGTCCACACGGGATGGTCGGCGGGCAGTGCGAGGCCGAGCATGCCCTTGGCGGCCCAGTAGGGCGAGCCCGGGCCGGAGTACGCCTGGCGGATCGCGGGCCAGTCGCCGTGCCAGCCGAGGCGCAGCACGCCGTCCGGTTCGAGCGAGCCGTGGTCGACGAAGTGCCGCAGCACACCGGACGCGGCGCGGCGCAGCAGCCCCGGTTCAGGTCCCGGCGTGCCGGTGATCGCGGCGACCCAGAACGGTGCCGCGGCGGCGAACCGGTAGGTCAGGCTGCGGCCCTGCATCAGCGGCGAGCCGTCGGCGCCGAGCAGCGCCACCGCGTCGTCCAGGTAGCGGGTGAGGTCGTCCGTCCAGGTCCGGCGGGTTTCCTGCGAGCACAGCGAGTCCGGGATGCCGAACAGGTGCGTCCACAGCAGCGGGTACAGATGCAGCGCCCAGCCCGTGTAATGGTCGAACGCGCGTTCCTCGCCGTCGCTGAGCCAGCCGCCCTCGCGCCGGAACGAGGCGTGCAGGGCGAGGTCGTGCTCGATGTCCTCCTGCGACCAGGGACCACCCACCTCCCGCAGGAAGGACTCGACGACGATCCGGAACCACACCCAGTTGATCGGCGGGTACGGCTGGCCGATCACGGTGGCGAGCCAGTCGACGACCCGTGCGCGCACACCGTCGTCGAGCTGGTCCCACAGCCACGGCCTGGTCAGCTGCAGCACCAGCGCGATCGACGCGGCCTCGACCTTGGCCTGTCCCAGTTCGTCCGGGCGCGGCCAGGCTTCCGGGGAGTGCGGGTCGGTGCCGGCGGCCAGGCCCCAGGCGTACCGCTCCAGCAGCGCGGGATCGCCACCGCCCGCGACCCGGAATCCGGCGAGCAGGAACGTGCGGGCGAATCCTTCGAGGCCGTCGGACACCAGGCCGTACCGGCTCGGTTCGCCGGGCAGGTCGATGCGCGCGCAGCGTGGGGACCAGTGCCGGTTGACGGCGTCGAGCATGTGGTCGGCGGTCGCCTCCCAGTGGGCGCGGGTCCAGCCCGTGCGCGGGGAGAGGCGGCGGTCTTCCGGCGGGAGCATCATGCCTGCACCGTCAGCCCGTGCCTGGTCACCGGTTCCAGCGGCGGTTGCCCGCCCGCATAGCGCTCCAGCTCGTCGAGCGCCGCCGCGGCCATGAGCCGTGTCTCCGAGCCCAGCGACCCCGCGATGTGCGGCGTGATCACCACGTTCGGCAGGTCGTACAGCCGCGACCAGGCCGGCAGCGGCTCGGGATCGGTCACGTCCAGCACGGCGTGCAGGCGCCCGTGCAGGCAAGCCTCCTCCAGCGCGGCGGTGTCCACGAGGGACCCGCGCGCGGTGTTGACCAGCGTGGCGTGCTCGGGCAGCGCGGCCAGTTCCGCCGCGCCGATCAGATGGCGCGTCTCCGGCAGCGCCGGTGCGTGCAGGCTCAGCACGTCGGCCTGGGGGAGTGCCTCGGCGAGAGTGACGACCTCGGCACCGGCCGCCCGCACCAGCACGGGGTCGACGACCGGGTCGACGACGAGCAACCGGCCCGCCTGCAGCCGCCGCAGCAGCTCCACCACCCGCCTGCCGACCCGGGAGAACCCGACCAGCACGATCGTGCGGCCCAGGCCGGACAGCTCGCCGCGCCGCTCGCGGTAGCTCCAGTCCTCGCGGAACCGGCGGGCGTCCGCGGCCAGGAACGGCACCTTCTTGAACGCCCACAGGATCGCCGCGACCGTGTAGTGGGCGACCGGTTCGGCGTTGACGTGCGCGGCCGTCGTGACCAGGACGTCGCGGTCGAACACGGCGTCACCCACGTGCGACCGCACGCTGCCCGCCGCGTGCAGGGCGGCGCGCAGCCGGGGTGCAGCCGCCAGCACGTCGGAGTCGATCGGCGGGCAGCCCCACGAGGTGATCAGCACCTCCACGGAGGCCAGGCGGCGGCGCACGGCCGGTGCCGAGAAGTCGTGCGCCACCAGGGGATCGCCGAGCTTGGCCAGCCTGCGCAGCCGCGCGAGCTCGAGCGCGCCGAACTGCTGGTCGGCGACGTCCGGGCTCATCGCGAGCATGACCTCCGGCCGGTGCTGCGTCACTTCACGCTCCCCGCCGCGAGGCCCTTGCGCCACTGCCGGTTGAGCACGAGGAACGCCACCACCAGCGGCAGCACCGCGAGCAGCGAGCCGGTGATCACCAGCGGTGTGTACTGCGCGAACTGGTTCTGCCGGGTGCTCCACTGGAAGAGACCCAGGCTGACCGGGAAGAGCTTCGGGTTGGTGAGCAGGACCAGCGGCAGGAAGAAGTTGTTCCAGATCGCGATGAACTGGAACAGCAGCACGGTCACCACACCGGGACGCATCATCGGCAGCGCCACGGTGAAGAACGTGCGCAGCTGGCCCGCCCCGTCGACGCGCGCCGCCTCCAGCACCTCGTCCGGCACAGACGCGTCGGCGTACACCCTGGCGAGGTAGACGCCGAACGGGTTGGTGAGCAACGGGATGAACACCGCCCAGAACGTGTCCACGATCCGCAGCTCGGACGCGAGCAGGTACATCGGCAGCGCCAGCACGGTCGTCGGCACGAGCACGCCGGTGAGTGTGAGCGCGAACAGCAGCTTCCTGCCGGGGAAGCTCGTTTTGGCGATGGCGTACCCGCAGGCGGCGCAGATCAGCGCGCCGATCACCGCTCCACCGCCCGCGTACAGCACGGAGTTGAGCAGCCAGTGCCAGAAGATCCCGTTCTCCTGGGCGAACAACGCCTTGACGTTGGCCCAGAGGTTCCACTGGCCGAACTCGAACGCACCTGTGGTGGAGAAGTCGCCGAGCGACTTGGTCGCCGAAGTGGCGAGCCACACCAGCGGCAGCAGGCTGTAGAGAGCCGCGATGACCAGGACCAGGTGCACCGCCGGGATGGAAACCCAGCGCGACCTGCGGTCCACAACGGACGTGCTCACCGCGACCTCCTCGTCGAGAAGCGCATGACGACGGCGGACAGCACCGCGCAGATCACCGCGAGCAGCACCGACGCCGCCGCGGCCCGCCCGTTGTCACCGGCCACGAACGCGGCCTCGTACACGTACATGCTCGGCGACCAGGTGCTGGTCACCGTGCCGGTGAAGCCCCTGAGCACCATGGGTTCGGTGAACACCTGCAACGAACCGATGACGGTGAACACCACCGCCACGAAGATCGTCGGCCGGATCACCGGGATCTTGATCGACCACGCGGTGCGGAAGCCGCCCGCGCCGTCGGCTCGCGCCGCCTCGACGATCTCCCTGGGGACGGCCTGCAGCGCGGTGTAGAAGATGATCATGTTGTAGCCGACCCACTGCCACGTCGCGATGTTGGCGATCGAGGGCAGCACGGCGCTGTCGCTCAACGGGTCGAAGCCGAGCAGGTTCTTGATCGGGCCGATCGTCGGGCTGTAGAGGTAGGCCCAGATCAGGCCGCCGATGACCACCGGCACCGCGTACGGCACGAACACCGCGAGCGACCACATCCGCCTCAGTCGCACGACGGCGGAGTCCAGCAGCAGAGCCAGGATCAGCGCGCCGATCAGCATGCTCGGGATGTGCACGAGAGCGAACAGCGCGACGTTGCCCAGTCCCGCGTGGAACGCCTTGTCCGCGATCACCGAGACGTAGTTGCCGAGCCACACGAACACGTGCTCCGGCCCGGAGAAACCCAGTCCCTGCAGGCGTTCGGTGAACAGGCTGAGGTACAGCGCGTACAGCACGGGGACCAGCACGGTGCTCACGAGCAGCACCAGGAACGGCACTGCCAGCACCAGTCCCGCGAAGTCCTTCTTGCGGGTCCTGGTGACCGGTGCCGCGGACGGTTCGTCCAGCACGGGTGCGCGCTCGGGCGCGAGGACGCTCATGCCGTCTTCCCTTCCCGCACCGAGAGTCCCTTGGCGCGCATGTCGGCCACGGCGTGCTGCTGAATCTTCCGCAGAGCGTCCGGCAACGTCGTTCCGCCGCTGCGAACGGGCCCGAAGGCGTCGGAGATCGTGGAGAACAGCCGCAGGGCGTTAGGCCCCCAGGTCCAGTCCGGCACCCGCTTCGCCGCCTCGTCGAGGACGTCGTAGACGGGATCGCCGATGAAGTAGCCGCCCTTGTACGCCTGCCGCGCGATGGCGCGGTTGGGGAGGTGCGCGGGGAACGGCGTGGTGAACGTGCTGCCGATCTTCGGCACCTCCGGGTTCGTGCTGAGCCAGCGCAGGAACGTCATGGCGGCCTCTGGTGCCTTGCTCTCCGCGGAGATGCCGAACGCCGTGCCGCCCTGCACCCCGTTGGCGGCCTTGCCGTTCCACGTCGGCATGGTCGCCACGGCCCAGCGGCCGGTGTCCTTCGGGATCGACCTGCCCAGCGTGCCGACGCTCCACGACGCGCCGAGCAGGCCCCAGAGCTTGCCGTCGTGCATCCCGGCGATCCAGTCCTGCGTGCCGTGCACGACCCCCGCGACGAGGTTCTCCGTGATCATCGACTGCCAGAACGACCCGGTGCGCACCGTGCCCTCACCGGCGATGTCGACAGCCCAGGTGTCACCTTCCGCCGTCCACCACGGATCGCCCGCCTGCCACGACATGCCGGCGAAGAACGAGCCGTCGTTGAGCGGGAACGAGCAGATGCGCGCCTGCGGGTCGACCTGCTTGACGGCGGCCGCCGCCGTGCGGAACTCGTCCCACGTGCGCGGCAACGCGATGCCGTGCTGATCGAACAAGTCCTTGCGGTAGTAGAAGACCATCGGCGCGATGTCCATCGGCACTCCCCACGTCCGGCCGTCGGGCCGCACACCGCGCCACGCGGCGGGGGAGTACTGGCTCTCGAGATCGGCCATGTCCGCGGTGAGGTCGCGCAGCCCGCCGGTGAGCAGGATCTGCGGCAGACCCTGGTACTCGACGTGCAGGACGTCCGGCGCGTTGTGCGCCCGGATGGCGTTGGTCTGCTGGGCGTAGCCGCCGGACAGACCCGCCGCGATCACCCGCAGCTCGACGAACACGTCCTTCTGCGCGGCGTTGAACGCGGCGACGTACTTGTCCATGCCGGTCAACCAGGACCAGATGGTGACAGGGGTGGCGCCCGGCGGTGCGGCGGTGGCAGTGCAGCCGCCGACAAGGCCCGCCGCGCCCAGTGCGGCGGTGGCGCGCAGAAAACCGCGGCGCGAGACGCCGGGGTCCCGCAGCGCTGGGGAAAGCTCCATTGCTGACCCTCCTGCTGGAGTGATGTGGCACACCTCAACGCGTGGCACACTCACTGGTCAACGAAACGATCGGAAACGATCGAAACCGATCAGAAGCGAAGCGATGAACCAGAAGTTGGCTGCTCAGCGCCATGAGCTGATCCTGCGGGCCGTACGGACGCACGGCACCGTCCGCTTGCCGGATCTGGTGGAGCTGCTCGGCGTGTCGGCGGTGACCGTGCGCCGGGACGTCACCGCGCTCGCCGACCGCGGTCTGGTGGTGCGCGTCCACGGCGGGATCACCATGCCCCGCCACGCGGAGCCCTTTCCGCGCGGACCGCAGTCCGTGGTCGGCCCGGCCCCGACGCACCCGCTGGTGGGCATGGTGGCGCCGTCGGTCGAGTACTACTGGCCCGCGGTGATCCAGGGCGCGCAGACCGCCGTGGCCGCGGCGGGCGGCAGGCTGGTGCTGCGGGCGTCCAGCTACGACGCCATCGAGGACCGCCGCCGGGTGTGCGAGCTGCTCGACCGCGGTGTGCAGACCCTGCTGGTGGCGCCGAGCACGACCGGCCGCGCGGGCGTCGAACTGCTGCGCTGGCTGGGGGCGCAGTCGGTGCCCGTCGTGCTCGTCGAACGGCTTCCGCCGCCGGCGTTGCCCACGATCGCCCTCGACGCCGCGGTGACCGACCACGAGATCGGCGCCGGGCTCGCCGTGCGGCACCTGGCGACGCTCGGCCACAGCCGCATCGGCCTGGTCACCTCGCGGCAGAGCCCGCACAGCGACGCCATCCGCGCGGGCTGGACCACGGCCGTGTCGTCGCTGGAGCTGCCGTTCAACGGAGTTCCCGCGCTCGACGTGCCGCCCTACGGCTCTCCACAGTGGACACGAGCGGTCGACCACGTGATCGACGAGTGCCTGAACGCCTCCGTGCACGCCGTCCTGGTGCACGCCGACCGCGAGGCGATCGGTCTGCTGGAACGCACGCGGGAGCGCGGAGTTCGCGTGCCGGAAGATCTCGCCGTCGTGTCGTACGACGACGAGGTGGCGGCGGCGTCCGATCCGCCGCTCACGGCCGTGCGACCGCAGAAGCACCGGCTCGGGGCGCTCGCCGCCCAGCTCGCGCTGGCACGGCTGGCGGATCCGCTGGACCGGCCGGTGCACCGCGTGGTGCTGTGGCCGACGCTGACGGTGCGGGAGTCGTGCGGGAACGAGCTCAACACTAGCCGCGGCCTCGGGTGAAAACGGGTGGACGATCCGGCGGATCCCGCACCAAGATCGGGGGCATGCGCCAAGAGGACATCTGGGACGCCGAGACCGCGCAGCAGTACGACACGCCTGGCACCGGTGCGTTCGCGCCGGAGGTGCTGGAGCCGATGGTCGAGCGCCTCGCGGCCCTCGCGGACGGCGGCAGAGCCCTCGAGTTCGCCATCGGCACCGGCCGGGTCGCCGTCCCGCTGGCCGCGCGCGGCGTGCCGGTCGCGGGCATCGAGCTGTCCCAGCCGATGATCGACGTGCTGCGCGCAAAGGCCGACGAGGCAACCATTCCGGTGGTCAACGGCGACATGGCCATGGCGCGCCTGCCAGGCGAGTACACCCTCGTTTTCCTCATCTTCAACACGATCTCGAACCTGTTGACCCAGGCCGAGCAGGTGGAGTGCTTCCGCAACGCCGCGCGGCACCTCGTCCCCGGTGGCCGGTTCGTGATCGAGCTCGGCGTGCCGGCGTTGCGCAGCCTGCCGCCGGGGCAGCCGGCCAGGGTCCGGCACGCTGAACCCGGTTACCTGGCAATGGAAACCTACGATCTCGTGCGCCAGCGCATGATCTCCCACCACCTCCGCTTCGGCGACGGCAGGGAAGCGCGGCTCTTCCGCACCCCGCACCGCTACGTCTGGCCCGCCGAGCTCGACCTGATGGCGCAGATCGCCGGGTTCGAGCTGGAGAGCAGGCACGCGGACTGGCGCGGGGCCGAGTTCACAGATGAGTCGGGCTCACATGTTTCGGTCTACCGCTTGTCCTGACGCCTTCTGTTCTGACCGATTCCGATCATTCCTGATCGGATCGTTGACGCGCGCACTGCTCAGCCCCTTCCGTCGAGAGAGCCGAGAAGGAGGAGACAGATGCCAAAGATGTCGTTGTCCCGCTTCACGAGTGTGGGTGTGGCCATCGCCGCGGTGCTGGCGCTGGCCGCACCCGCGACCGCTGCCGCCGAGGTGCGGCTGCAGGGCACCATCAGCTGGAGGCTGGTGAAGGCGCCCAACCCGACCGCCGACCAGCAGCGAGCGTACGACCTGATCACGCGCGCCATGAACGCCGCGGTGTCCCGCTACAACAACCTCAGCGGCCTGACCAAGTCCATCACAGCGCACTACGACCCGAACGTGCCCACGGCGGACGGCAACATCAACGGCACGATCCGCTTCGGCAAGACCGGCTTCATGACGGAACGCACAGCGCTGCACGAGATCTCCCACACGATCGGCGTCGGCACCAGCGGCAAGTGGCGAGGCCTCGGCTGCGGCGGGACCTACAACGGTTCCAGGGCCACCGCGCTCGTCAAGCAGTACGACGGCCAGGGCGCGGTCATCCACTGCGACAGCCAGCACTTCTGGCCGTACGGGCTGAACCATGACAACGAGTTCTCGCAGACCAACGCGGACCGGCACGTCAGGATCGTGGACGCGATGGTGCGTGACGGCCTCTAGGACCCCTCCCGTCATCCTGCGCAGGGCTGCGAGCAGGCGGTTAACGAGGATTTAGCGGATTCTTCGCGGGCTGCTGCCGCGATGGTGGGCGACGCCATCAGGGCCGATCCCGGGGAGGAATCATCTTGAAGTTGATCGTCAAACCGCTCGGTGTGGCGCTGCCCGCCCTGTTCGCAGTCCTGGCGCTGTCATCGCCGTGAGCTCTACCCGGGCAACCTCCTCGTCCACGGCATAGATCACCTCGTCATGATCGCGAAGAACCGGCTCAAGCGCATCCAGTACCGACCCGGACTGATGGACGCCTTCTTCGCCCACACCGGGCTGGACCTCGAACCAGAACCGCCTTAACGCCGGCCTTTCAAGATCTGTATCGGCCACGTCTGCGCCAGGAAGACGGAACTCGTTGCCGTGGTTGACAAGTTGATCCGTTTCCACAGCACTGTCCGGCGGCACTCCACGATCGGGATGCCCAGTCCCGACGACTACGAGAAGTCACTCCGAGCGGCGGCCAAGCCTTGCAAGTCCCCTGTCCACCATTCGGGGTGAACCTCATGGCAGGTCAGGCGGAGAAGCGGTTCACCACCTCTGGGTGGACGACGATGCGCACCACGCCCCCGATACGCCACTCATCGAGGAGCTTCTGGTGGTTCGGGTCGCTCATGTCCCAGTATCGTTCGGCGAGACGAGCCGCGAGCTCGGCGCCACCCTGATCGTGGAGAGTGACCGAGCCCTCCACCGCTACCCAGTGTTCGGGCTCACCAGATGGAGCTGCGACGACGACGGAAGCACGGGGGTGCTCCCGGAGACGGTCGAGCTTCGGTGCATCCGGGACGGAGAACATCTGCACGTCGCCGTCGTCGGTCACCTCGAACCACACCGGGCGCGGTGCCGGCCAGCGTTCACCGCGTGGTGCAACGGTGAGGAAGGCGTACAGCGGCCGTGCGAGCAGGGCAAGATCCTCATCGCGGAACATGAGAGCTACCTTATGGCTCGCCGTTCCCGCAGAGGTTGAATGGTGTCGACGAGGCCGGAACCGTCCAGTACCGACCCGACCTGCTGACCGGCTCCTCGCCCAGACCGGCCCCAGCCTCGACACTGCGCCACCGCAGTCCTGACCATGCTAGTCGGACCTGGCGGGCGTCGTGGCTCCAGCCGCGGCGCCCGTCTCGGGTGACGCCGTGGCGAGCTGGAGAACCCAGGCGCTCCAAGCGGTGTCGGCGCGCTGCCCGGACAGTTCGAGCGCGGCCGAGACCGTCTGGATCAGTCCCGTGGCGAAGAACGTGCGCACCTGGAACGCGTCCGCCCCCGTCAGCCTGGCGATCGACGCCAGGAGAGCGAGGTGACGCCGGCGTACCGCCTCCTGCACGTCACCGTCGGCCGCTCCGGCGTAACCCTGCAACATCACCATGCCGATGGTGCGCTCGCGCCGCAGGAGCCGCACGTAGGCGTCACCCAGCGCGGGCAGTGTCGGTTCGGCGCGCTCGAACGCGGCTTCGATCTTGTCGTAAGTCACGTCGACGACTTCGAGGAACAGCTTCTTCTTGGAGCCGAACATCTGCACGACGCGCGGGTGTGAAATCCCCGCCCGTTCGGCGATGGCGTCCAGACGGCCTCCCGCGAGGCCGTTCCCGGCGAACTCGGCTTCGGCCGCCGCGAGGATGCTCGCCCTGCGCACCGCGGCGGGCATCCGGGCAGGAGCGCCCTCGCTCATCCGCGGACCTGGCGTTCCACGAACTTGTTGTCGTACAGGCACCGGTAGGCGTGGATCAGTCCGTCCTCGCCGACCTCCAGCCGGTCGTCGCCGTGGAACTCGACGCGCCGATCGGTGCCGGCGACCGTGCCGGTGAACTGCCATGCCACCACCACGGCACGCCGGGTCGTCTCGGCGTAGAAGCCCACGCGCGTGAAGGAGTAGTCCGGGAACGTGCGCGTCATCTGCGCCACGAACTCACGGATGGACTCTGGGCCGTGCGCCGTCTTGCCCAGCGCCGGCTCGTCGTACACCAGGTCGTCCGCGCACATCGCCGCCACCGCGTCGGCGTCGTGCGTGTTCCACGCCCGCTCCCACCGGCCGCAGAACGTCTCGATCGCGTCTACATCTGTGGCTGCCACCTCGGCCATCGTCATGCATCTAACTTACAAGTAAGTAAGAACGGACGCCAGGGCCCAGGTTGCGGGTTTGTGACGGGCCCGGCCTGGTGAAAGTCGACCAGTCGGTCGGGACCCCTTCGCTCATCCACATCCGGTTCGCAGCGCGCAGGCGCTCATCGGATCAGCGGGAGCGGCCTGTGCCGCCGGTGTGCTCATCGGGCTCGCCCAGGGCGCTGCCACGAGCAGGGCGGCCACGGGCAGGGTGGCTCCGCGTTTCTTCCAACTCACCACGGCCCTCGCTTCCGGATGCCGATGCGGCAGCGGAGTTCGAGGCAACCACGATGATCATGCGCGGTGACAGGGCCGACGGTGGGGTGTCAACAACTGTCAACCATCACCCGGCGGACAGCTCGTAAACCGTTTCCTGCTCGTAGGTCTCGCCGGGGCGCAGCACCGTGCTCGGGAAGTCCGGGCGGTTCGGCGAGTCCGGGAAGTGCTGTGCCTCCAACGCGAAGCCCGCGCCGCGCCGGTACGGGTGGCCGCTCGTGCCGATCAGGTCGGACGAGAGGAAGTTGCCGGAGTAGAACTGCAGACCCGGCTTGGTCGTCCACACCGTCAGCATCCGGCCGGAGCCGATGTCGTGCGCCCGCGCCGCGAAGCCGAGCGAGTCCGGCTCGTCGAGCACCCAGTTGTGGTCGTAGCCGTGCCCGAGCCGCAGCTGCGGGTGGGGTGCGTCGATGCGCGCGCCGATCGGGGTCGGCTCGCGGAAGTCGAACGGCGTGCCACCGACCGGTGCGGGCGGGCCCTGCAGGATCAGCGCGTCGTCGACCGGGCAGAACAACCCGGCGCGGATGGTCAGCAGGTGGTCGTAGACGTCGCCGGAGCCTTCGCCGGCGAGGTTCCAGTAGGTGTGGTTGGTCAGGTTCACGACCGTGGGCGCGTCGGTCTGGGCGCGATAGCCGATGCTCAGCCGGTTGCGCGTGTCGAGCCGGTACGTCACCACCGTCGTGACGGTGCCGGGGAAGCCCTGGTCGCCGTCCGGGCTGACGTGGGTCAGGCGCACGCCCGCCCCGTCGGCGTCGGTGAAGGGGCTCGCCTGCCACACGTGCGTGTCGAAGCCCGTGATGCCGCCGTGCAGGCTGTTGCCGTTCTCGTTGGCGGTCAGCCGGTGCTCGACGCCGTCGAGGGTGAACGCGGCACCGCCGATCCGGTTGGCGTAACGGCCGATCAGCGCGCCGAAGAACACCCGGCCCGCGTCCGGCCGGTTGTTGGCCACGTAGCCGTCGAGCGTGGGGAACCCGAGCACGACGTTCTTCTGCTCGCCGTCGCGGCCGGGCGCGTCCAGCGACTGGATCACGCCGCCGAGGTCGAGGATCCGCGCCGTGACGCCGCCGGGGTTGGCCAGCACGAACCGGTGGACGTCCACGTCCCCGATCCGGCCGAAGTGCTCGCGGCTGACCGTGGGTGTGGCGGTCTCGGAGCGGTGCATCGGCGGTGCCTCCCGGTCGGGTCGAGGTGGTGCTCCGGTCGATGTTAACGCTAACAGTCGGGCGCCGACCGGCCCGTGCGGGCATGCGAGCCCATAGGCTGGGAGGCGATCACGTGAAGGAGGCCGTCTTGATCTTCATCACCGCCAAGTTCCGTGTCCTGCCCGAGTACGCGGACACCTGGCCGGAGCTCTCCCGCGCTTTCACCGAGGCCACCCGCGCCGAACCCGGCTGCCTGTGGTTCGACTGGTCGCGCAGCCTCGACGACGAGACCGAGTACGTGCTCGTCGAGGCCTTCCGCGACGGTGACGCGGGTGCGGCACACGTGCAGTCCGCGCACTTCAAGGTCGCACAGGCGGAGCTGCCGCCGTACCTGCAGGAGACACCGAAGATCGTGAACGCGGTGCTGGAGCAGGACGACTGGTCTCTGTTGGGCGAGATGGAGGTTGCGCCACGCGGGTGAGGGGCCGGGCGTGGCGCGGCTCCGGCGTCGAGGATGGCGGGATGGACGCCTTCGTGGAGTTGTCCGCCGAGCTGACCGGGTTCTCGGCGGAGGAGCTGAGGTCGACCGGACTGGTCGAGCAGTACGCGACGCTGGCGCGCGGCGCGTCGGACGCCGAGATCATCCAGCTCTGGTACACCGGGGTCTGGCGCGGGGTGATCCCGAGCTCCCGCGCCTACGCGGAAGGTCTGGCGTGGAAGGCGGTCGGGGTCGCGGCGCCCGGCACGGACGGGCCCGGCTTCGGCAGCTGGGAGCGCAGACCCAGAGGCAGCGCCTCATGAGAGCCGTGGTCGTCGGCGCCGGGTTCGCCGGCTCACTGATCGCGAAGGTGCTGGGGGACAACGGTTTTCGGGTCCTCGTGCTCGAAGCGGGAGCACAGACCGACCACGACGAGGCCGTGCGGAGGTTCCGGACGGTGCTCGTCAAGACACCGCTCGCGCCGTACCGCAGGACGGTGGCGGCGCCGTCGAGCGAGTACCTGGTCAACACCGGGCCGTTCGCGTACTCGAGCCCGTACCTGCGGATGAACGGCGGCACCGGAACCGTCTGGACCGGGATCACGCCCCGCATGCACCCCGAGGACTTCCGGACCGCGGACCTGGGCCGCGGCCGCAACTGGCCGCTCTCGTACGACGACCTGGAGCCCTACTACCGCGCGGCGGAGTGGGAGATCGGGGTCGCGGCCGACGCCGACGAGCAACGGCAGCACGTTCCGGTGGCGGACGGCTACGTCTACCCGATGCACGCCTTGCCCCGCACGTATCTCGACCACGCGGTCGCGTCCGTTGTGGACGGTGCGCACATCGACGGCCGCGAGCTCCTGCTGGTCGGCACCCCGCAGGCGCGCAACGGTGTCCCGGTGAGCGGCTACCGGCCGGACGGCAACCGGTGCGCCGGGTTCGCGAGTTGCGTGCCGGTGTGCCCGGAGGACGCCAAGTACACGCCGCACCGCACCCAGAAGCGCTGGTCGCCCAACGTCGAGCTGCGCACCAGATGCGTCGTGAACCGCGTGCACGCCGACGAGTTCGGACGCGTCACCAAGGTCAGTTATCAGCGCTACGAGGACGACACGACCGGCAGGCACACCCGGCAAGAGGCGGAAGCCGACGTCGTCGTGCTCGCCGCGCACACCATCGAGAACGCCAAGCTGCTGCTCATGTCCGGCCTGGCGAACAGCAGCGACCAGGTCGGCCGCAACCTGATGGACCACCCGGCACTGCTGACGTGGGCGCTGATGCCGCACCCGATCGGCCCGTTCCGCGGTCCGGGGTCGACGACGAGCATCGAGGCGTTCCGGTGCGGGCGGGACCGCGCCACGCGGGCACCGTTCCGCATCGAGATCGGCAACTGGGGCTGGGGCTGGTCGGCGGGCAGTCCGGACTCGGACACGGCCGAGTTCGTCGCGGCGGGCCTGCGCGGCACCGCGCTGCGCCGAGCCGTGGCGGACCGCGTGGGCAGGCAGTTCACGCTTCAGTTCGAGATCGAGCAGGAAGCCGACCCCGCGAACCGGGTCACTCTTGGCGCGGACCGCGACGCGATGGGCAACCCACGCCCGTCGATCCACTACACGCTGTCGGACTACGTGAAAGACGGTCTGCTGGCCGCGAAACGGGTGTCGGACCGGATCTTCGAACTGCTCGGCGCCGATGACTACACGTCGTACAAGCCGGACGAGGAGCGGTACTTCGAGCACAACGGCGAGCCGCTGCGCCACTGGGGCGCCGGGCACGGCGGCGGCACGCACGTGATGGGCTCCTCGCCGCGCGACTCGGTGGTGGACCAGTGGCAACGCTGCTGGGACCACCCCAATCTGTACGCGGTGGGGTGTGGCAGCATGCCGTCGCTCGGCACGACGAACCCCTCGCTGACGATGGCCGCGCTCGCCCTGCGCACGGCCGACCACCTCGTGACGGCGTTCAGCCGGGCGACGGGCCGCGCCGTGCTCGCAGAACCAGCAGGATCGCGGCCCCCACCGCGATGACGACGACGCCGTTGCCGAACGCCCACAGCACCGCATGGCCGTGCACGACCTCCCGGCTGACGGCAGGGTCGCGGAAGACCGGGTTGACCTGCGTGATCAGCAGGACCTTCAGCGCGACCGACACCACGAGACACCCGAGTGCCGGCCACGGTGCCCGCGTGACGACCGCCAGGACCACCCCGAGCGGCCCCCACGGCAGGTAGTAGTAGATCGGGCTGCCTGCCGCGAACACGCCGACGAGCGAACCCGGCCGCGGGTCGGCCAGCAGCTGCGGGTTCCACACGACCTGCTCGTAGAGGTTGCCGAAGAACCACATGCTCAGCAGAGGTACGACCAGCCGCGAAAGAATCACCGGGCCATCATGTCGAAATGTCGAAACGACCGTGACGTCGATCGACGCAGGTGTGGCGGCCCAACGCCGCCGTACCGAGATCAGGGAGATGACATGCGGTTTCTGTTGATGCACCGGGTCCCGGAGGACGCCGACGCGGCGTGGAAGGCGAGTCCGGAGCTTCATCGGCGGATGAACGAGTTCGTCGACAAGCTGAACGCGAACGGTGTGTTCCTCGGTGGTGAGGGCGTGCACAAGCCGTCCAGGGGCGCGGCCGTGCGCAGGCGCGGTGCCGAGATCAAGTCGACCGACGGCCCGTTCGCCGAGGCCAAGGAGGTCATCGGCGGGTTCATGATCATCAACGCGAAGGACCTCGCCGAGGCCAAGGCCGTCGCGGAGGAGTACATCACCTGTTTCGCGGGCGTGGAGGAGATGTCGGTTGAGGTCCGGCAGGTCGTCGAGGCCGACGAGATCCCAGAGCTCCTAGCCTAGGTAACGCAGCTCGACGACGAACCATTCGCCGGCGAGCGAGCACGGACCGCCCTGATGGAGCCGCACGTCCTCGGCGTCGAGAGCGGCGAGCACGTGCGGCCCCTCCAGCTGCAGCTCGACGTCCGCAACGGTTCGCACGCTGACGTCGGAGTCCGTGACGTCCAATGGCGCGGCCAGCTTCTCGCCGAGGTCCTTCAGCTCGACGAGCCGGTTGCGGTAGCGGGACGTGCCGATGTTCGTCAGCCGGTGGACGGGCGACACCGGGCGGTGGACCCAGCCGCCGCGGTGCTCGGAGATGAACCTCGGCTCGCTGCCGTCGAGCCAGTCCATGCGGCCTTGCGAGCCCTCGATGCTCAGCACCACGTACGGGTTGTGGTGCAGGTGCCACGGGTGGGTCTCGCCCGGTTCGAGCGAGACCTCCCACACCCGCACCAGCTCGTCGTCGTAGAGCACCCGCTGACCCACGTCGACGAGCTCGATCTCCTCACCCGCAGGCGAGACCACGACGTCACCCCTCAAGGCACACCTCCCGCAGGTCTTCGTCGGGCTGAAGGTCGCGATCACACTGGCGGTGATCGGGGCGGTGATCGGTGAGTTCGTCGGCGCCCGCGCCGGACTGGGCTACGTGATCTACACGTCCGGTGCGAGCGCCGACACCTCACTGGCCTTCGCGGCGATGGCCCTGCTCGCGGTGATCAGCGTCGCGCTGTTCTACGGCCTGGGCTACGTCGAGAAGAAGGTCCTGCCCTACGCGTGACCGCCCGCGGCGAGGCGCATCAGGTCCGAGTCGAGGTCGATCGACAGCTCGGTGCCGCCCGCGCTGCCGAACTCGTGCTGGTAGCGGCCCCACGACTCGGCACGCACCTGCTTCTCGAACCCGGAGGCCATGAGCGCCACCAGTTCGAGGGCCGCGCGGTCGATGCGCTTGTTCAGCGCGTTGTCCTGCCAGTCCTCGGTGGAGGCGAACAGCGACGTCGGCACGACGACGGTCCGCAGGTAGGCGAACAGGCCGCGCATCTGGTCGTCGACCACGAGCGCGTGCCTCGCCGTGCCGGCGGTCGCGGCGAGCACGACGGGCTTCGCGATCAGCAGGTCGTTGTCCAGGATCTGGAAGAACGACGTGAACAGCCCGCTGGCGCCCGCCTTGTAGACGGGGGTGCTCGCGACGATGCCGTCCGCGTGCTGCAGCGTGGTGATCGCCTGCTGCAGCTTGGGCCCGATGTGGTTGGACACCAGCGCGTTCGCGATCTCGCTCGCCAGCTCGCGCAGCTCGACGACCTGGATGCCGGCCTGGTACTGCTTCTCGGACGCGAGCTGCGCCACGCGCTGGGCGGCGCGGTCGGCGAGCAGGCGCGTGGACGACGGGTCGCTCGTGCCGGCCGAGACGACCACGAGCTTGAACTGTTCGGTCATTTCTCCTCGCTCTGGGCCAGCTTGCCGGTGATCACGGCGAGCTGCTCGAGTTCTTCCGGCGTCAGCACGTTCAACGCGCGGGTGACGCTGCGGGCGTGCGGACGGCCGATCTCCCGCTGGGTCCTGCGGCCTTCCGGGGTGAGCGACAGGCGCACACCCCGGCGGTCGCCGGGATCCGGGCAGCGGTCCACCAGCCCGCGGTCGGCCAGGCGGTCGACCATTCGGGACAGCGCGGGCTGGCTCAGCAGAACGTGGCGGTTCAGCTCACTCATCCGCAGTGGACTGTCGCATTTGGACAAGGTGTAGAGGACGTCGTACTCGCGCATCGTCAGGTCGCCCCAGACGTCCTCCGCGTTGAACCGCTTCATCAGCACGGCGTAGGCCCTCATCAGGGACTCCCACGCCTCGTTCGCTCTGGTCACTGGGAATCCTGGTACGGCGAGCCACCGGTGACGTTGTCACCCCGGTTGGCGTTCGGGCGCGGCTGACGCGCGGGCTGGTCGCCGTACTTCTCCTCGACGCGCCGGGCGTGCGTCGGCGGCTTGGCGGTCTCCGGGTCCTGGCGTGCCTCGATCTCCTTGCGCAGCACCGGAACCACCTCCTCGCCCAGCAGGTCGAGCTGGTTCAGCACGGTCTTGAGCGGCAGGCCGGCGTGGTCCATCAGGAACATCTGGCGCTGGTAGTCGCCGAAGTGCTCGCGGAAGGTCAGCGTCTTGTCGATGACCTCCTGCGGGCTGCCGACCGACAGAGGCGTCATCTCCATGAAGTCCTCCATCTTCGGACCGTGCCCGTAGACCGGCGCCTCGTTGAAGTACGGCCGGAACTCGTTGATCGCGTCCTGCGACCGCTTCGCGATGTAGGCCTGACCACCGAGGCCGACGATGGCCTGCTTCTCCGTTCCGTGGCCGTAGTGCGCGTACCGCTGGCGGTAGAACTTGATCAGCCGCATGTAGTGCTCTTTCGGCCAGAAGATGTTGTTCGCGAAGAAGCCGTCGCCGTAGTAGGCGGCCTGCTCCGCGATCTCCGGCGTGCGGATCGACCCGTGCCACACGAACGGGGGCACGTCGTCCAACGGCCGCGGCGTGCTCGTGAAGCCCTGCAACGGCGTGCGGAACTTGCCCTCCCAGTCGATCACGTCCTCGCGCCACAACCGGTGCAGGAGGTTGTAGTTCTCCAGCGCCAGCGGCAGGCTCTGCCGGATGTCCGCGCCGAACCACGGGTACACCGGCGCGGTGTTGCCGCGGCCCAGCATCAGGTCCATGCGGCCCTTCGCCAGGTGCTGCAGCATCGCGTACTCCTCGGCGATGCGCACGGGGTCGTTGGTGGTGATCAGCGTCGTCGCGGTGCTGACGATCAGCCTCTTGGTCCTCGCCGCGATGTGGGCGAGCAGCGTGGTCGGCGCCGACGAGAAGAAGGGCGGGTTGTGGTGCTCGCCGATCGCGAACACGTCCAGTCCCACTTCCTCGGCCTTCTCGGCGATCTGCACGATCGCGTCGATCCGCTCGGCCTCGCTGGGGGTCTCGCCGCTCACCGGGTCCCTGGTGATGTCGCTCACCGAGAACACTCCGAACTGCACGGCACCCGCCTCCTTCTGTTGTTTCATGCGTTTGCATCTATCTTAACGCACGGGCCGCTCACCTATTCCCAGTAGCCTGATCACATGCTTGAGGTGCGGGACCTCCGCAAGAGCTTCGGCGACGACCCGGTGTTCGGGGGACTCGGCTTCGAGGTGGCCGCGGGGGAGGCGGTGGCGATCGTCGGCCGCAACGGTGCAGGCAAGTCGACGCTGCTCAAGTGCCTGGTGGGGGCCGAGCACCACGACGCGGGCGAGGTGCTGGTCCACGGGGAGTCGCGCGACGAGACCTCCGCGTCGTTCCGCGCGTTGACGGCCGCACTGCTGGACGACGCCGACTACTTCCCGGACGTGTCCGTTGTGGAACACCTGCGGTTGCAGGCGTGGCTGCACGGCACCCCGGACCCGGAACGCGAGGTGCTCGCGGCGCTGGACGAGCTGGGCCTGTCCGAGGTGCGCGACCAGTTGCCACCCACGTTGTCGAGCGGGCAGCGGCACCGGCTGGGTCTCGCGTCGTGCTTCGTGCGGCCACGCGGTCTGCTGGTGCTGGACGAACCGGAGCAGCGGCTCGACGTGCAGGGCCGGACCTGGCTGCGCGAGCGGCTGAAGGCCGAGAAGGCGGCCGGGGTGGCGGTCGTGTTCGCGTCGCACGACCAGGACCTCCTCGACGCGGTCGCGAACCGCTGCGTGACCCTGTGACCCCGTCGGTAGCCGAGGTGAGTGACCCGGCGACCCCGTCCGCAGCCGAGGTGCGCAGGCGGCTTCGGCGCCCGCCACCGCCGTGGCGGTTCCGGCTCGCCCGCCTCTACGAACGGCTGGTCAACACGGCGATCGCCGGCGCGATCGGCTGGGGCCTCGCGTTCAAGGGCCTCGCCAAGACCGGGCAGGCGGGAGCGAGCGAGTGGACCGCGCTCTGGCTGTCCGTGCTCGCGGCGGTCGTGCTGCTCAAGGTGCTGCTCGCGTTCGGGCCGGTGTTCGCGGGGCGGGACCGGATGTTCTGGGTGCTGAGCTCGCCGGTCGATCGGGCCGCGCTGCTGTCGCCGCGGTTCCTGGGACTGCTCGGGTTCGGCGCGGCGGTGGGCGCGGTGTGGCCGGCTGTCGTGTTCGGGGTCGTGGGGGTGTCGGCGCCGCCTGGGGTGTGGGTGTTCGCCGGGTCGGCGGCGGCCGGGGTCGCGGTGGTGGCGGGCGCGGTGGTCCTGCAACGTGCCCGGCTGCGTCCTCAAAACTGGCTGAGCGTTCTCGCCGCGGCGGCCGTGCTCGCACTGTTCCTGCGGTCCGACGTGGTCGCGGTCGAGATGATCTGGCTCGTCCCGGCCGCGGTGCCACTGGTCGTAGTCGCCGCGGCGTCGCTGCGGCGGCTGAACCGGGCCGACCTCTCCACCGGCGGAGCGCTCGCCGCGGCGGTGCGGGTGTCGGTGTCGTGGCTCGACCTGGCCCTGCTCGGTGCGATCCTGGCGGAACGCCGCGCACGGCTCCTCGGCCGGGTGCGGTCGGCCCGGCTGCGCGGCTCACCGGTGACCGTGCTGGTGTGGACGGACGTGCTGCGGGCGCGGCGAGCACCGAACGGCCTGCTGGTGTGGGCCGGGTTGCTGCCGCTGCCCGCACTGGTCGCACTTGGCGGCGAGGTCGACTGGGTGCCCGCGGTGCACCTGGTCGCCGCGTTCATCGCCACCGACAGGCTGGCGGCAGGGCTCAAGTCCGTCTGCCGGTCGGCGTCGATCCGCAGGATGCTCGGCGTGCCCGACTGGACGCTGCGGCTTGCGCACCTGGTCGTGCCCGCCACCGGCGCGGTGGTGTGGTGCGTCGCCACGGCGACGTTCACGCCGCATGTCTCGTGGCTCAACGCCGCCGTGTCCGCGGTCGGCGCGCTGGCCGTGGTGTACCGGATCGCCACGAAGCCACCGCTCGACTACGGCGTCGCGGCGATCGACTTCGGTGTGCTCGGGCCCGTGCCGATCGGGTTGGTCCTGCAGCTCAGCCGAGGTCCGTTACTGCTGTATTTGTTGTGTGTGCTGCAGGTGGTGCTCGGCTAGGGCGCTCTAGATCAACGAGGCGACGCGCGAAGCGGTGGCCACCGTGGACTGCGGGTTCTGACCCGTCACGAGCCGGCCGTCGACGATCACCGTGCTCGACCACGGCGCACCCGGCGCGAGCCGTGCACCCAGCTCGGCCAGCCGGCCCGCGACCGAGTAGGGCACGTTGAGGCCGCCCTGGCGCTCCTCCTCGTCGCTGAACACCGCCATCTCCTTGCCGGCGAACACGAACGAGCCGTCCGCGCGGACCGCGCTCAGCAGCCCGGCCGGACCGTGGCACAGCGCCGCGACCAGCTTGCCGCTGTCGTGGAAGTCCGCCAGCAGCGTGCCCAGAGTCTTGTCGAACGCCAGGTCGGTCATCGGGCCGTGGCCGCCGGGCAGGTAGATCGCGTCGAAGTCCGCGGCGTTCAGCGACGCCAGGTCGGCCGGCGCGCGCAGATCTTCCAGAGACGCGACGGCGTCGTCGAACGTGCCGTCGAGGCTCGCCTTGTCGACGGCCGGCACGACACCGCCGGGCGTCGCGACGGTGACCTCGACACCGGCCTCGCGCAGCACGCGCACCGACTCGACCACTTCCTCCGCCCAGAATCCCGTGGGGTGGCTCGTGCCGTCCGCCAGCGTCAGCGAGTCGGCGCCGGACACGACCATCAGTAGCTTCTTCATGGCACCCATACCATCACGAATCCTTCAAGGGCGTCGGCAGAGCCATAAGATGCCTTATGGCCGACAAGTTGACGGACCTGGATCTGCTCGCGACGTTCGTGGAGATCTACCGGGGCGGCTCGATCACCGCCGCCGCGACCAGGCGCGGGCTCACCCAGCCCGCGGTGAGCGGCCAGCTCGCCAAGCTGGAGAAGGAGCTCGGCGAACCGCTGTTCGTCAGGAGCAGCCGGGGCGTCACGCCCACACCCCGCGCCGACGAACTGGCCCGCCGCGTCGGATCCCACGTCGACCACCTGCGCAACGCGCTCGATCCCGCGCCCGCCCTCGAAGGCACCGTGCGGATCGGGGGAGCGGCGGAGTTCATGACCGCCCGCGGCCTGCCCGCGCTCACCCCGCTGGTCCGGCGCGGCATCCGGTTCGAGGTCACCCTGGGCCTGGCGAACGACCTGCTCAACGGCCTCAAGACCGGGCAGCTCGACATCGTGCTGTCCGCGGTCCGGCCGGGTGCGGGACTCACCGCGACACCGTTGACCGACGAGGAGTTCCTGCTGGTGGGGCCGCCGCTGCTGGCCAGAACGGTGGACCAGGCACTTCTCGCGGTGGACCCGGCGCGTGCTCTCGAACACCTGCCGCTCGCCGCCTACTCGGACGAGCTGCCGATCATCCGCCGCTACTGGCGCAGCGAGTTCGGCAAACGTCCGAAGAACGCCGTGGCCGTCATCGTCCCCGACCTGCGCGCGGTCCTGGCCGCCGTGATCGCCGGGGCGGGCGTGTCCGCGTTGCCGCGCTACCTCGCCGAGCCCGCGCTGACCGCCGGATCCGTCGAGCTGCTGCACCAGCCGGAGATCCCGCCGCTCAACACCCTCTACCTGGTGACCCGCGGAACACCCACGCCTGCCGCACGGGCGGTCGTCGAGCACCTGCAAGAACGCGATTGGGGCGTTCTCTAACGCGGCAACCGCACGGTGAACGTCGTGCCGGCACCCACTTCACTCGCCACGGAGATCGTGCCGCCGAAGACCGTGGTGTCCGCGATGGACGCGGCCAAGCTCGGCGAGTGCGTCGTGAACGGGCCCGGGATCAGTCCGGAATGGAGGGACAAGCTCCTCGCGATGATGCGCGACATCGCTCCGGAAGGACGTTTCGGCATCCCGGAGGCACCCGCGTTGCGGAGCAAGCCGCTCGCGATCAAGAACGGCTGGACCCTGCACACCGACACGTGGACGGTGACGTGCCTCGCGGTGTGGGACGGCTGGTCGCTGGCCGTGCTGGCCCGCCACCAGGGCCGCGATCACCACGGCGCGCAGGTCTGCGCGACCGTCGCCGACCAGCTGTTCTCAGACGCTCCTGAGCACTGAAACGACGACGCCGAGGATCACTGCCTTGTCGCCGTCGATGACCGGGTAGTCCGGGTTGCGCGGCTCCAGGTACACGTGGCCGTTGCGGCGCTGGTAGACCTTGACGGTCGCTTCCTCGTCGATCATCGCGGCCACGATCTGCCCGTTGTACGCCTCGTGCGTCTGCTGGACCACGACCATGTCGCCGTCGCAGATCGCGGCGTCGATCATCGAGTCACCGCGCACGCGCAGCGCGAACACGTTGCTGCCGCGCCCGACCAGCCCGCGCGGCAGGCTCAGCACGTCGTCCACGTGTTCGATGGCGGAGATGGGCGTACCGGCTGCGATGTCACCGACGACGGGCACCGAGATCGAGTCCGCGGAGATCTGCGCGGACGCCCTCTCGTGCAGGAAGACCCGCACGTCCATCGGCCGCGTCACCGACGAGCCGCGGCGCAGGAAACCCTTGTCCTCCAAGGCCGACAGGTGCTTGGACACCGAGGAGGACGACTTCAGACCGACAGCGTCGCCGATCTCGCGGGTGCTGGGGGAGTAGCCGTGCTCGACGACCCAGTCGCGGATGGCGACCAGGATCTTCTGCTGGCGTTCCGGCAGCACCGTCGTGTCGAGTTCGAGATCGTCGTAGGCGGTCATCGGCCAGATAGTAGTTATTCGGTTGCCGGACACGATCGGGTGGTCGTTTGATCAAGCGACGACATCAGCCTGGATGGGGAACCTCGTAAGGTCCATCCGCCGCGGTCGGCCGCACGGCAACGCGAACGGGCCGAGCCGGCCGCGCTGAAGCAACCGGACAACGACGCGCTCCAGCCGGCGATCGAGTCACTGTCCGATGGCGCGCTCGTGGGGTCGTTGTCGACGTTCTTCGTCGACCACCGCGCCGGGCGGTTCTCTTACGGCATCGCGCTTGGCGCCGACCACCACCGTCGCGGTGCCACTGCTGCTGAATCACATGTTCGGCGAGCGGAGGCTGCACAAGTGCGAGGCGAATGTGTGGGCGTTCAACGCGCCCTCTCTCGCACTGCACCGCAAGCTCGGCTTCACGGAGGAGGGCAGGCTGCGTGACCACGAGTTCTTAGCCGGCCGCCACCACGACGTCGTGCTGTTCGGGATGACGGCGCCCGAGTTCGCCGCCCGCCACCCGTTCCCGAGCGAGATCTGATCTCCAGCCGCACCATGTGGCGGTGAGCACACGCCGGGAACGCATCTGGGGCCTGCGGCCAGGTAGGGATGTGCGAAGCGACGTGGCGCCCGTGGCGCTGACCCCTGAAGTGGCGCCCGCCGTGCTGGACGAGGCCGCGCTGCTGACCCTGTACGAGTCGACGGCCGAGCGGTTGCACCGCTACGTGGCGAGGCGTGTCGGCGCGGACACCGCGCAGGACGTGGTCTCCGAGGCCTTCCTGGTGCTGTGGGACCAGCGCGCCGGTCAGGTCTACGAGGCCGACGCCGTGCGCGCGTGGCTCTACGGCGTGGCGACGAACCTGCTGCGCAACCACGTGCGCGCGGAGGAACGCAAACTGCGTGCGTGGAGCAAGGCGCACGCGGCCCGCGTCGACGAGGGCGACATCGGTGACCGGGCGAGCGCCGTGGCGGACGCGGACCTGCTCGCCGGGCCGCTCACCGACTGGCTCGCCGAACTGCGCGTCGAGGAACGCGAAGTGCTGCTGCTGCACGCGTGGGCGGACTTCACGCCGGCCGAGATCGCCGTGGCGCTCGACGTCCCGGTGGCCACCGTCCGCACCAGGCTGCACCGCGGCCGTGCCCGGCTGCGCACCCGCCTCGCCGCCACCGACCACGACTTCTCCGAGGACAGCCATGTCTGAGCCGACCAAGTCAGAGAGCCTCGACCGAGTGCTCGACGCGGCGCTGGCTCGTGCCGCCGACGAACCCGTGCGGTTCGACGTCGCCGCGGGCAGGAACGCGCTGGCGGCAGCGCTGAAGGCCCGAGCAGAGGAACCCGTCGTCGAGCACCACCCGCGCCGCCGGGTGCGCTGGCTCGCCGCCGCGGCCGCCGTGGGCGTGCTCACCGCCGGTGGGCTGGGCGCGCTGACCATCGACAACGGCGGTAGCTCGGCGACCGCCGCCGAGGAGCTGATCCGTGCCGCCGACCTCGCCGCCCGCGTCGTCGAACGGCCCGTCGGCCCCGGTCAGTACCGGTACGTGCGCGCCAGGTACGAGGGCATCACCGTGGAGTTGGGCTCCATCAAGGCGTACACCACCGACATGGCCAACGAGGAGTGGATTCCCGCCGACCGCCGCGACGAGTGGATGTTGAAGTTCGACGTCGGCTCCGCGAAGTGGCTGCCGGGCCACGAGGGCGAAGGGGAGCCGGACGCCGGCCCGTTCAAGAACGACCCCGAGTTCCGCGGCAAGTGCGGCAAGTACTCCTACTACGCCGAAGGTCAGCCGGACCGCTGCACCACCGCCTCGTTCAGGAACCCGACGCCGGAGTTCATCGCCTCGCTGCCCAAGGACCCGAAGGAGCTGCTGGCCAAGCTCAAGGAGAAGGGCGGGCCGACGGACGGTGATGCGCTGCAGGAGGCTCGCGGGGCGTTGCGGTCGGGGCAGTATCCCGCCGAGGTGCGGGCGAACATCTTCCGCGCGCTCGCGTTGCTGCCGGGGCTGGTCGTCACCGACAAGCGGGCGAACCTCGACGGCAAGGAGGGCGTCGCTCTCGGCATGAGGTACTACGACGACTTCACCGAGATCATCATCGACCCGGACAACGGGGACTTCATCGGCGGCAGGTCGGTCGTCGCCGAGGACCTCGGTGAGGAGGACGGCGGGTTGAAGAAGGGGACGGTCCGCGACTCCTACGCGGTGACCAGCGCGGTCGTGAACTCACTGGGCGCCCGTCCCTAAAACATGCAACCCTGGAGTTGCACATCTTCGTGGGGTGTGCAACTCTGGGGTTGCACTTGTTGGCGGACGTGGGGAGTTTGTCGTGACCGTGGACCGGATCGAACGCGAGACCCTGATCGAGGCGGCGCCAGAGCGCGTCTGGCAGCTGGTGACCGAGCCGGGGTGGTGGGTGGCCTCCGCGCCGTCGGGCACGGCCGTCGAGGGTGAGACGACGTTGTGCAAGAACGAGACGTACGGCGACTTCCCGGTGCGGGTCGAGACCGTGACGCCGCAGAGCTACGTGTCGTACCGCTGGGCCAGTGCGTTCAGCGGCGAGGAGCTGCGTGCGGGCAACACCACGCTGGTCGAGTTCACGCTGACGCCGGAGGGTTCCGGCACGCGGCTGCGCGTCGTGGAGAGCGGGTTCGCGTCGCTGGCGGGCTCGGAGGAGCTGCGCGCGAAGGCGCACGAGGACAACACGGGTGGCTGGCCCGAGGTGCTCGACGCGTTCAAGAAGAAGGCCGAAAGCTAAGTTGGGTGCGTGCCCAAGTCTGCCGACCGTGGTCGCCGCACCCGTGAACAACTGATCGAGGCCGCCGCCCAGCTCGTGGGCGAGGTCGGCTGGGGTGCGGTGACCACGCGGCTGGTCGCCGAACGCGCTGGCGTCAACGCGGCACTGGTCCACTACCACTTCTCGTCGGTGCCGGACCTGCTGTCGACGGCCGCGCTGCAGTTCGCGGAGAGGGTGCTCGCCGAGGCCGCGGACGCGTTGCGGTCGTCGGAGCCGTCTCAGGGCATCGAGCGCATGCTTGAAGATCTCTCTCGTTTCACCGGCACGGATCCGGAGTCGTTGTTGCTGGCCGAGGCGTTCCTGGCCGCGCACCGGCTACCTGAGCTGCGGGCTTCCCTCGCGGCGCTGGTCGCGGACTTCCGGGGACGCGTGGCCGAGTGGCTGCGGAGTGCCGGCGTGAAGGACGCCGACGCGATCGCGCTGTTGCTGGGCGCGGCCATCGACGGGCTGGTCCTGCATCGCGCGTTGGACGAGTCAGTCGACTTCCGCGTGGTGGCGGGCCCGTTCCGGCGCCTCGTCGCGGGCTGACCAGCGAGGCTCGCCGCCCGCCTCCGCGAACGCGGTCAGCGCCTCGACCAGCGCCTGGCGGGTGTGCTCCGGCATGCGGGCGACGATCGCGCTGATCTCGGCCCGCCTGCGCGCGGTCACGTCGTGCACGACCCGGCGGCCCTCGACGCTCGGCACGACCACGACCTCGCGTTTCGTGACGGGGTTCGGTTCGTGCTCGACCATGCCGGACGCGATCAGCCGGTCGATCATGCGTTTCGCCGTCGACGGGTTGACCTCCAGCAGGTCCGCGAGCGCAGTGAGCTTCATCGGGCCGCGGCTGTCCAGCAGCACGAGCATCCGCAACTGCGGCAACGTGAGTGTCTCCTCGACGGCCGCCAGTGATCGCGCCGACACGGCGACCAGCAGGCGGGACGCGGTGAGGACCGCGTCGGTCAGGTCGTCGATCTCGCTCACCCACCCAGTTCTACAGGGTCGGCCGGAGATAACGAACCGATAAACATTGCACTGTGCAATGGTCGGCGTGCCTCGATCTGTCCGTACCTCCCGGCATGCGGATACTGCTCATCACCCTGTTGATCGTTCTGGTGGGTGCACCGCCCGCGCTCGCGCAGCCGAACCTCGGTCCCGACCACGTCCAGACCCAGTTCGGGCCCATGGGGCCCGCCGGCCGCGACCTGCTGCAGAAGGTGGCACTCGCGGGCTTGTGGGAGGGCCCTGCGGGGCGGATGGGCCTGGAGAAGTCGGCCAGCCCGCTGGTCAGGGAGGCCAGCCGGCACCTGATCGACGGACATGCCGATCTGGACAGGAGAACGATCGAGCTCGCGCGCACGCTGAACGTGGACCTGCCAACGCAGCCCAACGAGGCTCAGCAGGGCTGGCTGAACGAGATGGCGGCCGCGCCCGCCCGCAGTGCCGAGTTCGACAGGGTCTTCGCGAACCGGCTCCGTGCCGCGCACGGTGCGGTCTACAAGTTCCTGGCCCAGGTGCGCACCGGCACGCGCAACACGGCGATCCGCGACTACGCCAAGGTCTGCATGGACACCGTGCTCGACCACATGACGGTGCTGGAGGCGACCGGGATGGTCGACTTCAACGACACCGAGGCGATCCCGTTGGCGCTGGTCGCGCAACCTTCTTCGATCGCGCCGACGCCTGCTCCTCGTGCGCCGCAGGTCATCGCGCAGAACTCGGCGCAGCGCCAGGACCAGAGCGGCGTGCCCGACGGCCTGATCGGCCTGGCCGTGCTGGTGGTGGCGGCAGTCGGTATCTGGCTGTGGAGTGGCGGGCGGAGCAGCGGGCGCGTGCGCTAGATTGGGCATATGCCTAAGTCGAGTGCCCAACGGGCGTTGGTGGTAGGAGCGGGGATCGCCGGGCTGACGACGGCGTGGTGGCTGGAACGCGCGGGCTGGGACGTCCTGGTCGTCGAGAAGGCGCCCTCGTTCCGCGCGGGTGGCTACATGATCGATTTCTTCGGGCCGGGTCACGAGGTGGCGCGGCGGATGGGCCTGCTGCCGGCGCTGGAACGGCGGCGCGCGCCGATCTCGTCGGTGACCAGCGTGGACGCCCGCGGGCGGTCGCGTGCCACGATCTCCGCCTCGGCCTACTCGGCGGTGGCGGACGGGGTGATCAGCCTGCTGCGCGGCGAGCTGGCGGAGGTGATCCTGGCCGACCTGCGGTCTCCGATTCGTCACGGCACAACGGTTTCTGCGGTCGACGACGGCCTGGTGACGTTCTCGGACGGATCCGCTGACTCGTTCGACCTGGTGGTGGGTGCGGACGGCGTGCACTCACGCGTTCGGGAGCTGGTGTTCGGGTCGTCGTTCGTGCGGTACCTGGGCCACCACACGGCGGCGTTCTCCGTCCAGGACCCGGAGTTGAGCGCGCGGATCGGCTATCGCTACCAGATGCTGACCGTGCCGCACCGGATGATCGGCTGCTATGCCGTGCGCGGTGGGGCGATGGCGGCGTTGATGCTGTACCGGTCGGACGAGCAAGCCGTGCCCGCGGATCCGGCGGCGGCGTTGCGTGATCGGTTCGGCGACCTCGGCTGGGTGGCACCCGAACTGCTTTCCGCGGTGCCGCAGGACATCTACTACGACGAGGTGTCCCAAGTGGACCTGCCGACCTGGCATCGCGGCAAGGTCGTCCTGGTCGGTGACGCGTGCGGGGCAGTCTCGCTGTTCGCCGGCCACGGGGCGTCCCTCGCGATGACCGGCGCGTTCGTGCTGGCCGAGGAGCTTGCGGCCGGCACGGACGGCGCTTTCGAGCGCTACCAGACGCGGATGAAGCCTGCCGTCGCGCACACCCAGGAGTTCGGGCGTCGTTTCATCGGCTGGATGGCGCCGTCGTCGACCTGGCGCATCTCGTTGCGGGACTGGGCTTTCCGTCTGTCCGGGTTGCCGGTGGTGCGGAACCTGATCCGCGGCTCGGTCGCGCCGGACGTCGACGGCGTGCTCCACCGCGCGTCGTAGGCCGCGCTGCACGGCTTGGCCGAGGGCTAGCGGCATGTCCGTTACCCGTTCGGGCTAGATCAGGACAGACTGTCCGCGTGGAACGGGAACGCAGGTGGGCGGACAAGGGTGAGGCGATCGGGCACGGCGTGAGCTGGCTCGCGCGGTGGAGTCTGCGGGTGGCGCTGGCCGCGCTCGGCTTCTGGATGGTCTTCTGGATCATCGGGAAGATCTGGGTGGTCGTGATGCCCGTGCTGCTCGGGTTGCTGATCACGACGGTGCTGTGGCCGCCGGCCAGGTGGCTGATGTCGAAGGGGCTCAACTCGGCGCTGTCGGCGACGATCGTGCTGGTCGTCGGGCTGGTGGTGCTGGGAGGCGTCATCGCGGCGATCTCCACGTCCATCGCGTCCGGTGTGCCGGAGATCGCGAAGAGCGCCACCGAGGCGGTGCAGCAGGCGCAGAAGTGGGCGTCAGGGCCGCCGCTCAACCTGGCCGACACCGATCTCGACCGGTTGATCGCCCAAGGGGTCGAGCAGGTCAAGTCGAGCATCGGGTCGATCGCGAGCGGGCTGCTGACCGGGGCCGGCGCGGTGACGTCCGGTGTCGTGACCGGGCTGGTGGCGTTGTTGCTCGCGTTCTTCTTCGTCAAGGACGGCATGCGGTTCACGCCGTGGCTGCGCGGCCTCATCGGCGAGCGCGCGGGCGGGCACGTCACGACGGTGCTGGAGCGGATCTGGGTGACGCTCGGCAGCTTCATCCGCAGCCAGGCGGTCGTGTCGCTGATCGACGCGGTGTTCATCGGGCTCGGCCTGGTGATCCTCGGGGTGCCGCTCGCGATCCCGCTGGCGGCGCTGACGTTCCTCGGCGGCTTCATCCCGATCGTCGGCGCGTTTATCGCCGGTGCGCTGGCGGTGCTGGTCGCGCTCGTCAGCAACGGGCTGACCACGGCGATCATCATGCTGATCATCGTCATCGTCGTGCAGCAGGTCGAGGGCAACGTGCTGCAGCCCATCCTGCAGTCACGCGGCCTGCGCCTGCACGCCGCCGTGGTGTTGCTGGTGGTGACCGCGGGTACCTCGTTGTACGGCATCGCGGGCGCGTTCTTCTCCGTGCCGGTCGCCGCCGCGGTGGCGGTCGTCCTGCGCTACCTGGGCGAGGTCATCGAGGCGCGCTCGGTGCCCGTGATGGACTCGGCGCCCGTAATGGACACGTCACAAGTTGACGGGGATGAACCGGGCAAGACCGAGCGTTCTGCTGAGTGAACACCGAGCAGAGGAGAACCACTGTGACGGAGAAGGCTGTTCTCGCGGGCGGCTGCTTCTGGGGCATGCAGGACCTGTTCCGCCGCCACCCCGGAGTCGTCTCCACCCGCGTCGGCTACACCGGCGACCCCAGCACGCCCAACGCCACCTACCGCCGCCACGGCAACCACGCCGAGGCCATCGAGATCGTGTTCGACCCCGAGCAGCTCAGCTACCGGCAGATCCTGGAGTTCCTGCTTCGACACCCACATCCGGGACCGATCCCGTAACAGAGGCACTTCGACCGCCCGTGCGACCCTGTGGAAGTCGCACGGAATACAACCCGGCTCGTCCTGCTAGTCAGCACCGCGGGGACGCCCATGAGTGACGGAATCGTCCCGGCGCTCGAGTTCAGGAAGGCCTTGGCCGATCGAGCCTCCGCGTCCGGTGATGCACCAGTGAACGGTCTTGCGGGCTCATCCGGACCATCGCACGTACGACGCACACTGGACCTGAGGCGGACCGAGACACCCGGACTCGGCGAAATGCCCGTCGTGCAACGGGAACACCGGTATCGACGGCGCTACGCGGTGGTGCTGCTCGACTCCGACGGCAGGCTCACCGACCAGAGGCTGTTCTCACAGCTGGGGTGGACACCGGGAACACGAGTCGACATCGGCGTGAGCGACGGCCACGAAATCGTCGTACGCCGCGACGACCAGGGCGACTGGACGCTGACCGCCCGCAACATGGTGCTGATACCCGCGCCCTTGCGGCACTGGTGCGGCTACGACGCCGGCGACGCGGTACTGGTGGTGGCGGTACCGTCGATGTCCGCCGTGGTACTGCACGACCTGGAGGCCCTGGACCAAGCGCTACCCGATCCCAGAAGGATCGTGGAGCGGATGCGTCCCGCCGGTGCGCCGCCCGGTCTCGACGTTCCGACAACCGCCGACACTACTGACGACCCTGACGACGGCGAGCTCTCATCCGGGTGCGGGTCCCATGTCGGCAACCGGGCCCAGGATGCGGCAGGTTCGGGTGATGGCCGTGGGTAGCACTCAGGCCGACGTGCAGGTGTTGGTCCAGATGATGCAGCACTTGAACGTGGAGCCGGAAGAACTCCTGGCTGCCGCGCGGCCGCAGAACGTACCGACCTTCGAGCAGTTCATGCCCCTCGTGCGTGACGCAGCGCCCCCGGCGTCGCGGCTCGTCTACCGCGCCTACTGGAACACGATCGTCGCATGCTGGAGCACGCGCAGGCTGCACGAGCCGACCCCGCGCGATGTGGACGAACTGTACGAGCACGTACGCGCCATCGCGCAACGGCGCCGTAACCACGCCGACGGCGCCAGCGCAGTACATCACATGTACTACGCGCTGCAACGCGTGTACCGATTGGCAGTGGATCAGGGGATTTTGTCGTCGCGGCAGGACCTGATGGCGAAGTGCCCAAACCCCGCAAAGTCAAGTCTCGGCGTCACGCATTGAGTCCGCAGCTATATCAGGAGATCGTCAAGGCTGCCGTTAGGACTGGACACGATCCGCGGCTGGACAGTCTGTTGCTTCGGTTCCACCTGGAGACTGCCGCGCGAACCGGTGGCGCGCTGAGTTTACTTCTGGAGGATTTGGACCCCGATCGGTTGCTGATCACGCTGAGGGAGAAGGGCACGCAGCGTGATCAGCCGGTCTCCCGGACGCTCATGCTGGCACTGCTCGATCATGCGCATGAGCGTGGCGTTCGAGACAGGACGAGTCCGCTGTTGCGGTTTCCTGACGGAAGGCCGCTGACCCGAGCCCGCCACCGGAGGCTGTGGAATCGGATGCGTAAGCACGTGAAGGCCGTCGATGAAGAGAGCATCAGCACGCACTGGTTGCGGCACACCACCTTGACATGGGTGGAGCGCAATTTCGGCACGGCGGTAGCCATCGCCTACGCCGGACACTCCCAATGGAACCTCTGGCGGGGCTCCACCACGATCTACGTCAAGGCGAGTCTTGAGGAGGTTGCCACCGCTTTGCAGGCCCTGACCGGTGAGCGACATCCGCTGGCCTTGGTCGGGTCGTGGACGGTTGAGACGGATGACGTGCACCCGCTGCAAGAGGCCGAACGGTGACCAAGATCATCTGCAGTTGGTGAGTCATTGCTGGCCAGACGGGCGCACTTCCTGCACCTCGTGCGGAAAGCGATGGCCGTGTACTCCGCCGTGGGACTGCTGATCGTGGGACCTCGACAGGTTCGGAGACGTCAACGACGCAGACTGCCGCAGCGGGCGACGACTACGTCAAAGGCCGTGGCGGCCCGCATGGCCTCCGTGTTACATCTGGAGGCCATTGCGGGACGTCTCGGTGGCGACGAGTTCGTCATCCTGGTTCCCGGCGCCGATGTCGAGGACACCATGTGCCTCGCGAAGTCTGTGCTAAATGAGCTGAACGGCGCTCCGGAGCAACTCGGGGCGAGCATCGGTGCCGCTGTGTCCGGTTCAGGCGCCGACACGGCCGACCTGCTGCGGGACGCGGACACGGCGATCTACGTAGCGGAGCGCACCGCGAGCCGCGTCCTGGGACGGCTGACCTCGCTCAGCGCGTGACGTACGGGGCTCGGTCTGATGGGCGCCGCGGGAAGTCGAGCACCGCGATCGGTTTGCCGACTGGGCTTCCCGCCTGGCCGAAGGAGATCGCGCCCGTGGCACCCTGGATCTCGAAGCGCTGCAACGCTTCCCTGACCACCGCTGGAGTGGCAATGGCGACTGTGTAGTTAACAGCGGTGAAGGCCGCAAGCGCGGCGTCGTGGTGTAGCAGCGCATAGCCGTCGTCGAGCCGGTCGGCGAACTGAGCGCTGTAACTGGCCTCGAACCGCGCGAAACCAGGAGGCGCGTACACCGAGCCCGAGGCCCAGCCCGCAGGATCGACCGGACTGGCGTACACCAAGGTCAGCTTGGTTCGGTGCACCTCCCGTGCGGCCTCGTCGATGCCGATGGTCTCGGTCACGACGGTGATCGGCTGGTTCGGGCATACGATGGCGATGGAGTTGACCACGTTCCGCAGCCCGGCCGAGCGGCCGCTGTAGAAGACGACTGAGTCGTCCTGGCATAGCTGCTGGACGGCCCGCTGGAACCCGAGCGTGCTGTCGACGACGTTGCGTTCGAGGTGCCCCGGCCATCTCCTCGCCAGGCTGTCGCTCAGCGCGCCGACGTACGGGTCGCTGGGGCCGTCGGAGATCAGGCGCGTGGGCACGAGCGACCGGCTGACCAGTTCGTCGGCGAGGGCCTCGGCGAACTGGTCGTTGTCCGGGGTGATCCGCATGACGCCGTCCTCGCGGAGGGCGTTGGCCGTGGCCGAGATCAGGGGAATTCCCCGCGCCGCCAGCCACCGCGCGGCCTGCTGGGTGTCGACGGTGCTAGGGCCCGTCCTCAAAGCCAGAGGGTGAGGGTGGCCAGGTCGATCATGGCTTGGTAGGACAGGGCGGTCTTGTCGTAGCGGGTGGCGATCGCGCGGAACTGTTTGAGCCGGTTGAAGCAGCGT